>CAZOVK010000037.1:0-23560 GCA_964583165.1 uncultured Defluviitaleaceae bacterium | reverse complement strand
AGTTAGTGGTCACCAAATCGGGCTTTTCGGAGTATTCTAAGACAATCACGGTGAATGCCGCGAATCAGACTGTTACGGTAAACCTTGAAAAAGTCGTTGAAGTCGGCGTTGTTGAACTCACAACGAATCCGTCCGGCGCGGACGTTTATGTAGATAACGCGTACATTGGTATAACCCCGATTAAGGTTAGCTTAGAATATGGCCTGCATACGATAACTATGCGGAAAGAGGCATACTACGAGGTGAGCGTACCACTGAATGTCACACAGCCCTTTATCGGCCCCATGAATATTGACTTGCGTGAGATAACGGTTACAGACTGACAAAGAAGCCCGACAACACCTGTCGGGCCTCTTTAATGTTATTCGTTCGTGCCGATTACCTCTAAGAATTTTCGGAAGGTACTAAGGACTTCCAACCCCTTTGGAGAGCTGAAAAGTCGTTCCAGCTCACCCCATAAAGCGGCGTTATCCTCGCCATAATGGTTCGTGAACACAACCGTGTCACTGCTACCACCTTCGCGCATCTCGTTGTACGCATTCCCGGCGCGTTTTTCAATATTCTGCCGCGGTTCCGTGCCACGGTTTGTCAGCTTTGTGAGCATGACAGCCCTTGTCGCTATCTCTCGCTCGCAATCATTCTTACAACCTAAATATTCAAAGTCGTCTTCTGAAAGAGGGGTTATGAACACGCGCCGATAATCAAAGCCGATTTCTTTGCAAAATTCACAAACACAATCAATCTGTTCAGAGAAAATCTCGAGAAATACAAAGTCGTTCGCTTCAAGCTCCTGCTTCAACTTATTGAAGTCAATGGCTTGAAGCTGTTCGCCCTTACGTATGTCATATGTATGGAAGCCATCGGTTTTCGAGAGTAACGCCAACTCGTCTGCTGTTCTGAAATGGTATGTCACCCCGTCTGCTTCACCGGGGCGCGCCGCGCGGCTCGTATAGAGTATGTGCCGCGCATAACGCTTTCCCGTTGTTTTCAGATAGGCCTCAAGGGTTTTGGTAATCGGCCCTTTGCCCACACCGCTTGGCCCCGACATTATTATCAGCTTGCCCATAAAGTCACCCCTCATGCTTTGGTTGACTTATAGTAACATAGGTTTACGCTTTAGGCAAGCATTGTGGCTATTTTCGACCGCCCGTGTTTCTGATATGAATTTGCGCGTTTGGTATGACAGACGCGTTGGCAAATGCTTTGGCGAGGTCGTCACCGAGTTGTTCATACACTGAATAGGCGTGTTTGCGAACGCTGTTAATGAGGTGAACGCCGTCCATGCCGATTGTTTGAAACGTCTTGACGGTCGTATTGATATCATTATTGATACTATCTGACAGTTGTTTTTCAATCGCCAAAAGAATATCCTGTGACGCAATCGCTTCGTCCAGCGTGAATTCCTCAATTGCGCATTCAATGCGCATGTCGTACTTAGCCACAAGCACACCGTCAGACACGGAATAATGACGCTTGATATGGTTTTCGCTTATTTTCACGCTGACATTATACCCCTCATACTCTGTCGCGATAATCGCGTCAGTACCGCCGCCGTTCAGCCAAATCAGCCCACGCAATGAGTCGCCCTCGACCCAACCGCGAAGCGCCCCACTTGACAACGCGACAGCCCCGCTCACAATTACATCACCGTCAGACTCGTCAATTTGTGGTATTAAAACCTCCTCGCTTTCCTCCAATTGCTTAATCGCCATAATGAGTGTCAATGGGAAGGTTTCGGGGTTCTTGCCCGTGAATTTATTGTAATAGTTGGCAATAAACAGTCCCAGAAGTGGCGTTTGCTTGAAGTCTGTTTCTAGGAACTTGCCCAAATCGCCCGAATGAGCCGTGAGGTAAACGCTCTTTGAAATATCATTCCGCAAATCTAGCGCATCAAGGACTTCTTTTAGCGCATGAACATCTTCAAGTAATTTTTCACCAAGAACAATCAGCTTTGTATGCCCATAATACATAGTTGTTGAAGCCGTCGCGTCAATCTCTGACATAGCCGATTTAACCGTTTGTGCCGTAGCCGATTTTACAATCTTTGTATTCTCACCTCTATTTTCATTCACGGCTTTCAGCACGGGTAGAACCGTAAACACCGTGAATCCGCCTTCTTCGTCTTTATCCACACCGATTGTCACAACAAAGTCACGCGATTCAAGCTCCACTTGGTCCCAACAACCCGTAAGCATTAGAGTCATAACCAACATAATTAACACACGTTTCATGCCCTATGCCCCCTTAGACTCGAAATCAACAGCAGAAGAGCAGGCAGAATCAGCAAATAGAACAGCCCCAAAGTGGAGTTTATGAGCCAAAGCCACTCAAAAGCCATTGCCACATTGCGCGGTAGGGTTGTCGCAATGAAAATCAGTCCCATGACAATTACAATATAGAGCGTGTGTTTGCCACGTCGGGTTATATCGCGCAAGAGTAATGACGAGAAGAACAACCCGGCCGATACAATCGAGAAAACGGAGATAATCCAGAAACTCATTACAAGCGCCCCCTGCCGTTCAAGGACTGACCCGGGTAGGTTGATTGTGTCCATCATGTCAATAACAGGCCAGATGAGCCGCGCCGTGCTTGCGCCGCCGAAACGCGCTATTGTTATGGCCGTGATGATTGCCATGAAGATGCCTGTTGCCGCGCCCGCTTGCATGACGCGCTTCGTGGTTGCCTTAGGGTTTCTTAGGTAAGGGTAGGCGAGTAGTGTGAACTCGAAGCCCGTGAACGCGAAGGCTGTTTGGTACCCGCCCGCGAAAAGCCCGTCCATTGACACATGCCCGATTGGTAGGAGGTTGCTATAATCTGCTTGTGTGGCAGACACGGCAAAGACTAGAAGAAGCGGCACGAGCATAGCCACAATGAGTAACTCCGCGAGCCGCGCCCGCGTTTCATAACCCTTGCTTGCCGTGAAGCCCGCTATCAACAATAACGCCGCGCAAATCACAAAGAACGGTGTGTCAAACAATAATGCCTGCCTAACAATTTCACCGAAGAATCGCAGCTCCAGCGCGGTCGTAACGATTATCTTAAACACGAACACGCCCGACAGAACAACGGCCAATGGCTTTCCGATAATCTTCGCGGTGTATTCGGGGAAGGTCAAATGCGCATAACGAGAAGCGATTACGTTCATCAAGAGTATGAAAATAAGCGCGATAAACGTCCCAACAATAACACAAATCCAGCCATTTTGGAGAGCGAACCGCGCTGTGATAGACGGCAACGCCGCAATGCCCGTGCCGAACACGTCAAGAATCAAAAGGGCTTGTAACTGTCTGTTTGATATGCGGTTGTTTTCAGAAAACATACAATCCCTCCTTTTCTATTCCTTGACACGCGGCACGGGCTTCATGCGCGTAGCGGCCGCGGGGTTCGCGAAAATGGGGCGTTTAAGCATCTTTCGGAGCGGCATTCTGAACATTGTGTCCTTAGCGTCACTACCTTCATTGATTTCACCCGCCGCAAACGGGAAGAGGTACGGAATGCCGAACGATTTGAGTGACGCGAGATGTGTCAGAATCAAAATCACAGCCGCCCAGAAGCCGAAGAAGCCCAAAAACGCTGAAGCGAGTGTGATAGTATACTTCATATACCGAATGCCCGACACAAATGGGTAATTCGGCACGGCGAAGCCCGCAATACCTGTGAGCGCAACGACAATTACCACTATCGGACTGACAATGCCTGCTTCAACGGCTGATTGACCGATAATGAGGCCGCCGACAATGCCGATTGTCGCGCCCACGGCATTAGGTAGCCTAATGCCCGCTTCACGCAACAACTCAAACGCAGCTTCCATAAGCAGTAACTCAACAATCGCCGGAAAAGGTATATTTTGCCGTGCCGCCGCGAACTTAAACGCCAGCATGGTCGGTATCATAGACGGATGAAACACTGTTACAGCCAGATACAATCCGGGCGCGGCAATCGCAATTAAAGCCGCAAAGAACCGCAACAACCGCACGAACGACATAATCCCACTCCGCCCGTAGTAATCCTCCGAGGTCTGGAAGAACACATTAAGCGTCGCGGGTACAAGCAAAACAAAGGGCGTGGTGTCAACCACAATCGCTATACGCCCCTCCAAAATAGCAGAAGCCGCCTTGTCGGGGCGTTCGGTTATCTGCATTTGCGGGAACGGTGAGTTTGAATCGTCTTCGATGAGTTGTTCAATCATGCCCACATCCAAGATACTGTCGATGTCGATTCGCGAGAGTCGCTTCTCTGTTTCTTTAAGAATCTGCGGTCTGACGACATCATCGAGATACACAAGCGCAATGTCGGTTTTTGACCGCCGTCCGATTGTCTGCTGTTTAATTTTAAGCCGCGAATCACGAATACGCCGCCGTATGAGCATAGTATTAAAACGAAAGACCTCTGAAAACGCCTCCTTCGAACCTTGAACCGTAACCTCAGTTTCGGCCTTAGGAATTCCACGGTTTGCAAAACCCTTTGTTGAAACAATAAAGGCCGAGTCACAACCGTCAACAAACAGAGCAGTGTCGCCCGACAGTACAGCCGTAATGATTTTCTCAAAATCTGTTTCGGGCTTAATATCAGATGATGAAACACCATTGTTGAAAATAATATCCAAATCGCTTGGTTGTGGCATTTCAATGTCTTTGAGCGAGAATATAAGCTTTGACACAATATTCTCATCAATATAATCCTTACTCGTGAGCATATCAATATAACAGAGCCAAACCGCAACGCCCTCGCCCTTGCCCACAACAATGTCGCGCCCGACCAAATCCCCACAGTCAGAAAATCTCTCCCGAACACGTGCCTTATTTAGTTCCAGATTGTTGAATAAATCCACAAAATCACCTCAAAACAAAAGCCTGTAGCCCAATACAGGCTCCAGGCTATAAGTAATCGCCATTCTTTATTGTTCCATCTGCTTGCCTAAAAAGCCCGCCGCCGTCTGTGCCAGCTTGCTCTCAACATCGCCCATCTTCTTATCGGCCGACAAGAACACAATCGCGCCGAGCACGTCGCCCTCTGAAATAATCGGGGTTATCAGCTCATTATTGTAACTCTGGTCTGTTTCGTCCTCCAGAATCGGCACAAAACTGGCTTCACTGCGCGTAGCCGTGAGCGGCACGCGCCCGTTGATGACCTTCTCCAGTTCAGAGCTGATGTGCTTCTCGATAAAGTCACGCTTCGCCCCGCCTGACACGGCGATAATCTGGTCTTTATCGACTATACAAGTGATGTGCCCTGCGGTTTGTGCCAGTGATTCTGCATACTCTTTGGCAAACGCGCCCAATTCACCGATAGGCGAATACTTCTTTAAAATTATCTCGCCTTCTCTATCGGTGAAAATCTCCAATGGGTCGCCTTCTCGAATACGTAATGTACGGCGTATTTCTTTGGGTATTACCACGCGTCCTAGGTCATCTATTCTTCTAACAATGCCGGTAGCTTTCAAAAAAACTCCTCCTCGTGCGTTACTTGGTTTACGGCTTTGGCGTAGTTTTGTATTATTAACTTTCGTTATTGCGTTCTAAGATACAGCTATTATTTGACAACCTAGGTTTTTTTATTCATTTTGAGAAAGAGTCAAACTCTTCACACCTTGCAATAAACTTAAAATAAACGCTAAAAGCCTGACTAAACAAACTCCGAAGCCAAATTCAAAATATTGACAAAAGCCCGGTGAATATATCATACAAGGTGTTCGTCTTAGAGAAGTATATCATATTTTTTGCCATTCGTTTGATGCGCATTCTCAATGTGAGAATTTGCGCTTAATACGCCTAAACACAATAGAGCCTGCTTAACCGGAATGTTAATCAGGCTCTCGAACAATAAAGCATGGCGGAAAATTAGGTATCTATACTGCTATTTAGCTAACACCTGAATCACATTCATGAACACAATCGCACCCTCGGCTCTTGTCGTGGTGTTTTTGGGCATGTAGTTGTTGCTAGAGCCGACAATTAGCCCATGTTTCTTCATGTACTCAACGGCGGTTTTGGCCGCTGGGCTTACTTGGTCGATATCACCAAACGGAGTGGAGTTGACTTCTGCAAGCGTGAGATTCTTGTGTTGAATGTAGTTATACATCACGACAGCCATCTCTTCGCGCGTTATAGCGGCGTTCGGGTCAAAATCGCTGCTTATTATGCCGTTTTCCGTTGCCCACTTGATATAGGGGGCGTACCATGCGCCACCAAGCGTGTTTGTGATATTAGCGTCGTCCAAATTGGCAAGAACCGTAACAAACATCGCATTTGTCATTATGCCATTAGGGTCAAATTTGTTGTTACCAATACCGTTAAATAATTCACGCACACTCACATACTCGACTGCGCTCGTGAACCAGTCATCGGGAACGTCGGTGTAGTTTATGCTCATGCTTGCTATCGTGTATTTCGAAAAATGTGTCGTCGAAAAACTGGCCATCTTCGTTTTGCTGTCATAATGGCAGTTCTTCACAACCTTGAGTTCGCCTGCGTCGTTGATGTAATAGACAACGACATTGCCGGGCTTCTCGCTTTCGGCTAATGTATAGGGTATTGTGATTGTTGCTCTGCCATTGTCGAATTCGCTGATATTCTTGTTACCGCTAGTTATCGTAAAGTCGTATACCGGCTTATCACCTATAAGCGCTTGAGTTGCCTGTGGCAAAACTGTTGAGGTAACCACCGTCACGGTTATTGTTATACTCTCACTTGCCTCACTCGCGACACCAACTAGCGCGTCGCTGTTAAGGTTGACGGACGCAAACGCCGTCTGAATAACGAGGTTATCAACCGTTTCGGCCAGCTTAGTAACAGACTCAACAGGCAACACAGCCCCAACCGTCTTAAAGTTTTCGGAGGTCTTCAAATCAAGCGTGACTGTCGTCTTTTCGTCACTGTTTTTGGCTAAATCGGTTGCTTGCTTGATTGCGTCAGTCAAAACCGATTGGGGTATGTCAACTCTTAGAGCCGTATCTTTAACCGTTACTGACACAACAGGGGAGTTTGATTTACTCCTGTCATTGCCTGATACTACGATGTTGATTGTTACGTCCTGTTTGACTTCCTGTTTGGAGTCTGTAATGTTACTGATTGGCGGTGTCGTGGGTGTAGGTTTTGGTGAGGGCGTTGGTTCGTCATAGGACGGCGGAATGACTCTTGTCCACTTTGCATATAGCGTAACATCTTCTATTATTATATCTGTTCCGAAATTCCACAAGGTTGTACAAGCTGATTCGGTATACCAACCGCCGAATGTGTAACCGCTCTTATTCGGGGCAGTTGGGGCAGATATGGTTGAACCGCTAAAAATATCTTCTAGCGAAGTTACCGCACTGCCACCTTGGCTGTCAAAGGTCACAGTGTTCAACTTTCCAATCCATACCTCGGTTAAGGCATTGGTCATCAAGCCTGTATCACTGTTATACGTTAGGTCGGTAGCATCTTGTGGGATAAACGACGTCCAGCTTCTTTGTGCGTTATTAAAGGTGAACGGAGGAGTAAACCCAATCTTGCCTTCATTCTTTTCAAACAGCGGGTCTGCCAGAGAAATTTTCGCTGTCGCAGGGGTTGTTCCGCTTATATCCCTTGCGGTAATACCGGAATACCCGGTGAACCCCTTTGCATGTATGTATCCGTCGGTGATGTTTATGGAATTTGCTGAAAAAATACCATAAGTAGCATTGCTTGTTGCATCAACAATACCACCGCTAATGCTGATAACCCCCGTTGAAACAATACCGTGGCTGCCTGTAGCTGTTGAAATGGTAGTGCCGCCTGTAATACTGATATTACCGCCCGTTTGTATTGCGGGCCATGTACCGCTAGCAGTTGCAGTAACTTTCGCGGTATCACTGATGGTTAGTGTATCAGGGGTATAGATACCAATATTACCTGTTGAGTTTGCGGTAACCGTTCCGCCGCTAATACTGATTGGGCCATTCGAAACAATACCATGACTTCCTATGCCAGTTGCGGAAGTAGTGCCACCTGTGATATTAACTGCGGTGTCACCCTGTATCGCAGGCCATCCGCTGCTTGAAGTTGCCGTGATATTTGAAGTACCGCTGATGGCTAATGTTTTTTTGGAACTGATAGCCATATAGAGTGTTGCGCTTGCGGTAATTGTTCCGCCGCTGATGGTAATATCCTCAGGGGAATAAATAGCATATGATTTACCGGTTGCGCTCACGCCCCCTGTTCCGCTGATTGATAATGCCTGCTCGGAACTGATACCGATACTGTTTGGAGCGGCAATAGTCAGCGTTGAGTTGCTGATAGAAGTCGTACCCTTGACATAAATGGCCGGGTAATCGTCCGCTACGGTTGTGTTGATTGTCCCGCCATTGATAACCAGATTGCTTTCAGAGATAATTCCATTATACTTACTTGTCGCTGTGACATGACTCGTTCCGCTGATAGATAAATCCCCTAAAGACCAGATACCGCTACTGCCCGGAGCGGTAGCAACCATTGTTGAGTTGTTAATAACGGTTGTACCTCTGGCGAATATGGCCGCATAGTTGCCGATCGTGCTTGTGGTTACGTTTGAGTTGGTTATAACTAGGTTAGTGCCAACATTAAGCGCGTTGCTTTGTGTTCCTGCGGACACTTCAACTGTAGAGTTGGTTATGGTCATTACGCCACTGCTAGGGTGATTACCGTCAAAGCCCGTAACAATACCATTGTGTTCGGCTCCTGTGACTTTAACAGTAGAGTTGTTGATTGTAACATTGCCGTCAACTATATTCATACCTATTTTGCAATCAGTAAAAGTGATGTTGGCATTCGAGATATTGATTGAAGTTTCTGCAAGCTGAAAATCAATACCGGCTGGGTAGTATTCAGGAACGGTATTGGTACTTTTGACCGTCATAGTAGGCCCGTCAATAGCCAGATGGGTGCCCCCACCGGCGATTCCGCGGTCTTTGCTGGTTATATCAAGCTTGCCCGTGCCGTTAATAGTCGCGTCTCCTAAGAGTATAACACCTGTAGTAACAAAACTCTCATGGTCAACGGTCAATTTGTTTTGGCTACCGGGGGCTAAGGTGAGTGTTGTGTTATTCCCCATAAGCAATGCACAGTCGGCGTTTGTGCTGAAATCCAGCCCATTAAGAATTAGGGTTGTGCCGCTTCCGCTCCAACCATCGCCCGTAAATTCGGTCTGGTTGGGGTAGGGTGGGGCATCGGGTTCAGACAAGATTCTATCAATGGTGTAAAGCTTGCCGTCGCCCGGGAAGTAGAGTGTTTTGTTGGACGTTACTTGCGCCATAACCATTGGTTGGTTGGCTATATCTTCTCGTGAATCGATACACAACGTGCATTGGCAGTTGTCAATATCACAGTCCCATGCGTCAAAATCCGGCTGATAGACGCAAGTTTCTACATGCCCTGTTTCGTTTTTGTTGGTCGGTGTGGTTAAAAAACCGCAAAACTCGTCGTGTTCGTGGTTGCATTCAGCGTCGTTCACGCCATCAATAAAGCCACAAACCACGTCATGCTCGTGTCTGCACAGTATTTCGCTGTTGTCACCGAACACTACGGTTGGCAACAACGTAATCACCATTACGAGTGTAAGTATGATGCTTAAAATTCGCTTCTTCATGTTGTTTTGTCCTCCAGCAGATTGGTTATTTACGATTTGCTTTGAGAATTGCCGTTATAATGCCCGCCGTTACAAGCCACTCATGATTTTCACCTTCCAAAAGACAGCATTTTCACCTCTTTCTTCATTATACAAAACCGAAGTTCACAATAGTGTCACAAAACGCACAATGCGCTGCAAAAAATCTCGATTGTGATATTGGTAATGACACTTGCGCCCAATGCTTTCACCTCCGCTTTATCGTTTTAGCCACATCAGTGAGGGGATATTTATTTGGTGAATTCGCTGATAGTATTATATACCGCTATATGATATAATCAAGTGATAAATTGTAAACTAAAAGGACAGGCGCAACCGCCTATCCTTTTGTCTTATTATTCCTAGACCCGCTCAAACGCGGATTTCAGTTGCTTAAAAATCTCTTCAATCCCCGCCTCAACCGGATTGTTCTTATAATCTGGCAGTTCATGGCTTCTGTCGGCTATCTTTCTAATTGTACTCATATCAGCCCTGAATTGCGGGAAGTTCAGCCACATGCCTATATCCTTTAACAGCGCGTCAATCTCTTCACAAAGCCCTGCGGCGGCCTCGTCATCCGGCACTGTGTTATACATGGGGTTTAGCGCTCGCGCCGCATTGGCGAACTTCTTCATGGCGTATGGCATTGTGAAGCGCGTGAAACTCGGGTAAGTCAGCGCGAGTGCCTCACCGTGCATGATATTCGGGCAGTGACCGCTTATTGTCATGCCAATACCATGCGGCAATGTCACTCCAGCGTTCGCTATTGCAAGCCCGCCGCAAAGGTCAGCCCATGCCATACCGGCACGTGCGACCATATCAGAACCGTCAGCCACGGCCTTGCGCAAGTGCTCACCTACGGCGCGTATGCCCTCAAGAGCGATTGCGTCAGTATAAACAGATGCGCCGTTGTGTATGTAGCTCTCAAAACAGTGGCAGAACGCGTCAAAGCCCGTTGAAGCCGTGATATGCGGCGGTACTGTGAGCATGAGAGCGGGGTCAACTATGGCTACTTTCGGGTAAATGAGGTTATTATAAATCGCGCTCTTTGTCTGGGTCGAAGTTTCTGTCATAACGGCGACTTGTGTGACCTGTGAACCCGTGCCGCTTGTTGTACTCACGGCTATGCAGGGTAGGGTCTTTGTAGGTTGTGGGCTTTTGAAGAACAGATAATCCCAAGCGGAACCTTGGTTCACAGCCGCCACGGCAATTGCTTTGGCTGTATCCATAGCCGAGCCGCCGCCCAAACCTACAATTACATCAGCCTTAAAGGATTTAGCTAACTCAACGCCCGCGTCAACACTGTCTGTCGTGGGGTTAGGTACAACGCCCGTGAAGTGGCTGACACTCAAGCCCGCATCTTCCAGTAATCCTTTTGCCAGTATATAAATATCATGTTGCGCCGAATTTGGGGCACCCGTTACCAACAAGGCACGTTTCCCGTATTGCGCCGTAACAGTGCCCAGTTTCTGAAACGAGTTACTACCAAATATTATCTTAGTCGTCTGTTCGTATTGGAACGGCTTTATCATACTACGCCTCCATATCAACCATGATTTTCATTGCCAAATCTTTCTGCGTATCAGCGATTTCATAGGCTTTCGCGTATTCTGAGAAGTTCACGCGGTGTGTTATGAGTTCACCCAGTTTCACCGCGCCTGTAGAAGCCAGTTCAATGGCCTTTACATAGTCCTCAACGCGATACATGGCCGAGCCTATAAGCGTCAACTCATGGTCCTGCACAAAACCCATATTCACGCGCCCAAAATCGGCGAAAACGCCCACGACAATGATACTGGTACCCTTGCGCGCGTAGTTTATCGCCTGTTCCATGGTTTCGTTCACGCCCACACACTCAAAGATAATGTCAGCCTTATCCGCGCCAAAGGTTTCTGTTATAGCTTCCAACAAGTCCTTCTCTTTGGGGTTCACCGTCTTGATTTCGCACTTTTCAGCCGTTTCAAGCCTAAACGCGCTCAATTCAGACAACAAAACACTGTCAGCGCCCATAGCCTTAGCCGTCTGCGCTACTAAGTTCCCGATAGGCCCGCCACCCAAAACAAGCACCTTTTTTCCATCCATTGGGAAAACCGCGCGTCGTATGGCGTGAACAGCCACGGCCAAAGGCTCAATCATTGCGCCGTCGTCAAAACTCATATCGTTCGGCAAAGCCAGTGCCTTTTCTGCTTCAACCACAAAAAAGTCAGAATACATACCCGTAGCTTGAAAACCCATAACCCGCAAGCTTTCGCAAGCATTGTACATGCCATGAGTACAGGGGTAACACTTGCCGCAAACAATCTGCGGTTGAATCGTCACCTTGTCGCCGACCTTAACATTCGTCACTCCTGCGCCGATTTCTACGACTTCGCCGCTTACTTCATGCCCTTGAACCACGGGGTACGACGTATACGGGTGTTTCCCATGCGCTACATGAATGTCAGACCCACAAACGCCGATACGCTTCATCTTGACCTTAATCTCACCCGCATTAACAACCGGCACTTCAACCTCGCGATAAACAACTTCCCCCGGCGTAACCATAACTGCCTGTTTCATGCAAAATCCCCCTTTAATTCTTGTCTACTCGCTTTGAAACTTCCAATAAATGCTCTTCCATAGCCGCCCGCGCAACCTCGGGCTGTTTGTCGCGTATGGCGTTTAGTATCGCAAAATGCCCTCTTACAACCAAATCTGTTTCGTCAGCCATGACCCGCGCGAAAGCCGGTAGAATGTCCTCACCCGTCAGTAACAGCGCAAGAATCTTGTTAAGCGTGTCATTTCCCGCTATACGCGCGATTTCTAGGTGAAAACCCAAAGCTTCCTGCGCCCCGGGCATGTTATTGGCTATTTTATAGCGGTGGGCGAACGCGTAGTTTTCCAAGATAATAATGTCGCGCTCTGTAGCTAGACGTGCGGCTTCCTGCGCTGTCCTCTGCTCCAACATCTCCCGTACGCTCATAATCTCCAAAAGCGTCCGCGCGTCAGTACTGAAACTCAATCGAACGAGCTCATCGGCGAGCTTCGTCTTGCTGTCATTCTCATCATGTTGGCGCAACATATCAAGCCCTTTTTGCGTAACAACGCGCCCTTTATTGCTGACCTTTTTCACAAGTCCGTTGTTCTCCAAATAAATCAGCTGCCGCCCGATTGTGGCCTGTGACTGCTCTAACAAATTGCACAAATATGTAGCGCCTATGGGGCTGTCGGCGCGTGAGATTTCACGCAACAGCGGAATAAAGGACGAATCCAGCGTCACAGCTATCACTCCAGAAAAACAATAGTGTCAATAATCATCACTGATTAGTCAATGATATAGTAACATATCAACAAGTTTCTGTCAAATAGATATTGACACATTTATTGGCGCGTGTTATGATGTTTCTATAAACTTTGTTGAACATTCACTAATCAATACTGATTATTGTATGAGGGGTAAACATGGACTATAATATCGTATTTGACAGACCCAGCGGAAAGTATAGCGAGGCTCTGCCTGTGGGCAATGGTCGCCTTGGCGCGGCAGTTCTCGGAGCCGTCAAGGAGAAGCACATCTTTTTGAACGAAGAAACAGTCTGGTACGGCGGGCCGCGTGACCGCGTGAACCCAGACGCCGCGAAGTACATAGACGAGATTCGTCAACTCATGCGCGAAAACAAGGTCGAAGAGGCGGAGCGGCTCGCGCTTCTCGCGCTCACGGGCACGCCCGAAACCCAAAGGCATTTTACGACCTTGGGCATACTCGTTATGGATTTTCTCGGACATGACGCGCCTGTGTCTGACTACACAAATACATTGAACCTAAAAACGGCCACTGTGACAACAAAATACACCATTAACGGCGTTCACTATATAATGGAAGTCTTTGCGTCTGTCGCCGAAAACTCTATCCTCGTGCGCGTCCGCGCGTCTGAACCCGTTTTGAGTTTCTTCGCGGGCATTGAGCGTGGCGAGCGCGTGCCCCAATTCAGCTACGGAACACATATGGACTTCACGAAACAGATAGATGGTGGGCGTGGCATTCTAATGGGCGGTTCATGTGGCGGTGAAAACGCCCCGATTTTCCGCGGTGCCTTATTCGGCACATCAAACGGCAGAACCCGCGCAATCGGCGACAAACTCGTTTTTGAAAACGCAACAGAAGCCGTCCTTGCGTTCTCTGGCGGAACAAGTTTCGCTGACAACGATATAGAGAACACATGTATTACTAACGCAAGAACGGCCATAGAACGCGGTTTCGACGCTTGCTACGCAGACATGCTAGTGGAGTGGGGCGAACTCTACAACCGCGCATCCATTTCCTTAGAGAATGCCGAAAGAATCACAAACCCGCCGTCTATGAACGCGCTCTTTAACGCGTTCGAGAATGACGACATGAGCCTAATACCGGGCATGGATAAGGAAGAGAACATACAAGCCCTTGATGACTACCTAATTTGCCTGCTCTTCCACTTTGGGCGGTATATCCTCGCTTCTTCAAGCCGCAACTGCTTACTGCCGGCGGCCTTACAAGGTCTATGGTGCCGTGATTTGTTGAGTATCTGGGACGGCAAGTATACAACGAATATCAACCTACAAATGAACTACTGGCCTGTCGATTCGGCTAACCTATCTGAATGCTTTACGCCCTATCTCAAATTCATGGAGCGTGTGCGCCTGAGCGGCAATGAAACGGCGCGGAAGATGTACAACTGTCGGGGATTTGTACTACATAACAACACTGACCTCTGGGCAGACACAGCCGTTCAAGATGCGGGCACACATTGTTCATATTGGTTTACGGGCGGTGTCTGGTGTGCGGCCGATATGTGGGAGCACTATCGTTATACGCGCGATTTTAACTACCTAGTTGAAGCCTTCCCCATCATGCGTGACGCGGCGTTATTCGTCATGGACTACATGAGAGAAGTAAACGGTGAACTCGTCATGCTCGTGTCGTCTTCGCCCGAGAACTTCTATATCCACGAAAACGGCAAGCGCGTATCTTTCTGCAAAATGCCCGCAATGGATTCTGAATTGATAGAATTACTGTTCGACAATGTACTTGAAGCTTGCACACTGCTTAAAAACAACGGCGAAACCTCAAACATACCCGACAACTTTGAACATGAAATCAGCGCCGCCAAAGCAAAGCTGGCCAAAACGAAAATCGGCAAAGACGGTACAATCCTAGAATGGGGCGAAGAACTCACAGAAGCCGAACCCGAACACCGCCACCAGAGCCACCTAATTGGTGCATATCCTTACAACAACATCAACGAAAAAAGACCCGAACTCTTTGAGGCCGTGAACAAGAGCATATACACACGTATCATAAACGGCGGTGGTTACAACGGTTGGAGCCGCGCATGGGCGGCGGGGCTGTTCGCTCGGTTAGGCGACGGCACACTCGCTCGTGACATGATAACATCAATGGTTCGCCGTTCCAGCCAGCCGAACTTGTTCAGTTGCTGTAATATCGGGCGCGCGCCTAAACTCATGGAAGACAACATGCCCATGCAAATTGAGGGCAACATGGGCACCCTTCAAGCCGTTATTGAGATGCTTCTCCACAGCCACAATGATACGATTGTCGTACTGCCGAGCCTACCCGAAAGCTGGAAAACAGGCTCATTCAAAGGTCTGGTCGCGCGTGGTAATGTCGTAGTAGACTGTGACTGGTCAGACGGTAAAATCAAACGTGTCGTTTTCAAACCACGAGTGACGGGCGAATACACAATAAACTACGGCGAAGGAGAAAAAACACTGACGCTACAATCCGGTGATACCTACTAATTTAACCTATAGGAGGTGATTCTGTGGTAAAGTACATAATCAAGCGCTTTCTGCTCATGATTGTCACGCTCTTCATCATAATCACGGCGACATTCTTTCTAATGCGGGCGATACCGGGCGGGCCATTCTCGTATGACCGCGTGTTGCCGCCTAATGTTGAAGCCGCGCTCATGGCGAAGTATAACCTAGACAAACCCATTATGGAACAGTATTTCAGCTACCTATCGGGCATACTCCGCTTCGACTTCGGCCCTTCGTTTGTCTATTTCGGTCAAACGATTAACGATATGATTGAATCGGGCTTCCCACCGTCGGCTAAAATCGGTTTTTGGGCGACAATCCTCATTGTCTTAATCGGCATACCACTGGGTGTTTTGTCAGCTCTAGGTCGCAACCGTCTGATTGACCGCGGGATTATGATAATCTCGACAATCGGCATTATCGTCCCTTCCTTTGTCTTCGCGACTTTCATGCTCTACTTCTTCTCTGTTCAACTTAAAATGCTGCCTACCTTCGGGATTGACAGTTGGCAAGGCTACATCCTACCCGTCATTTGCTTAGCCATAGGCGCAATCTGTGGCACGGCTCGGCTCACACGTTCAACTATGCTCGACGCGCTTTCACAAGACTATGTAATGACAGCGCATTCTAAAGGCCTGTCAAACACGCGCATAATCACTGTCCATGTCCTTAAAAACTCGTTGATACCCGTTGTGACTTCTCTCGGTATGACCTTCGCGGCGCTTCTGACGGGCACATTTGTTATAGAAAAAATCTTCGCCATCCCGGGGCTTGGGCGTTACTTCGTGGATTCTATCACGAACCGCGACTACACGACGGTCATGGGGCTTACGATTCTTTCGGCTGTCATCATGGTTGTGGCTGTTTTCATCATTGACGTGGTGTACGTAATCATTGACCCGCGTATCAAACTGTACGAAAAGTAGGAGGTGGCTATGGGAACAGCACCCGATTTCAAGGATTTTTCGCCGCTCGCCAAAAGCCCCGAAGCCGCCGAAACGACAAGCGGTCAAACAGTTACATACTGGCAGGATGTGTGGCGGCGTTTCAAGCGAAACAAACTCGCTGTCGGCTCTATCTTCGCGATAGCGATACTGATTCTCTTGTCTATCTTCGGCCCCGGTCTTACGGGCAAAACCTATGACGCGCAACAACTGGAACTGCGCAACATGCCCATGCGCATCGATTTATTCGTCATGCCTGACGGCACAAGGTTATACATTCACCCGGAACTGCGCGTCTTCATAGCTGACGAAACAGGCAAAATCGTAGAAATGATTGAGCCGAAAGAGCGTTCGCTCACGAAAAAACAGTTTATCTTCCTAATAAACGAAGAAAAGTATATTTTAGCTTTCGGCGACAGTGAAGGTCTAAAATTCTACCCCGAAGACGGCGAAACACTGACCGAAAAGGTCACCGTCTGGAACAAAAACTACCTTTTGGGCACAGACTCACTGGGGCGTGACATGCTTACGCGCCTACTCTACGGCGGACGTATATCCTTACTAGTAGCATTCATTACGTCATTCTGCACATTCTTCATTGGTCTGCTCTACGGCGGAATTTCGGGTTACTACGGCGGAAATGTTGACGTTTTGATGATGCGCTTTGTTGAAATCATGATGGCCATACCGAGCACGATTTACATTATTCTGCTCATGGTCTACTTCGGGCAAGGTATTTACAACATCTTAATCGCAATGGCGGCGACTTCGTGGCTCGGAATGGCACGGCTCGTGCGCGGTCAAGTTCTGTCGCTCAAAGAACAGGAATTCGTACTGGCGGCGAGAAGCGTCGGTGTATCACCGCTCAAAATCATCATAAAACACCTGCTCCCGAACTGCATGGGACCGATTATTGTATCGGCAACACTCGCAATCCCGGGCGCAATCGCAACAGAAGCATTCATGTCGTTCATCGGTCTTGGCGTTGCGCCGCCGATGCCGTCATGGGGCATACTCTCAAACGACGGTATCGGCGCAATACGTTCCGCGCCTTATCAAATCATACTACCGAGTATCGCAATCAGTATCACGATGTTCGCGTTTAATTTCCTTGGCGACGGTCTGCGTGACGCGCTTGACCCGCGCCTACGCAAGTAAGGGGGGCGTATGAGCAAACTACTGGAAATCAAAAACCTGCATACGTCATTCTTCACCTTCGCTGGTGAAGTCAAGGCCGTGCGCGGCGTTGATATTGCGATTGAAAAGGGCGAGATTGTTGGTATTGTTGGCGAAAGTGGTTCGGGCAAGAGCGTTACTATGCTGTCGAGTATCGGTCTTCTGGCCGAAAATGGCAAAGTCGTTGACGGCTCAATCAGTTTTCGCGGTGAAGACTTGAAAGCCAAATCGAATATAGACATGCGAAAGATAAGAAACGCCGAAATCGCAATGGTCTTCCAAGACTCAATGACCGCTTTGAACCCAAACTTGCGCGTTCAGTTACAAATAGTAGAGCGCATTCGCGCTTTCAACAAAAATATTTCTCGCCACGACGCGAAGAAACGCGCCGTTGAGCTACTCGAAATGGTCAAAATCCCTGAAGCCGAAAAGCGCGTCCACGCTTACCCGTTCGAAATGTCGGGTGGTATGCGCCAACGCGTGATGTTTGCTATGGCAATAGCCAATAACCCCGCGTTACTGATAGCCGACGAGCCCACAACAGCACTGGACGTAACCATTCAAAGCCAAATCCTGAAGCTCATCAAACAACTGCGCCATGAAATCCAGTCCTCCATCATTATCATCACACATGACTTAGGCGTTGTTGCCGAAACATGCGAGCGCGTAATCGTCATGTACGGTGGCATGATTATGGAGGAGGGCACGGTTCACGACATATTCTACAAAACCGCGCACCCGTATACAATGGGGCTCAAAAAGTCCATACCCGACGTAACAGGCAACACCGGTCGCCTGTTCAGCATCCCGGGCACACCGCCGTCACTGCTAAACCCGCCCAAAGGTTGCCCGTTCGCGGCGCGTTGTGATTACGCCATGGGTATTTGCGCAGAAAATCTGCCGCCGTTCTATTCAAGCGGCACACATAAAAGCCGCTGTTGGCTACTCGATTCCGATTGTCCCGACAGCAAAGGTCTGGTGATGCCGCGTGAGTGAGAATTTTGTTAATATTGTTGGATTGAAGAAATATTTCAACGTAGGCGGTTTCATGAGCCGCCAAACGGTCAAAGCCGTCGATGACGTGAGCTTCTACATAAAACGCGGTGAAACCTTCGGTCTGGTGGGCGAATCGGGCTGTGGCAAGAGCACAGTCGCGCGGACAGTCATAAGGTTATACAAACCGACGGCGGGCGCGATTGAGATAGACGGCACGGACATCGCGCCGATGACAGAAAAACAGCTCAAACCTTATCGTGCGCGCGTTCAGATGATTTTCCAAGACCCTTATGCGTCACTTGACCCGCGCATAACCGTCAAACAGATAATCGAAGAGCCGCTGACAGTCCACAAAACCTACCCACGCGGCGAATATGCAGACAAGGTTGTTGCAATGTTAAAGCGTGTTGGGCTGTCGCCCGCGCATATGGAGAAATACCCACATGAGTTTTCGGGCGGTCAGCGTCAGCGTATCGGCATAGCCCGCGCACTCATAACAAACCCCGACTTCGTAATCTGTGACGAGCCGATTTCTGCTTTGGACGTGAGTATTCAAGCCCAGGTTGTGAATATGCTGCAAGACTTGCGTGACGAATTAGGGCTGACTTACCTCTTTATCGCGCATGACCTAAGTATGGTTCGCTACATTTCGAATCGAATGGGCGTAATGTATCTCGGTCAACTTGTTGAAGTCGCACCCAGCAAGGATATTTACGCCAAGCCCCTCCACCCATACACACAAGGGCTGATGAGCGCCATTCCTGTGGCTGACCCTATAAAGGCGGCCACGAAACAAGAAATCAGTATTGACGGGGAAATACCCAGCCCGCTGAACCCGCCAAAGGGTTGCCGTTTCGTCACTCGATGCCGTGTCGCCCGCCCGATTTGCAAAGAAACGCCACCCGCCTTACTGGAAGCCGCGCCTGAGCACTTCGTGGCATGTCACCAAATCACCGAAAGCTGAATGTAAACCCAAATGGGTTTTCAGATAAAATTTCAAGGGAGGATTCTATGAAGAAGCTATTAGCGTTACTATTGGCAGTGTTAATGATTGTCGCGTTAGCTGGCTGTTCAGGCAACACAACGCCGTCAGCCTCAGCAACACCAACCCCCGCCCAGTCACAGACCCCCGCCGCAACGCCAACGCCGACGCCCGCAACACCTACGCCGGCAGCCGAACCAAAGATTTTCACCTACGGCTTTTTGGACGAACCACCGGGAATCGACCCCGGCGTATCACAGGGCGTGACCCAGAGCACGATTTATTATGCGCTGTTTGAAGGGCTTGTGGGTATTGACCCGGACGGCAATATCGTTCCCGCCGCCGCCGAGAGCTGGGATGTTTCGGCTGACGGCATGGAATACACATTCCACCTGCGCGATGGGTTGAAATGGTCAGACGGTCAGCCTCTCACGGCGAAAGACTTCGAGTATAGCTGGCTCCGCGTTTTGAACCCCGACACGGCTTCAACTTATAGCTGGTTTGTCGAGATGTTCATTGAAAACGGCGGCGCATACGCTTCGGGCGAAGTTAAAGCCGATGAAGTCGGCGTTAAGGCAACAGACGATAAGACGCTTGTCGTTAAACTCAACATGCCCGCGGCTTACTTCTTGCAAGCGCTCATTCAAGGCTGTTGGTTGCCCGTCCGCCAAGACATAGTAGAAGCCGACCCCGAAAAATGGTGCTTCAACGAGAAAACCTTTGTTTCTAACGGTCCATTCAAGTTCACTGAATACAAAATCGGCTCATACATAACAGCCGAGAAGAACGACAACTACTGGGATGCAAGCAATATCGCGCTTGACGGCGTAAAATTCAACTTCATCGCCGAAGCCAACACAGCCTACGCCGCGTTTGAAGCGGGCGATTTAGACGGTATCGCGGGCGTTCCGGCCGCAGAACTGGTGAACATTATGGCTAAAGACAACCGCCTGTATGTTTACGATATGTTGGCGTTCAGTTTCTTACGTCTGAACACTACAACAACGGGTTTAGACAATCCCAAAGTCAGACGCGCAATATCTCTGGCGTTTGACCGCAGAGGTTACTTAGACGGTCTAGGCACAATCATGGCAACGCCGGCTCTCGGTTCTGTTCCCGGTGGTTTGATTCTGGATGGTAAGGATTTCAGAAGTGTAGCAGGCAATCACGCACTTGAGGAACGCGCACAGGTGGATTTGGCTAAAGAAATGTTGGCTGAAGCAGGTTATCCGAATGGCGAAGGTCTGCCGACTTTCAGACTTCACTGTGCCCAATCTTCTGTCAAAAACGCTGAAATCGTTCAACAAATGTTACTGACGAACCTCGGCATTAAGACAGAGATTAAACCGGTTGACGCTAAACTCAACTTCCCGATGATGGTTAACGGCGAATATGATATAGCATTCGGCGGCTGGGGCGGAGATTATGACCACCCAATGACATTCCTTGAACTGTTTACAGGGGCGGCATACGACAACTGCACACGCTGGGCTAACGACGAGTATGACAAACTTATCAACGACGCGCGCATGGAAGCTGACGAAGCCAAAGCATTGGATTTAATGGTAAGAGCGGAAACCATTCTGATGCAAGAAGCTCCCATTGCGACCGTTTCGTTCCCAACAGGCGCTATTATGGTTCAAGATTACGTAGCCGACTGGTTTGTCACAACATCAGGTATGTTCTATGTGAAAAACATAGATATAACGAAGTAATACAAATAACTTAGTTATTGAGTAAGACTGCAAAAGCCTGTTTAACATACCCGTTTTAAGCGGGTTGTTAAGCAGGCTTTTATCTGGTAATAAGACTTATAGTAACTGTTTCGTTGGTAGATGACCACGCAATTTTAGTTTTCGCCCGACACTGAAAGAGAAGAAAGCGCCAGACTGGGTGCAAGCAAATAGTCCATATGGCGTGGCGTGCTTATGCGTTCGCGGCTGATGGCGGTTATCGAGTCGAGCATTGACAGGAGATTGCCCGTTATGGTGAATTGGCTGACAGCCCGTGAGGTTTTGCCACCCTCAATCGTGATGCCGCTTGCAAGCAGTGAGAAATCGCCCGAAACCACGTTGATGCCCGAGTGAAGCCCTTCAATGCCCGTTATCAAGATGCCTTCGCCTATATCGGCGATGATTTGTTCGAGCGACATATCACCGGCTTCTATACATATATTGGTTGTAGATATGGATGTGTTCTCTTTGTATGACTTCTTGAATCCGTTACCCGTTGAAGACGCGTTAAGCTTCTTAGCTGTTGAGTTGTTATGCAATAACGTCAGCAGTACGCCGTTTTCGATAATCGCTTTACGCATGATTGGAGTACCCTCGTCATCAAACGTGCGCTGAACCTTGCCGTAGGGTAGGGTAGGTTCTTCAATTATTGTCAGACTGCTGATTCCAATCTGTTCACCGACTTTATCCGCAACAAGGCTTGTTTTTTTAATTACCTTGTCAGCGTAGAACACAGGCAGGAAAGTAGACAAAAGCTCCGCGACAACATCACCCCGCAATATCGCTTTCATTGCGGCAGATGTTACGCGTTCGGGTTTGAGCGTGAAGACAGCGGTTTGTGCGGCGGTTTCTGCCATTTCATTGATGTTTATATCGTCAAGATTATGTGCGATAGCCGATTCATGCGCGGCATTCATCATTGCGCCCTCTTTAGCCGTCGCCGATAAACTCACTGAAACAAAACCACTGCTTTCAGTCATACTTGCTCCGCTGTCATTTGCGAGAGTGATAATGTTATGCTCATAATGCACAATTCCCATTGCGCCCATTACATGCGAGTCAATAGCCATTGCCGCTTCATAGCCAGAGAGTAGGGCAATCTCCGCGCCACAAGGCGGTAACATCTCAAAAGTGTTGTCCGCGTTTTTTTCAAACGGTTTTTTTTCATACTCAATGCCGTTGTGAGCGGCTGATTGCTTAACCTCGACTATATATTGAGGTATTTTTGTTGCGTCAATCATTTCTATATATGTTGTGCCGAGTTGGCCGTTAAAATCACACTCAACATAAATCAAATGTTCGTCAGACTCCGTGACGCTCTCGATTACACCGTTATACATGCCAATGTCGCCCGACTTCTTCCGCAAAACATAAAACTCCACAGCCGCCGCGCCTGCTTTACGAAGCGCCACAGCTAATTCATTCAAAAACACGTTTGTCATCATTTCACACCCCCGACCGTCATGTTCTTAATCCTAATCGTGGGCTGACCCGCGCCAATGAACAACGCGCCGCTTGCCGCGAAGCAGAAACCTTGCCCGATTTTTTGGTTACTCGCCACCATGTCAACGTCTTCAAGAATTGTACTGCCGCGCCCGACGAGCGTCACGCCCTTGACGGGGCGGGTAATGCGCCCGTTTTCGACCATGAAACTCTCTGCCGCACTGAAATTGAACGCACCTGTGATGGGGTTCACACTACCGCCGCCCATGTAAGCCACAAAAACCCCGCGCTCCGTATTGGCGATAATCTCCTCGCGCGTAGACGTGCCAGCTTCTAAAAACGTGTTCGTCATACGAGCGACAGGCGCGAAACGGTAGTTTTGTCGGCGACCGTTACCCGTCGGCTCAACATTCATGCGACGCGCGTTAAGCTTGTCAATCATATAGCCCTTCAAAATGCCGTTCTCAATCAACACATTACGGCGCGTGGCCGTGCCCTCGTCGTCAACGCCCAAGCTACCCCACGAAAACGGTATACTGCCGTCATCCACGAGCGTCACACAATCCGCCGCGACCTTTTGCCCCTGCCGCCCGGAAAATTCAGAAAGCCCCTTTGCGACACTCGTCGCTTCAAGGCTATGCCCACAAGCTTCATGGAAGAGTAGGCCACCGAAACCGTTATCAACAATAACAGGCATACGTCCTGCGGGGGCGAAGTCTGCTCCAAGCATGGTTTTCGCCATTCGCGCCGCCTCACGCGCGTATGCCTTCAAGTCAATCTCTTCATAAAAATCAAATCCGCGCATAGCCCCGGGGCCGACATACCCCGTCTGCATGTTCGCGCCGTCACTCGCTATTGCAGAGATATGCGTGCGTGTCTTTTCGCGGCAA
>CAZOVK010000036.1:0-23624 GCA_964583165.1 uncultured Defluviitaleaceae bacterium | reverse complement strand
GAACCCGCGACCCTCGCCTTGGCAAGGCGATGCTCTACCACTGAGCCACTCGCGCGATTTGTTGAAGTGTTGCTCGTTTCAACAAGGTAGATTCTACCACATCCAAATGGTAATGTCAATACCTTTTTTGAAAGTTTTTCAGAAATTTTTGCTTGACAGAGTTAGGTACTTAGTAATAAAATGATACCATCATGATATTACTAACAAGGGGCGCAGAAAATGCAAAAAAGAGATGCGAATGGTTTGACGGAGCAGGAGTTTTTGGCGGCATACCGCCCAGGTGATTACGTGCGCCCTTCCGTCGCGTGTGACATGGTGATTTTCACCGTTACGGACACGGAAACGAGCAGTTACCGCAAGAACCCCGATAAGGAGTTGCGGGTTTTGTTAATCGAGCGCGGTGGGCACCCTTGCTTGGGGGAGTGGGCATTGCCGGGTGGCTTCGTCAACCCCAACGAAAACACCGAGCACGCCGCCAAACGAGAACTGAAAGAGGAAGCAGGCGTTGAGAACATCTACCTCGAACAGCTCTACACATTCAGCGACCCGAATCGCGACCCGCGCACATGGGTAATGAGTTGTTCATACATGGCGCTGGTTGACAGCGCGAACTTGCGCATACAGGCAGGTGACGACGCGGACAAAGCGGCATGGTTCCAACTTTCGTTCAAACAGGGTTATGACGACAGCACGGAATTTTTGGGCGGCGTTCGGCGCATCCGCAGATACGCCCTCGAATTGACGAGTGATGACACGCGGCTTTCTGCAATCGTGGAGCACAGTCGAGTGATTTCAAAGAATTGCAGTGAAGAGGACTTCCGCATAGTCGAGAACAACGGTCTGGCCTTCGACCACGCGAAAATCCTCACATATGCACTTTTGCGCCTTCAAGGCAAGCTCGATTACAGCGGTATTGTCATGCATCTGATGCCTGAACTGTTCACACTGTCTGAATTACAGAGGGTTTATGAAGTCATACTGGGCAAAACGTTATTAAAGGCGGCGTTTCGCCGCAAAATCGCGCCGCTTGTGACCGAAACGGAGCAATTCACGCAGAACGCGGGTCACCGCCCATCACGGCTTTACAAGGTCAATTGGCAGGGCATTAGATAGGGGGATTCTCGCCATGATATACGATTTAGAGAGTATACGAAAGTCCTACGAGAGTGGGCAAACATACAAGTACGTTTTTTTCTGGGGGCACACGCAACGCGCTGACGGTAAAGTGGATGCGAGTTGCTTTAGCCAATGGTTTCCGAGCTGTTTTGAGATAGGCGGCGTGGTTTATTCGTGCGCAGAGCAGTACATGATGGCAGAAAAGGCAAGAATGTTCGGCGACAGCGCAATGCTCGAAGCGATAATGGCATCAAAACACCCCAAAGAGATGAAGGAGTTTGGGCGAGCGGTTCAGAGCATTGACAAAACGGCTTGGGATAATAGCTGTTACGCGATTGTGCGCGACGGAAACATCGCGAAATTCAGCCAAAACCCCGATTTTTGGGCAGTTTTGGCCGCGACGGAGAATCACATTTTGGTTGAGGCAAGCCCGCGCGACCGCATATGGGGTATCGGCATGGGCAAGGACAACCCGAATGCCGAAAACCCGTTGAACTGGCGAGGGCGCAACCTATTAGGCTTTGCGCTCACAGAAGCCCGCGATATGATTTTGGAAAGAGGAAAACATGAACAGGAAAGAAATCGCAAGGCAAACCATAGAGATTGTCAATCAGGGTTACTATGAATATGAAGGTGAGCGCGTTGATATTTCGGCCGCGCATACATACTCGTGCGAGAAAAGCGCGTTGATTTTGGATGAAAGCTGGGCGGACTACGAACTGCCTGTGACGGGGAAGTATCAGACGGAATTGACCGTTGCCAACACATCCACCGTGGAAGCAATTCTTACATGCACAAAGCAGGGGCTAAGAAAACTGGGCGTTCTCAACTTCGCGAGCGCCAAAAACCCGAGCGGTGGTTTCATAAATGGCGCATTGGCGCAGGAAGAAAGTCTAGCCGCTTCGAGTGGGCTTTACTTCTCACAAATCATTCACCCCGAGTATTATCGGCGCAATCGAACCTGTGGCACTATGTGTTACACAGATTGCGCAATTTATTCGCCGGACGTGGTGTTCTTTCGAAACGGGGCGTTTGAACTGTTGCCGCAGTTTGTTACGGCATCGGTATTGACCATGCCGGCTGTCAACTTTGGGCAGGTTTTACTGAAAGGCGAAGACGCGGGGGAAGCGTGGCAGGTTATGCGGCGGCGTATGTACCTCACTTTGCTTGGGTTCGCGGCGAAGGGCGACATAAACCTCATTCTCGGCGCATACGGCTGTGGCGTGTTCCGCAATGACCCCAACGCAGTGGCGGCCGAGTGGGAAAACCTATTGAATACCACATTTAAGGGCGTGTTTAACACGGTAGTATTCGCGGTATTGGACAGCTCAAAACGGAAAGAATCTATACGCGCATTTGAAACGCGTTTTGGAGTGTGATATTATGAGAAATACGGATAAAAGCACGGCATTAAGCCGTTTTTTGAGCTTAGTACTGCGACACAATCCTTCGGCGGCGTTTATTCAACTGGACGAAAACGGCTGGGTAGATGTGGGCGAGTTACTGACAGGTTGTGCCCGCGCGGGCAAGCGACTAGATTTGCCTACGTTAGAGCGCATAGTTGCTGAGGATAGTAAAACGCGTTATAGTTTCAACTCCGACCGCACAAAAATTAGGGCGAATCAGGGGCATTCTGTGCATATTGATTTAGAATTAAAGCCAACCGAGCCGCCAAGTGTGTTATACCACGGCACGGCCATGCGTTTTCTGGACGCGATACGCGCAGAAGGCATTACGAAGCAGTCACGCCAACACGTTCACCTCTCAGATAACCTCGAAACGGCGTTCAGTGTCGGCAAGCGCCACGGCAAGCCCGTAGTGTTGGTTATTGACACAGCCGCCATGATAGGGGAGGGCTACAAATTTTTTATCTCTGAAAACGGTGTCTGGTTGTGCGAGCACATACCGTGGCGGTTTGTTTCGATTTATGAAGACTAAGTGAAACGATATGAAATTAGGTAGAGTAATGAG
This sequence comes from uncultured Defluviitaleaceae bacterium, assembly GCA_964583165.1. Taxonomy (GTDB): domain Bacteria; phylum Bacillota; class Clostridia; order Lachnospirales; family WRAX01; genus CAZOVK01. The sequence continues at coordinate 20,537 of CAZOVK010000036.1, read as the reverse complement.
AATTTTCGTTAGGCCCATTTGTCGAAGTTGGTTCCAGCTAGAGTTTTTAACAAAACGGCGGGTTAAGCCCGCCGTTGTCTTGCTAGGAAATTTCCAATAAATCCGATTTTAGGTATTTTAGATACCCCGCGTTTCCGGCCGTTATGTCAACATAGTAATACAATATGGCCAAACTGTCGGCCACTTGGTTACAATGCGCCAAATTGTATAGAAACGCGTTCAGCATAACCCGCATTTGCCATAAATCGACCTCGCGGTTCGGCGCATAGTCGGCAGTCGGGCGGCGTTTTTTGATAGCCGCGTTGATTATGGCTATGGCCGTCAAAATCGCGGTCAACTCGTTTAACAGTTGAGCGGTTTTGGGCTTACCCTTATACGCGCCATCGGATTTTACCGATATGGGGCGCAGTTTGCAGACCCAGTAGGTCAGACACGCCCCGATTTTGTGACAATCGGCAATATTTATGTCATGGTGTTTCACCATTCTCTTGAGGTCAAACTCAACGCGGCTTAGGACATGCCCCATAATGTGAAAATCGAGCCTAACATCCTCTTGTTTGAGTTTTGCTATCTCCACAGTTTTCACAAACGCAAACATCAACAATACCGCATACTGGAATGTTTCTTGACTAAAGCCCGCCTTTAGAAAAATTTCACGACAGCCCATCAGTTTTTCGCGCATTCTTGTTCCTTTCCAAAGGGAGCAGTGCCTCACCGGCTCCCCTTGTGGCTATTTTAAGCCCTGTTAATAACTCATCTATGGTATATTCACACCCTTCGTTCTCCTTGCGCCATGCTTGAATGTCTTGCTGTTCGTCACTGGCAATGACGGACGCGAACGTAGTCATTAACGCGGCGACCATTTCATCCATTTCTGCGCCATCTTCTTTCATTTGACCCCCCCCATTTTGATACCGCTGTAAATCGATAATGTTACACATGAGGACGCTCCTTCCTAGCTAAAGACAGCTGTATCATTTATATGACAACGGCAAAAGTCCGGTGTCTATTCATTGTATTGTGTTTTAGTGAATCTATTCATGTTATTAGGTTCCCTGCTTCGACTTTAACTGAAAAGAACGGCTAAAACCACTCTTGCTGATGGCCATCCTCACACATAACTGACGCAGTATAAAAGACGGAAAGCTTTACGCTCATCCCCTTACCGTTTTGACCACAGCGTATATAGGGTTGTTTAACCGTATTGTACAACATGGGGATAGTATTTATGCGGCTATGATTATTCTCCCTTTTGAGGAGGTTGGGGTGCCATATACTATACAAGAGCTCAAGGCTCAATAAAAGATGGCAAGTCATATGGCTTGCCATCTTTACTATATATTCTGCGGCGCGTTTGGGGCTTACTACGAGTCAGTTTATTCCATGCCAGGCATTATGAACATACGCCTGCTATCGTAATAGTCCTGCGTAATCCTCAAACATTCACCAAACCGCTGGAAGTGTACAACCTCGCGCTCCCGCAAGAATTTGATTGGGTCAGCTACATCCGGGTCATCTGTTAAGTCGAGGATGTATTCGTATGTCTGCTTTGCTTTTTGCTCCGCCGCCATATCCTCATACAAATCAGTGATTGGGTCGCCCTTTGATTGAATATAAGCCGCCGTCCACGGATGGCCGCCCGCCCCTTGCGGATAAATACCCAAGCCGTGGTTCACATAATCAGCATCTAGCCCAGCCGCCCTCATGTCCTCGGGTGTGCTTCGGTTTGTGAGTTGGTGAACGATAGTGCCAATCATTTCAAGGTGGGCTAATTCTTCGGTTCCGATATCATTCAGTGAAGCCTTTGCCTCTGGCGTGACCATTGTGAAACGCTGGCTCAAATAGCGTAGGGCCGCCCCGAGTTCTCCATCCGGGCCGCCGTTGTGCTTCAGGGGTTGAATTGCTCAGTATCCGATAAAACATCTCGATGAGTGGGTTCGGCCTGTCGAAAACGATTCTGTCAATCACTCTTCTAATCGCTCGCAGCTTATTAATTATCGCACAGTTTGAATTCAAGACATCAAAAAGCGAAAGAATCTTTGTCGCCAAAACGCTTTCATCAATAGTGTGTTTCTGGCTCGTAAGCCGATTTATCTTCTCTGATAGTTCCTGTTGTTGATACTCAATGCTTGCCCTGTTTCTCTTGTAATCATCCAAACTGTCAACTTCTGCCAAATAGGCTTCGGTTGCGCAAACTAAGCGACCCTCAAGCATCGAGTGTAGCCTTACGAGTTCTTCGATATCTTCATTTTATGTATCCGCGCGTGTCGCACCTAGCAAGTATTCGGTTCCGCCGCCCCACTCAAGCGCAGTAGCGGGCTCGCTCAATACCGCGCGCTCAATCTTCTTAACGGGTATGCTATGCGACACATGACATTTTACGCCGCTGTACTTGAATCACCGTTCGTCCAAAATGAAAACGCCGGAGCAATTCGCCCCGGCGTCTGTGCTAACCTACTACTCCCCAAGCCCGCCGTACTTTACGTTAATGATGATCTCTTCACTCATATTCGCGCCGTAGAATGCCCACGTGTCCGCATTGTAGTACATAGAATCGGACGGGGCGTTAATATACGCGTTTTTGTCGCCTCCGAGCGACGAGATGACCGTATCAACGAACATATCCACAAGCCGTATCGTTATCTTGATGTCCTTGCGGTCTTTGATCTCGTCTTCCAACAGATTGATGGCAACCAGGAAATTGTCTTGGTTGGGTACGCTGAATGGCGCGGCCGGCTGCATGTAAGCCTGCGGCACCCTTGCGTTTACGCGCTCCGTGCTGTCAGGGAATGGGCCGGGGTCGCTGCCCATATCATAGAGCGCGGTCATCATCTCCCAATTGTTGTGGGTTACGCCGTCGACTTCGACCTTATATAACGCACCCAATTGGTGATTGCCCACATTTACAGGCCCAAAGCCATAATCATAAAGGTATTGCGGCACGTCATTCATCGCGGTCAGGCCGTCGTCTGTGACATAGAAGCCTGTAAACCAAGTGGCTAAATTTTGCCCGCTCATATCCATCATGTCATAGATGCTCTTTTCGGTATAAACGGACTCCCAAACGTTTGCAGAAAGCTGCGTTGTATGTTCTAGGCCACGTGTCGCGTATGGCGCAGCATTGTCGATATAAAGCGGGAATGTCGTCAACGTGCCGATATCCGTATCAATAACCGTGTTGCCGTCGATGTCTTTATACTCCGGCACAATGGCGATATTGTATCTGCCGGGCGTAAGATTGGCGGGTATGTTGGATATGAAGTTACCCTCACCAAATGCGTAGTATCGCCCTGTAATCAGCTGGCTTGCGCGATACAAAGCTTCAGGCATAATATCCGTTACGTCAAGCCCGACACCCAGTTCGCCAATCGCCTTATTTGACGAATCCATGACAACAAAATGCATTGATTCGAGCTTGTGCCCCTGCACCCAATAGAAGTCAGACGCATATGACGTCACGCCCAGTGTTTCGCTCGCTATCTGGGCGTTTACGCTTCCATAAACAGGCAGCAGCGGGCGTATCGCCTCGGCAAGCAAGAACATCGGTGGGGCGGGTTCGACAAGAATCGCGTATGGGATCTTAAAAGCGCTCGCTTTGTACCCATCGGGGACTGCAAGAAGCCCATTTTGCAACCAACTGTCAGGATTGTCATCGGCGTCAACGATATCAGAGGGGATAATCCACACATAGCCCTCATAACTGCCCGCAGAGGATTCATCCAGTAAAGCAAACGCGTCCTTAATGTCATCTTGCGTGACCATTACGCCATCGCCCTTGTTTGAAAGCGTGAAGGAAGTATCTCCGGCAGTAAGCGTATTGTATGCCGCGCCTTCAACATAAGCCACAATCGGGATATCTACGTTATACTCGTCCGTTATGAACGGGTACTTAGCCCCTAAGCCGCTTGTATTCGGCTCAACTGCGACTATGTAGCTCTTGCTTGCATCCAAACCCGCAAGATTGACTTTCAAATCCATGAACGCAGGCGCGCTGCCAAGCTCCCAGCGCCCGAAGTTCGCCGTTGACAGCGTGCCGTTAGGGGTGTGGTGTGAAGAATTAGGCACATTGCCCGTATAGGCGATGCTGACCTTAATACTGTCTTTCACCGCGCGGTAAGCGTCAACAAATCCCGCGCCTACCTCATAGACGCTGTAGTTATTGCCGTTTTCGTCTTTCATGCTCTTCGCCGTGGACATCAGCCGCGCCTTGATCTCTTGCGCGTTCCAGTCCAGTGAATTATCCTTGCTGTACTGCACCATCAACGCCGCAACACCCGCGACATGCGGGCTTGACATGGACGTGCCCGTCATGTTTTGGTAGGCATATGTATAAACAGGGTGTGAAGGATCTGCGCTACTGTTACCGTAATAGTACGGCACTGTCGAGAGCACGCCCGTACCGGGGCCAACCACGTCGGGCTTGATGTCGCCTGTCATGTCGACAGGGCCGCGCGAGCTGGATTCGTTCAAGAAGCCGCCCGGCGCGTCGGCTATGGCTGTGAATTTGAACATCCCGCCGTTCGTCTTAGCCGCCTGATAGAATGCAATGCCATCATCATAACCGGGAATCGTGAACATCGGCAGATAATCTTGACCGCGCCCTCTGTATTCCTCGAGCGTCGAAGCAGGGCCTACGCCATCCGCTTGGATGAGCAGAACACCGCCCGCTCCGGCTGCGATCGCGTTTTTCATGGTATCTCTGAAGTCGTTCCCGCGCAGAACAACGACTATATTGCCGGCAATGCCCTGCTTGACAGTTGTTCCGTCTGCCTCAAAAAACTCTTCTCGAGCGCCAATGCCGACAGGCATACCTTCGAATTCGACAGTCGCGACAAGCTTCATCTCGCCGTCTGCCGTCGTGGTCAGGTGTGCGTAATCGCTGACGAACACACCGCTACCGTCATCTGCAATTGTACTCGCCCAATCAGAATAGAACAGATTCATTGTCTGACTAGTTGAGCCTGCTCTAGCCGTGAGCCTTGCGCCCGGCACAGGCGTTGTGCCATTACCCACGGTGATAGCAAGCGGCGATACGCCGGGCGAACCCAATGTCTTCAGCTCAACCGATTGCGTATTCGCATTATAGCCGCTGTTGCCTGCCGAGATGCAGAACACGATGTTCGGGTTTGTGAGCATGACATTGTTTACGGCCATGGCTTGCGGTTCAAAGGGGTTGTTCCAATCGCTGCCGAGCGACATATTCACCACGTCAAACGCAACGTCATAAATTGGTACCGCATCAATAGCCGAAATGATCCAAGATGAAGCACCCGAGCCATAAGGTCCCAGCGCGCGGAACACATAGAGATTAACACCTGGTGCGACACCCTTAGCTGTAACAGGCGCGCTGCTGCCTGTCGCGGCTATCGTGCCCGAAACATGCGTGCCGTGGGCTGTGACAAATTTTTCAGGCTCTTCGACAAAGTGGTATTGTTCGTATTCGTTAAGATCATCGATTGTCGTTTCCATCGGGTCGTTGTCAGCGCGTGTCAAGCCGTTGAACTCTACGAAGTTGCGCCCGCCTTTGTACACATCCTTTAAGTCGGGGTGGTAATAGTCAATGCCCGTGTCGATAACAAGCACATTGACACCCGCGCCTGTTAAGGTCAGCTCATCAACACGTAGTTGCTTGCGCGTGTCGTCCATGCCCACAATGGTGCTTTGGTTGACGGCATACAGCGCGAACGGGTTCAGGCTTTGGGCCGGGTTTTCTGTTGTATCTGCGGCTTCATCCGAATCAACGGTTTCATCAGTATCAGCCGCTTCGTCATCCTGCGATGTATCATCCTCTCCGTCCGTATCCAAAGGGTTTTCGTCGTTCATACCCTCGGTTGTGTCAATAATCGACACCACGCGGTCGGGGTAAATGGCCTTCACGGCCGCGCTCTTCGCAAGTTCCTCAACCGCGAATGCAGGCAGCGTGATCGCAACACCGTTCAGCGCGGTATCCCAATCCGCCGTGACCTCATAATTCGTCGTGCCGTTCATCATCATCGGCAAAATGCGATCCAAGTCGTCATAGAACAAGTCCTTGTCTGCCTTTGCCTCGTTGTCAAACAGGCCATACGGCACGGGGCGGTTCTCATACGCCGCGTAAACAGCCGCGACGGCCGCGGGCGGGTGCGCCAGCTCGACAATGACCTTAACCGTCTTGTATGGGTCGTTCAGCTCATACTCACCCGTGAAGCCAATCAGCCCGCGCCCTGTCGCGCGCGCAAGCATCTGCTTGACGGCCTCGCGCTGGCTGTCCGTCAGAAAGCTCGGCGTAATCGTCGCCGCGCCGCTTATCGAATTGAGATTCGCACTCGCGGTCTTGTTGAATGTATCAAGAATCTTGTTCGGCGCGGCGTTACCGACGCTCGGCTTAACCAGCGGCGGCCGGTTGAGCTGCGGCGCGGCGCCCGTCTGCGCGGGCAAACACGCGAACACAAGAGCAAACGCAAGCAGAACGCCCACAAAGCGCTTGAATCTGTCAGTCATATATGCCCCCTCCTATCTGAATAAGGCTTCGATATACTTCATAAACACTGTGGCAACCTCCGCACGTGACGCAAGGTTTTTCGGGGCGAACACATTGCCGCCGACGCCGTTTAGGATGCCGTAATCACGAATCGCGCCAACGCTATCTTTCGCCCACGCGCTCACGGCGTCATAGTCCTCGAAAGGCTGTGTGTTCAGCTTATTGATGTGAATACCCTTGTACTGAATGTAGTTATTGAGCATCGCGGCCATCTGTTCGCGGTTAATCTCTTGATTCGGCGCAAATTTGCCGCCGCCGACACCCGCGACGATGTTGTTGGCCGTAGCCCATGCGATAGGTTTCGCGTAATACATATTCGCGGCTACATCGCTGAACGTGTTCGCGTAATCGCCCTGCGCGGCCTCACCTTCAAGGTTTGCGAGCACCGTAACGAACATGCCGCGCGTCATAGGTGTTGTGGGCGCAAACGTGCCATTGCCCATGCCCGCAAAGATTTCACGTGACGCAACGAACTCTACGGCGGAAGCATACCAAATGCTATCGGTTACATCAGGGAAGGTCTTGGGGCTTACGCCGACGGTGTACATCGAGAAATGGTTGGTCGCAAATTGGATAACATGCAGCTTGTCGTTGTGCATTGATTCCTTCACGGGATGTAGGTTGCCGTTTTTGTCCACATAATAAGCAAACACGTGGCTGGATGCCTCGGTGTCGGCGAGTTTGTACGGTAGAGTGACCTTGACCTTGCCGTTCTTGAAGTTCGTTATCTCCGAATCGCCGCTTTTTAGCGTGAACTCATAAACGGGGCGATTGCCGACATCTACGGATTGAGGCAGTTTTGAAGTATCCACGAGCGCAACTGTTAAAGTGACTTTCGCGCCTGCGTTTTCACAAATTTGGGCTAACGCGTTCGTATCGAATGTGATACTACCCAGTGCCGTATTGATTACGAGCTCGGTTTGAATGTCCTTGTCGGGCTCGGCGAGTTTCTCTAACGAAGCCGTGGGCAATTCCAGCTCAAATGCCGTTGCGTTCGCTGAAGCTTTCACTTCGATAACCACTACAGCCGTCGTATCACTCTTAACCGCCTGACTCACCGCGTAATCAATGCGTGTATCGAGTGCCGTGCTTTCAACGACGACTGTCGCGGTGCTGTCAACAACAGTGGGTACGACGGGCAAGATGTTGTTGCTGTCTTGGCTGGGCGTTGTGGTGCTTCCGCCTGAGTCGCCCGTATTGCCGTTGTTGCCGTTGCCGCCACCATCGCCGACTGTCACGGTCTTGACACCGCTTGTCGCATACGCAAGCGTGTTGCCTGTCGCAAACTTGTTATAGTTGGACGCAACGGCATAGTAATAGAACGTGCCGTTTGTGCCCGTAGTCGGCGTATACGTGCGCTGCGTCGCGCCGTCAATCGGTGTGCCGCCGGTTGTGCCGTTTGTTGTGTTCACATACCATTGATACGTGATTCTGCCGTAATCGGGGGCCGAAGCCAATACATCCAGTGCGGTTGCCGCTGCGTTTAGCGTGTATGTAGAGCTACCCGAGATGTTATTCACGAAAACGGGTGTGGCCGCGTCAGTCTTGGCCACTACCGTTACCTTAATGGGGCTGCTTGATGTTGTGGTCGGGGTGAGAGAACCAACTGTATTTGTTGCCACAACATAATAATAGAACGTGCCCGCCGGATCCGTCGGCGGCAAGAATGATGCGTTTGTCGCGTCGGGTATTGCTGTGCCGCCCGTGTTGCTGTTTGCGGTATTGACGTACCACTGATAGGTGATTGTGCCGCCGTCCGTGGTTTCGGCGGGCGCAAGCAGGATGTCTGACGGCGCGCCTTGAACGGCGTTAACCGTCGCGGGGGGTTGCTGAATGAATGTGGGCGTTTGCGCCGTTGATTGCGCTGTGAAATTCGCAGTGACAGTCGTGCCACCGCTACCCATTGTAAATGTGGTAGATGCAGACGTAGCGCTTGAGAATGTCCCGCCGCCTACTGAAGTCCAGTTGACGAATGTATAGCCGGGGTTCGCCTGTGCACGCATGGTAATTATTTCGCCCGATTCGTAATTGCCCGAAACGCCGCCAACGATCTTGCCATTAGCCCCGGCCGCGAGCGTCATTGTGTTTGTAACGGGCGCAGTTACGGAAGCATCGGCTTGCGCCGCATAGCCCTTCCACTTCCCGTCCTTTAAGGCAAATGTATTGCTATTGGCCGATGGGTAATGCACCTTAAAGCCGGTGTTTGCGCCATAGAATACATTAACGCCGTTAAGTCCGAATGACGGTGCGTCGCCTAAGAAGTATGCGCCTGTCATGTTCTTGTTCCACGCAAATGCGCTGTCGTCAATCGCAATGACTGTTTCAGGAATATAAACACTAGCCAAACTGTCAAGCGTCGAGAACACGCCGACGGGCAGATAAGGGATGGCGCTTCCGATACTGATTCTCGCGAGTTTCGGGCTTTTGGCAAAGCTATTAGCCCCGATGTCACTAACATTATCAGTTAAATTTACGCGCTCAAGCCCCGAAGCCGCGAAAGCCAACTCATCAATAGAAACGAAAGTGGGCGCGCTAAAATCAATGCCCGTCAATTGAGGTGTGTAAGAAAACGCGCCCAGTGCGATTTCGAGTCTTGATGCGGGCAGTTGAACAAGCGTCAGATCGGCGCAGTCAGAGAATGCGAGAGGCCCGATCTTTGTCACACTGTACGGGATCACAACCGTTCTGATGCCCGATGAAATGAACGCGCCTTCAGCGATTTCTGTCATGCCGCTAGGTAACGTCACCTCACGCAAAGCCTTCGTGCCCGCAAACGCGAAAGCACCGAGATTCGTTAAGCCACTCGGCAATGTGACGGATTTAAGACTCGCGCAACCGCCGAATGCACTTTCGCCAATGTGTGTTACGCTCACAGGGATGCTTAGCGTTTCAAGCGCAACAGCACCATCGAACGAGTAATTGCCGATTTGTGTAAGCCCACTCGGCAGTGTGACGGACGTGAGGCTTTGGCAATCTTTGAATGTGCTGTTCGGTAGCGCGGCAAGGCTGTTTTGGAACGTAACGTTCGCAAGCGAACGCGCACTCGCAAACACGCCTACACCCACTGTCGTCACATTAGCCGGAATCGTAATCGTCTTCAGAAACTTGCTACCCGCAAACGCGTCCGAGGCGATCTCTTTCGTCGTCGAGGGTATTATGTAGGTTGATTCGGGCTTCGATGCGGGGTAGAGCCTTAGCCGCTCATTGCCGCCGAAGTTTTTGTCAAACAATACGCCGCTGTCGGACCTAAAAGCGTCACCGTCCGAGATGTTGACGGCCGTCAATGAGGTCAACCCCTCGAACGCCGCCTCCGAAATCAGGTTGACCGACGCGGGCAGGTTCAACACCTTAACGCGTTGCTGAGCGGTCACTTTGAACAACGGGTTTGGATACATCTCCGTTTCCCAAACCTGAAAGCCGATAGCCTTAACGGGCTTGCCGCCCAATGTGCCAGGCACGGTAAGAATGCCGTCGGCGGGTACGCTCGCGGCATACTCCATGACGACGGCAGATGTGTTTGTGCTGTCAAGCATATAACGCCAGCCGTTTTCGACGCCCGGTTCACCGCTCGCGAGCACCGCCTGCGGCACGAGCATCAGCACGAGCGCACAGACACATAGCCATGATATGAGTTTTTTCATACCTTCTCCTTTCTTTGTGCAATATTAATATATACATATTCATTTTACCACTGTTGCTGTGTACATTCAACACCATATTTTTAGTATTACCTGCGGTTTAACGGATCGCCGTATTGCTTTAGGGGTAAACCTTGTGAGATCTGGGAAACAAGCCCATAAGTTGTATCTGCCACTAACTCTATGAGTGCAAAAAAGTAGCACCGTATCCAATATATACAGTGCTTTTCACATATCCCTATAATAGACTTGAATGCTAGAGTTAGGTCGGTCATATACGATTTTATCGATTATGCTCCGAAAGGCTTTTTGTTTGCGTGACATTTCGCAATCTGATTTGAGAATATCCACAACTGTTTGGAGCTTAGTTGTAAAGCCGGTTTCGGCTAAAGTTGGTTGTGTGCTTGTAAGTTGCTCAATTGCCGCCGACAACTCCTGTTGTTGTCTTTCGATATTGGCTTTGTTTCTCTTGTACTCTTCCAGCGTGTCGATCTCGGCCAAATACGCTTCTTTTGCTCTGACTAAACGCCCCCCAAGTTTACTGAGCTGTTTTTTGAGTTCGTCTATTTCCTCTTGTGAAGTATCCAGACGTGTCACATTGAGCAGGAATTCCGATTCGTCGCTACTGCTGAGTGCCTTTGTAAGCTCATCTAGTACAGCGCGTTCTATCTTCTTGACTGATATGCTATGTGAAACATTGCACTTAGCACTACTATAGCCCTTACACTGAAACGACGGTGAAGAATGCTTGTCGCCCGTATATGTGAGCGAAGAACCACAGTTTGAGCACTTAATTAGCCCTGATAACCAGTGTCTACACTCTTCAAGAGGGCGTTCTTTGGGTCTGGATATTCGCTTCCTTGCGGCAATCTTCGATACCGCCTGTTGAAACATTTCCTCCGAAATGATAGGCTCGTGCTGTCCGACAACTATTATTGTATCAGGGTGATTAAAGTTGCGTCTTGCCTTTTGAGTAGGTGTCCATCTCACTCTACCTGTATACACGGGGTTTTGAAGAATGTAGTCAATGTTTCTTAAGTCTATAGAATTGCCACGTTTACTCTTAACGCCCATTGTGTTCAATTGTCTTGCGATATGGGATGCTCCTCTGTCATACTCGACAAACTGCTTGAAAATATACCTTACACATTCTGCTTCCTCTTCCACAATCTCAAGTACGTTGCCGTCGCCTATCTTATACCCTAGCGGTGGTGAGGTTTGAAAACCGCCTTGTCGCGCCTTTTCAGTCATGCCCTTCTTAACTTCTTCGGCTAAGTTAATGCTGTAGTATTCCGCCATTGCTTCCAGAATAGCCTCAATCAAGCCCGACATCTTGTCTTCTTCATCCAGTGATTCGGTTATACTTACTACGCGTATCTTGCACTGCTTCTTCAGCATAGATTTATAGACTATGCTATCCTCGCGATTACGCGCAAAACGGTCAAACTTATGTACAAGTATTACATCAAATGGCTTCGGTTTGGTCTTAGCCATGCCAATCATTCGCTGGAAGGCAGGGCGCTTTTCAGCGCTCCTGCCAGAAAACCCCTCATCCATGAAGATGTGTTGCGGGGCAATCTCCATGCCGTTCTTCTTTGCGTATTCTGTTAGTGCTTTACGTTGGGCGGCCGGCGAAAATTCCACCTGGTCTTCTGTCGATACCCTTATATATAGGGCTGCACGTTGTGGTTCATTGTTCATACTTCAATGCCGCGCCTCACTTGGTAACTTATTGCGCCAACAGAACCAGCAAGAGTATTCTTTGCCATACACCCAGCGGCCTTCATTGCCAACTGATTCCATGCCCCTGCCAGACGATATTGCTCTTCTATTGACAATTCCTCCCGCCGAAGTGCCTGACCGTTTCTAACGAGAAACCCGGTGACTGTCAGTGTCTTGCTCAAACTATCATCCCCTTTTGGAATATTGTATGAAGTAACGCCTGTATTAAATGTAATCAGAGTTTATCTTCAAAAACCATTGTTTGAGTACCTTTTTTCACTAAACAACAAGTCATATCTACCCTTATAGCCGCGACTTAGACAGTAGTCATTGTATTTGTTAGGCAGGCCACTCAGTTGAACCATGATGCTAGCGATGGCAACAAGCTTATCAAAGAAGTCGGGCAAAAAAGAGCAGTCCTTATAATACCTAACCATGTTGATACTAATCTCGGTCGGTGTGCTGTCAAAGCCACTATCTTTCAGCAACCTAATAGTTGCATTTTGCTTAGTTACTTTGCTGACTAACTTTTTGTCACTAAATCTGCTGACGAACTGGGAAGGCGATAGGCATTCCAACATACTCATAGTAATGTCATACAGTGAATAAATCTTAGGTACGTCATTGTCAGACAGACTTACCATTGGAAGCTTGCTAAGAAGTGAAGCAAGGCTATGTGCAACATCGGATATTTCGTTTTGAAGCATCGTCGGAACTGGTAACATCCTGAACATATGCTTAGCGCCTCCAATATCCATAAAAGCATTATATGCCGAGAGATTTCTTACCAGCGATGGAATATCAATATTATTGTACATTCGATTACCTCTTTCTTATTAGTATTTAGGCATTTTGCCTTGATTGATAATAACCACGGGTTGGGGTGTAGTTGGATGTAGCTTATATACATTCTTTTTTAATGAATGGTACCAACAACACAATATAAAAGTGTTGATAATTGACTACATCCTACTACACCATACCCATTCTTATTGTTTGGACAAGCCAATGCCCATCCAGTACACGCCATCTTTTCTCCTATGGCTTCTGAAACCACGCTTTTCTAGTTCATAGGAGAAATCACGATTGCTACGTGGTAATTCTCCATCATTCTCCGCCCAACGTTGATAGGCTGAATAGATTGCTCTACTTTTTGAAACCATGGTCTGGTTCTGCTCGTAACAGTCATTGATAAAACTCTGCAGCCAATCGTTGTCATTGCGGTATTGGTTAGTGGCATCAATAACCGTTTGTGGCTTTATTAGCGTGTAAGCATTTCCGATAAATTTGACAGCACCATCAATAATCCAAGACATTATAGCTCCACCTGAATTTGCAACAAGGATTCCGCCATAATTCTTTATGTCTTGTTGCGGCTGTATTACGGCATCAAACCTCAAGACAATTATTCTGCGCTATGTACCACTATCAGTGCTGGCGACCTTTGGCAAGTGATTTGTGAATAATACCAAAGAATGGCTTGGTGTAAAGCTTTCGGGGTAGCTGTATTTGCGCTCGCCCTTGATTCTGTCAACAGATGCCAACCGTTTAAGCATTGACGATGATAGATACTCACCTTCTTCTAGCTCCGCTGCTATAACAAGCCGTTTGCCTTTCAAGGTCATTACTTCGGCGGACTTGTTGTTGCGTGACATAGTAAGGGTTTCGGGTTTGATATTACCACCATATGTACCCAATACAGCGTTAATGGTGTTAAAGAACGTACTCTTTCCATTAGCGCCACTCCCAAAGGCAGCAATGATAGTTTCTGTAAACACCTTGCCAAGTGCAGCCATGCCTACTATTTGTTGCAAGAAATCTTCCAGTGATTTGTCACCACATGTTATAATCTGCAAGAAATTTGCCCATTCTTGATAACCGTCAAGGTTAGGGGACACCGAAGTAATCTTTGTGCATAGTTGCTCTGGGGCGTGTGGGTGCAATGTGCCTGTCCGCAAGTCTATTACTCCATCTGGGGTATTTAGTATAAACGGGTTTGCGTCTAAGCTTTCCAGCTCTACATGCAAAGCTGGTTTTGATAATTCTAACATTCGCAGTAGTTTCGGAGCTTCTCGCGTATACAACGCATGGGAATGATATTCTTTTGCCGGTTTCTCTAGTTGCTTGGCGTTCTTAATGCGATTATAGTCTTGGAGGCTCTCTGCGATTTTAAGCTCTGTGTTGGCAACAGACAACTCGTTCAAAGACTCGTTCAACATTTTCTCCGACAAATTCATTGCCATAGCTATTACCGCAAGGTCATTCTCGTGCCAATATTGCCCTGTCCATACCAGAAACCCCAAAGATTTAACATAAATGACGCTGTTCTTGAACACCTCAGCAAATATATTAGCATTACCGACATCTGTATAATCAGTAGGCTTGACCGAGGTTTGATTGCTCATGGCAGATGTGCTTTGTATCGTAAAGTTGGTAAAGTCGCTTATCGCTCTGCTAATCGTCATTTGACCGTATGTTTCAGAACCATGTAGTTCATCCCACTTGGGGCACATAAGCCCTGATTGTCGAAACACTGCATCCATTACAGATGCGTTACAGTCTGTCCAATATGCCAACATACTTGCAAATCCCGAATCTGCCTCACTTTGCGATGGGTAGCACCCTAGCTTTTGCCATTCCCCTTTATACAGAGCCATAAACTTATCGCCATTCGCACCATTGGTCGCCTTGGCAATAATTTCGTCCACTCCTTCTATTATTATCTGTTGGGGCATTATTGTTCACCACCAATGTCTTTTATTTGCCTATCTCGCCCCAATTCAGATGTGTTTAAGCGCAAGTACGCACAATAAGCTTGCTTTCTTTCGCCGCTCGTCTGGAGTTTGTATAGCCCAAAAGCTCCCAGTCTATGCAATAGCTGAAATTGAGCCAACGGTTGACTTCGTGTTCTGCTTCAATTATGTACGGATTCTGATTATGTGGCACTTTGTGCGCCTTGCCGTACTCATATGCCAAAGTGTAATACCTGCTGATTACATTGTCCATGAATATCATAATCTCCGTTTCGTCGCCGTCGCAGTAGCCATTGTAGAAAGAAGTGAACACAGACGAAATAACTACCGCCATGTACTCAAACCATGTGTCGTAACATAACGCGTCATCAAACTGCTGTATAACATCAAACCGCCCCGCGTCGTGAAGTGCTTTAGCCAGTGTGATTGTGCCGATTACTTCATTAAACCCGTCAACCTCCAAAACAACACCACCCACCATTACAAATTCTATACAAAACTTACTCCCAGGCACACCGGCACAATTTGGCGAAACGCTGACATAATCCCGCTGGTTTTGCAGGCGTTACTTTCTATCACGTTGGTGTATAAGTCGCTTAGTGCGGTTACATCCTCGGGCTCAAACGCTTTAAAGTCTATCCCGGACAGCGTGACGTTCTCTCCACTTGATAACAGCTTATATAGATAGTCGTAAAGGTACTTAGTCCCAACGTTCATATCGGGCAAACGGTATGCTTCTACCTCACCTATAGCATCAACCAATGTTTTAATGCTTACCGTAATCATTACTACACCTCAATTTACCACTTCCACGATTTTAGTAATCATCAGGCAACAATATTGTAGTGCAAGACCTATCAGCTTCCGTGATAATCCAAAATGTATCACCGCCAACGCCCGTATACACCGACAGAATCCGTTCATGTCGCTTGACAGCGTTATTGTTTAGTTCCCAATCGCCTTTGCAGACCTCGCCCCAATCACCATTCTTGTGACGTTTGAGGGCGTTAAAGATGTCAGTGTCAGTCAGCACATCGCGCACACAAGTGGTTATAACGATACGCCCCAGAACCAGCGGCGGCGCCCAATCTTTCTTGCTACAGCTTCCATGATTTCGTTCCTTCCTATAATAGTGTCCTAAATCCGTCTGGCGTTAGTATGTTAAACAACATCCGATTGGAGCGGGTTTCATGTATGGTAGTTGATATAAGTTCGCCACGGCTATTGATATTCTCTTCCCGTGACGTGTTGTTTGACTTGATAACACGCCCCTTGACTATGTGCGGTGTATCACAATCCACAAGTCCGTTGATAAGTCCAGAGCCGCCAATCAAACCTACTTGACCGATGTTAAGCGGCAAGAGCGGGCGTTTGGTGGAGTTATCAAGCTGGCTTCTCTCAAACAATCTGCTGAAACTGGTAGATTTCTTCAGTTGTTCGAATAGTTCTGTTACGTTGTATTCGGAACCCTTGAACAAGTCTACCTTCTTTGTATAGACAGGTAGTTGATAGCGACTATCTGGTAAGGCTGTAACCTCCGGCACCATGTCCGGCTCTAAAGCCAACAGTGACAACGCCTGCGCCGCTTCCTGTCTGTTTTGCCGCTTCTGTCGTGTACCCATAACAACTATCTGTTTATACTTCTTAAACTCACTACCTGTAAACTTCCAGACAGTAATATCATCAAAGTTATCACAAAAAACCCTGCAAATATCGGCTGTGAGCCTGTAGTAGGGGACAATATACATCAACAACCCGCCATACATTAAATGACACATCGAATCAACCAAGAAACGCTTCTCACTACGCGTGTTATTGCCGTTTTCAGTCATTACCGACAGATATGGAGGGTTAAGCAATATAGCATGAAACGACTCATGGGCAACACGCGAATGAAAGTAACTACCAAACCCAACGCGGTTTAGCCGTGTAAGTGCTTCCTCGGCGCGGTATCGGTCTATTTCCACACCATATGTAACACAGTCTTTGTGCGCTGCCATCGCATTAAGCGCAAGCCCACAACCACAACAAGGGTCAAGCAGATTGACTGTTATGTTGTCTGGAAACTCTATCCCACGTGCTATATGGTTGATGTGTTCTAAATCCGTTGGATAGTATCCGACCTTAACGTTATTCATCAATCGCCCGATAATGGCGGCATTTGTGGTCTTTGCGTCGGGTGTGTCCGCTATGGGTAACTGTGAGATATAGTCCGATAATGTCGAACAAAGCTTCTGGTAGTCAGGAGTCATAAGATTGAATGCCTTAATGGATGTGACAAGCTTTGCAGAATAACGTGACAAATTTGTCAACTCCACTTCCTGAAGTGCCAACGTAGCTGTGTTGATAGAGTCCAGTAGCTTCTTGCGCTGTTGTTGCAGGTTGTCATAAATTTCACGTGCTTTAGCGTTGTCATTCTTGTGCTTGTCAAGACGCTTACGCAATATGGGTAGCTCATTTATCAACTGACCAATAATCCTCGCAGCTTCATTCAGCTTTACTACAGCATAGTGTGTCTGGCTTTGGGTATTCGCACTATCAAGCAACATCATGCACCGCCCCCGCTGACTTCTTCAATGCTTGAAGCGCATCAATTAACCCATAGTGATCGCCCACTTCAAACAAATCATACGGCAACCACTGATTCTCCCCGCCGCTGTAATCCTTCATATGTGCAATGCGGCGATACAGAAACGCCTTTCTTTGCGTCACCGACTGAAACAATTGTAAAAACAGTCCATTACCCTCTCCCCACATGCCGTAAAGCGAAACCTCGCCACTTACAGCAATCCCGCCAGGATTGGTAGTTACTTTCATTTCGGTAAACCCCAAATCCTTGCCTAAAGCGCGTAAGAACGCCGCCGACTTTGTGAGGAAGTCCTTTTTGGCTCCGTTTGGTCCGCTCTCATTTTCGCCATAGATGTAACCCAAATTTCGTGATACAAGGCGGTGTATAGTTTGCATATTCTTCTTTTGCGTCTGTATTGACATCTCGTTCTTTCCTTTCGATTAGATATTGACAACAAAACAATAACAAGTATAATATAAAGTATACTTGCTTATGGAGATGATTCTATGCCGCAACTTTCACTCTACATTGACGATGGAACGCTTAAACGATTGGAGATATGCGCCAAAATCAACAATACATCGGTTTCTAGGTTTGTTTCAGTCACTCTAAAACGCCACCTTGACAGAAGCTGGCCAGATGGATACAGAAATTTGTTCGGTTCAATTAAGGATGACAGCTTCTTAGAACAACCCGAGCTTGACGCTTGTCTGGATGCGGCGAGGGAGGAACTATGAGCTACTTCCTTGACACAAACATTTGTATTTACCTGCTCAAAGGGGCTTACCCGCATTTAGCGGACAAGATAATGACCTACCACCCAGACGAGATTAAAATACCTGCCGTAGTCAAGGCTGAATTGCTTTACGGTGCAGAGAAGAGCGTGAAGCGCAAGGAGAACATGGAGTTAATTGAAGCCTTGTTAATGCCTATGGATATTGTGCCTTTTGGCGATTCTGCTGCTGGGCATTACGCCAGTGTTCGTTCAACGTTAGAAAGAGCGGGCACACCGATAGGCCCAAATGACTTACTCATTGCGGCGACAGTGTTGGCTGAAAATGGTATTCTTGTTACAAACAATGTTAGAGAATTTGAACGGGTTCCAGCCTTGCAAATAGAGGATTGGACAAATGTATTATGCTAGATAAGCAACTTCCTTCTGCTCATATCACAGCAGCATACACCGAAAAGTATACAACAAAAAGACGGAGTAGCGTTCACTCGTCAAAAGTTCGCCACTCCGCCATACAAATTCTGTTTATGCCGCAATTATATAATCAGTAGAAATGGTATTAAAACTCTTCCCCACGGAAGTCTGGCTTTAAACCAGTACCTATTCGATAGATGATTTTCGCCTGATTGTTAAACGCATCAATCTTAACATAGACATTTTCCCTGAAGGTGGATTTAAGTGCATAGCAATCCTCAATCTTAACATCCCACTCTTCAACATCATATTGAACGCCATCACCTACTTCAACGGTGTATGTAGTTAAACTGGCATTGTTCTTTCCGATGTTTTCCTTGCGACGTCTAGCAATTACTTTACCGCGTAACACCAACCCGTCTAACTCACCACTTCTAGGTACTCTGTCACTACTCATAGCTTTTTTCCTCCTTGTTATTATCCTATTGATTTTTTGCCAATGCCCATCAATTTGCGGTTTTATTTCCGAAAGTTCACCGAACTTACGGTGGGCTTTCATGGCATAGTGGATAAAGTTACCAAAGGTTTTCTTTTTACCCTTGGTTTTCTCTTCACCCCCGGGTTTCTTTCTGACATTAGGATTTTCACGTGCCCTACGTATAGTAAACTTTGAATAGAATCTTTGTCTATACGCAAATCCTCTGTCAAACTCAAACATACATCTACAAACCACATGTAACATTCTGTACAGTTTCCTGTAGTAATTGGTTACGGATTTCTCACGCATCTTTACCGATTTGCCATCGTACACAAACCCCAAATAGTCTATAGCAGCATGTCCGTCTATGGGTTCAAATTGCGTGTCGAACTCTATAACAGAATCAGCCGTATGAAAGAATCTCCTTGTTTTATCCGCGCTTACGCTAAGTCCTTGAACACGTGATACTTCACCCTCAAAGTATCGTTCAATATCACTCAAAACTTCACTGGTGCCTTCTATCCCAGATACTGGTATGACGATTATAATATCGTCACAATATCTTCTATAAAGGCCTTGATTCTTCTCAGCAAAGTCTTTCATTGCTTTATCAAAATCTATAAGGTAGATATTCGATAAAAGCGCGCTTAACGGCGACCCTTGCGGTATACCATAACCATTGGTATTGACGAAAGGTTTGCTTCTCAGTTGGTCTTGCTTGTCTTGTTGGTCTTGCTCGTCTTGTAATTTCTTGGTTTCTTTCTTCAGATAGTCTTTGAACTCTCTGAATTGTTCAATAGTAAAAAAGGCATTGCCTTCACGCTTAAACTTCCTTCTGGTGATTTTGGGTTCAAAGCGCCGTCTGTAATATTTTAGTATATCATCATAGTCAATACAGCAGTATTTTGTTAGACTACGATATACTCGATAAATATCCTCAGGCAATCTTTCAACGCCCATAACGCACTCCATTTGTTGCTTTAACAAAGCACTGTCAATATTGTCAAAATACTTATGAAAATCAGTAACAAAAACAACACAATCGGGTTTTTCGCTTCTTTCTTTTCGTATGAAGCCAATAACGTCTATTGCAAAGTCTACATTGTTTTTACCCTTGTTAATTGTGTTTGAACCACTCCTGTACGCTGTAGCAACTTCGTCAATATCTATATCAGCGGCATATCTGTTGTAATAACCACTCAGAAGGTAGCAATAGTGCTGGTAGATATATCTGTCTATATGAGCGGCGTACATAATGTCACGCCCTTTAACTTCTTTTTGGCGTCTTTCTTCTTTAGGAGCATCGTGTTTGTACTTGTAAGTCTTTTTGACAAACCGAATAAAGGGGTAAAAGCCATGCTTAACTACCTCTTCGGGGTTCTCTACAATTCCTCTGATTTCTTCAGGTAAAAACTCATTATCAATCAGTTCTATTCTTGCATCAAAGTGCCTGTAACTTCTATCCGTATACTTCTTCATGATATAGTCCTATTGGTAGTGTAGCTCGCTATCTAGTCCGAGGTACTATTACGATAGCGAGCCGATTTAATGCAACTCGTGAAAGCCTTCGGGAACTTCATAATTGCAGAATCTATAAGCTGCATAATTCAAGCGGAGGTGCTTAACTTGACAGACTTCATGGTAGTGTACACGTATGTACTATTGGCGGGAGTTCATCACCCAGTCAACGAAACAGCCCTACACAAGCTT
>CAZOVK010000035.1:0-23795 GCA_964583165.1 uncultured Defluviitaleaceae bacterium | reverse complement strand
ATCAACAACCAGATTTATAAGTAAATATTGAAGCGCAAACAGCATTAGTAACCCCTGGATTACGGGGTAATCGCGGAAAGCGATAGAGTCAACAAGCAGTCTGCCCATGCCCGGTATCGAGAAAATGGTTTCTGTGATAACAGAGCCGGAAAGCAACGCGCCTATCTGTAAGCCCAGAATAGTCACGACTTGAATAAGCGAGTTCTTAAACGCATGGGAGAACATTACCCAAAACTCACGCTGACCTTTGGCGCGCGCGGTTCTTACATAGTCTTCGCGTAGGGTTTCAAGCATACTCGAACGTGAATAACGCGCAAGAACGGCCATAATGCCCGTACCCATAACGAATGACGGCAAGATAAAGCCCTTCCAACTATCAAGCCCGCCTGTCGGCAATAGCCCAAGCTGAACCGCGAAAATCTGTATACCCATAAGCCCAAGCCAGAAGCCCGGCGCGGACAGACCTGTTATGGCAATAAACATACCGCCATAATCGAGAATCTTCCCGCGGTTTATGGCTGATAAGACGCCGATAAAAATACCCAAAACAGGTGCCCAAAGTAACCCCGCAAAAACGAGTTTCAGCGTAAACTGCATTCTCGACAGAATCAGTTCCGTGACGGGTATATTGGACTTTAAGCTACGCCCCATATTCCCGACAAACAGATTCTTCATATAATTGACATACTGAACAACCAACGGGTCGTTCAGACCAAATTCCTCGCGTATGGCCTCAACCTCCTGTGGCGTGGCCTCAACGCCTGCGAGCGTTCTGGCAGGGTCGCCCGGAAGGATGCGTATAAACATGAAGACAAAGATTGAGATAATAAACATAAGCGGTATGGTTTCCAATATCCGCCTGACAAAGTAGCGATTCATCCATACACCCCCGCAATATAGAAAAGGGATAGTAAACACTACCCCTTTTCCGAAGCATTTACTTCGTAAGCTCTATTTCGTTATCTTTATTGCTCTAACTCAGCGGTTCTGAACACGATATCTCCGCCCGGCTTATACATAAGACCCTTGACGTAGGACTTGTAAGCGTTAAGGGTATTGTCGTTGCCAAGGAAAATCCAGGGGCATTCTTCCCATGCGATTGCCTGTGCTTCGGCGTACTTAGCCGCGATTTCGTTCTTGTCTGTCAGAAGAAGCGCGTCGTCAAGCAGTGTGTTGAATTTCTCGTCGTTCCAGAACGCCGTGTTATAGCCGTTCGGGGGGAACTTCGTGCCGTGAAGTATGTTTCTCATAGAGCCGTCGGCTTCATAAGAACCGGAACCCCAGTTGACATACCACATCTGGACCTTTGTTTCTTCAAGCGGTGCGCTTGTGATAGCGGCGTTGGCCGTTGATTCGTTAGCGAGAAGCTCAACATTGACGTTGATTTCGGAAAGCTGTTGCTTCACAAACTCCGCGCCCTTCATCTCAACCGTCGTGTTATCAACAACGATATTGACGGTGAAACCATCTTCAAAGCCCGCTTCTTTCATAAGAGCCTTGGCCTTCTCGATGTCCTTTTTATAAGGAGTCTGGGGCGAATAGTACATAATCGCCTGCGAGAAAATCGAAGTGGGTTCAAGCGCATAGCCGTTGAATACAACCTTGGCATAAGCCGTGCTGTCAAACGCGTAGTTCAAAGCTTGGCGAACGCGTACATCAGCGAAAGGCTGTTTGCCGTCGGGCAATGTAAGCTGTGTGTTAAGTGTTACGTATCTGTACGTAATACTGGGGATGTTGTTGATGATAATCGACGAATCACCGGAGAGGCGGTCAACGTCAATTGCCGGCAACGGGTTGATGATGTCTGCTTCGCCTGTTTGAATCATAGCGATACGCGCGCCGTCTTCGGGAACAACCTTAAACGTAAGCGAATCAATCTTGGGGCCGTTCTGCCAGTAGTTTTCGTTGCGAACCATCTTCGTGTACGCGCCGTCAACTCTTTCAGAGAGCACGAACGGACCTGTACCGGCGGAGTTCTTCGCAAGCCAGTCCTTGCCGCCCTCTTTAATGGCCTTGGGGCTGACGATTCTGAACTGCGTAATCTTGTTTACAAACGTGTTGTTGGGGGTTTTAAGCTTGATTGTAACGACATACTCGCTGTCTGCCGTAACGCTCTCCCAGTTAGCGATTTGTCTGACAAGCGTAAGGGTGCTGTCATCAACACCGCGCTGATATGTAGCAACTACCGATTCGGCGTTGAAAGGCTCGCCGTCATGGAACTTAATACCTTCGTTCAATGTAAAGGTATAGCTCAAAGCATCGTCAGAAACCACATAAGACTTGGCAAGAAGCGGTATAATCTCTGATTTCTCATTGAAAGTCAACAGTGTTTCATACATGGTATTTGTAATCGTGTTTGACACGCCGTTACTAGATACGTGCGGGTCTAGGTGTGTTGCGTCCGCCTGCATAGCGACAACCAGGTCATTGTCAGCAGACTTTGGTGTGTTGTCAGTCGGGGCCGGTGTCGGCGTGGCGGCTGTAGACGATGATGATGACTGTGAAGTACTGGGCGTTGAACTAGGCGTTGTACTTGCGCTTGGCGTGCTTGATGAACAAGCCATAAGCCCAAGAACCAACACACTGATGACAAAAAGCGAAACAATTCTCTTCATAGTGTTTGTTCCTTTCCAAAATATTTTTGCTACTACAAGTCAATTATACATGAAAAAGGGGTTTTGTCAAGTAAGTATGAGCAAACTCTACAATTTGTGTATAATTCCTGTTGAGACTTTGTGTTTATTTACTAGTCCTTACACAATGCTTTAACATCTGTTTGTTTCATTTAATGGGCATTGAGTGTAAAATAATGATTGAATATAAACGCCACTGAGCCTTTAAGTCAGCTTAGTTTGTTCACGAGCATTCTCAAAGAAATGCAGGTAGCGAACGTTTAAGCTGTTAGGCTAAGTGGCGTTACTTTGTTGAATTGCTAGGGTAGGTTATTTAACCAGAATTATTCAGAGAGCATTGCGTTAAGGTAGTTGGCGAAAATCTGTGCGGTTTCTGCCCTTGAAGCTCTGCCAAGCGGATTGAATCGGTTCGCGCCAACGCCGTTCATGAGTTTCAGTCGGCGCAAGACGTTAATGGCATCTACTGCCCAAGGACTGAATTGTGAACTGTCAGAGAACGGTTCAGCAGAGCCATTTGCGGGTAGGTTTATACCCTTATAGTTGACATAGTTTGTCAGCATGACAGCCATTTGTTCTCTTGTAATAGTGTCGTTAGGGGCGAACAAACCGTTGTCATAACCGGACAGAATGCCCTTATCCTTTGCCCATGCCGCCGATTGACCATACCATTCTGTAATTGGGGCATCTAAAAACGCTGATGTTTTGTAGACAGACAAGTCCGCATTGTCTAGTCGCGCCAACACCGCCACAAACATAGCGCGTGTCATGTTGCCATACGGGTCAAAGTTATCATTGAAGCCTTCAAACATAGAGCGCGCCGCGACGAAACTTACTGTGTCCGCGAACCAATCGGTCTCACTTACATCATTGAAACGCTTTTCATTGTACCCTATCAGATACTTTGAGAAATGGTGTGTTATAAACGTCACAACGCCTTTGCTCTTATTAAATGCACTAGCCTTGACGGTTTCAAACTTGCCGCTTTCATCAACATAATATACAACAACGTTTTGCGCTTTTTCGCCGTTTTGTGGCGTATAGGGGATGACAATTGTAGCCTTGCCGCCTTTGAAGTTTGTTATCGCTTTGCCGCCGCTTGTGATATTAAATTCATAACACGGTCTGCCTTGCAATGGTGATTGTGAAGGTTCAACGCGCCTTGCCGTAAACACCACATCTGACGTGGCGGATGAATAAACAGCACTTGTGGCTATTGAACATAGTCTTATCTCTGCTAACCCGCCGACCTTAAACGTCAAGGACAAATCCGAAACATCCGCTATTGCCTTCATTGCTTCATATGGTATCTTTAAGTCAACAGCGGCCGTATTAACCGGCGTCTGAACATAAAACTGCAATACAGGCGCAGTATTATTCACCTGACTGTGTTGCACTACAGCTTTAATGGCGCTGTTTACTATTTCCGCAGTCAGATTCGCGCTTATGGTATTGCCAGAACCTGTAGACGGTATTGTGACAGTAACAGAGGTTGTGTTGTTATTCGTCAACGGGTTACTGATAGTGGGGCCGCCTGTATTGGGTATTACAGGGCTTGTAGAGCCGCCACCATTATTATTGTTGCCATCATTGTCGCCATCGTTATTCCCGTTGTCGTTATCTTCGGGAGGCAACGGACGCTCTAAAACCATTGTCACTATTGCCGTACCACCGTCATTTATCGCGGGGATAGTCATTGTGAATTGACCTGTGCTGTCAGGCGTATATGTCTTGTCGTTATATACGTCTTTTATTGACAGAATTTTATTATCGTCGATACTGGGTTTGATAACGACGTTAACGGCTGTGTCATTCTGGTTTATACCCACATAAGCCATATTTACATCATACCCGCGTGCAAAGACAAGGAACTTGTCTGAATCTCCACCCGCCGTCTTCTGATGGAAGCCCTTTGAGAATAGCTTGCTATAGTCAGCGCGGATATTTAATAGCTTTGTGTAGTGTGCGAGCATGGTATTTGAGGTATCCACCTGTGTCCAGTCGAAGTCCTTCCTGTTGTCATAAGTCGGCCAGTTGTTTTCTCCCGTCATGCCAATCTCTTCACCATAGTAAACGATAGGTTGCCCTTTAGTGGTAATCTGAAGGGTTGCCGCCAGACGCATCTTGTCTGTGTCATCACCAATGGTGTATAGGAATCTGTCTTCATCATAGAAGCTCAAGAATTGCCCCTTTGTGGCAATGTTGGACAAAGAGCCGTTGCGCGCCTCTAAATTGCTTTCAGCCACGTCGATATTACCATCAAGGAATGCTGTAGCATAACCTTTGAACGCAAAGTCCAGTGCTGAATCTAGAATGCCGTTATTAAGATAAGTGGCAATCTTATCATCATCTGCCCAAACCTCACCCAATAGCTTGTGCTCGGCGTTAATAGGCGCAAGGGCAGACTTGAATTGCCACCATGTTTCATAATCTATATGCTTGACAGAGTCCAGATAGAAATAGTCTATTGAATTGCCCTTTGCAGTCTTCAGTTGCGCCCATGCCGTCTGCCATTCGATAAGTTTATTGCGTACGGCGGCTTCCTCCGTCTTAAAGTCCGGCAAACCGGCTAGTGTAGCCGTTTCATCTGTATTACCCGACGTAGCACGGAACATGCCAGTAAATTGTTGTAAGCTTTCCGTTTCATAACCCGCATGGTTCAAAACAACACTTACCATTATCTTCATGCCGCGGTCATGCGCCCCGTCAATAAGTGCTTCCAAATCAGCCCTTGTACCCAACAACGGGCTCAGTTTGGTAAAATCATCCGCCCAGTAACCATGATAGGCGTAGTAATCACCATTATTGCCATTGCCAAAATTCCCGTTAATATTAGAAACAATGGGCGAAAGCCATATGGTGTTAATGCCCAAATCCTTCAAGTAGTCCAGCTTTTGCGTCACACCCACAAAGTCACCGCCGTGGTACGCTCCGGGGTTGGCTTTATCTAAAGGCGCAGCGTTATTTATTGTGTTGTTTGTCGCGTTGCCGTCAAAGAAACGGTCTGTCAGCATAGAGTAGATACGTGCCTCATCCCAATCAAAACCGCTTGTGAGCGTATCCGCGACGGTTATCGTCTTATCGAAGTAGTATTCGTTGTTGTTCGTGTCCGTAACCTTGACGGTTATGGTCTTTTCTCCCGCCGAGATATAATCCCGTACTCCAAACGCCACCTTATGGTTTTCTGCCAATATCGCATAGTCGTAACTGCCACCTAAAGCCGAAAGATTGGCGGAAATGGATTTTATAGTTACATCTGTTGCGGTGACACTGATAACACCATTCTGACGGGAGTTCATTGTGGTTGGAGTTACAGAAACAGACAAGTCCATGACCTTGACCGTAAGCGTCTTTGTCGCGCTTCCGCATGTCAAAGTTATGGTTGCCGTACCCTTAGCAATAGCCGTTACTTTGCCGTTTGAGTATGTCGCGATACTATCATTATCACTTTCGCCTGTGATGGTTTGGTTTTGCATGACCTTGCCATTTTGGTCACGAACAGTGATTTTGAGGTTTTCTGTCTTGCCCGGTTCTATAACCACAGTGTCGCGCAACTCTATAGTGGTTGGCTCGGGCGTATAGGTCGTTTCCTCATCATACAGAACTATGACGGAATATCCTCCAACACTTAAATTGATATCAGAGCGTATGTCTGAGCCTAATTTTTCTGTGCCTGCAAGTTTATCATGCACAACAATATGCCAATGACTATCGTTTGCAGTTGGTAAAGTAAATGATTTCACGCTACTGCTACCATTATAAATCACGACAATATTCTTCCACGAATCGCCGTTCAAATTGTCCTTCAGTTGGAAGGCGACAAGATTGTTTGTACTATTCAGTATCTCGACCTTGCTCCAATCAATATTTGCGCCGTCCAATCTAAACGCCGGATGTTGTCTGCGAAGCTGGATAAGCCCCGCGTAATAGTCAGAAACGGCCAAATAATCAGCCTTATTCGCCCAACGTATCATATTGATAGAATCGGGGCTGGTATAGCTATCGCTGTCGCCGTATTTCGTTTTCAAAAACTCATCGCCCGCTTGAAAGAACGGAATGCCCTGCATGGTCATAAGCATAGCCGTTGAAAGGATTGTATTACGAACAACATTGTTTTCAAACGGGTCAGCACCGATTCTGGCATATGGTGTGGCGGAGGCTATAGCTGTATCTACACTGCTACCGTCTGTCATCCTGCCATCCCTTATCTTTTGCCAAAGCATGTTGTTCGTGTCGTTCAAGCCATTAGACACTACAACCTTGTCGTATAGGTTCAAATTATCATGTGTTGTTACATGGTTGATACTCTCTGAGGGTATGGCCGTAATATCATCAGTCGCGCCCTTAATACCCATGACAATACCATCCTCTTTGCCTGATTCTCCCGTGGCAAAGCCTTTTCTGGAATTGTCGCTGTATCCTATCATGGCTGTACGAAGATTGTCATTAAAGACAGCATACCCCTGGTTCTTCTGCTCGCCCTTACTCACGCCGTTCATAAGGGGTGAGCCGCCCTCTTGCCATGGCTCGCCATATACAAGGATTGTGGGGTCAATCTCGGACTTTAGTTGCGATGTTATCATAGATGCCGTTGTCGTGTCCAACAGCCCCATTAAACTAAACTTGAAGCCGTCAATGTTGTACTCCCGCGCCCAATACTTGACAGAATCTAAGATAAACTTGCGAACCATGGCGCGCTCGGTGGCTATTTCGTTGCCCTGTCCGCTACCGTTGGCATAATCTGTTGGCGCGTCAAGGGTTCTGTAGTAATAACCGGGGACGATTTTATTAAACGCGCTGTTAGCTGTGTCAAATGTGTGGGTATACGCCACATCCATGACTACACGAATGTCAGCGTCATGCAATGCCTGCACCATTTGCTTAAACTCATTTATGCGTTTGGTGGGGTCGCTGGGGTTTGTTGAATATGAGCCCTCCGGGACATTGAAGTTGACGGGGTTATACCCCCAATCTCCTTTCGGGCTACCGGCAAGCTCATTGACCGCATAGAAATCAAAGACAGGCATAAGCTGTACTGTCGTCACGCCTAATTGCTTCAAGTGGTCTATGCCGATTTTCGCTTCCGTATTCCCATAAGTAAGCCCTGTTTCAGTAAACGCCAAATACTTCCCCTTATTGACAAAACCGGCTGTAGGGTCTATAGAAAAGTCGCGCACATGCAATTCATACAGTACATGGTCTGTGTCGTTTACTACCGTCTGCGGCTTTTCATTAGGTTTCCAATTTGTGGGGTTTGTTGCCGTCAAATTGACTATCGCGCCGCGCTGTCCGTTGGCAGAAACAGCCCTTGCATACGGGTCAACAGCATAGTTTGTCGTGCCATTCGCGAACTCAACCTTATACATATAGTATTTGCCCGTCAAGTCCGCCGTGCTTGTGCCTGTCCAAACCCCCGTCCGCGCATCACGCGTCATGGATATTAACGAATCAGGGGTGGAATGGTCAGTCACCAAACCGTTATTATTATACACCCCCGCCGAATTATAGACAGCCACAGAAACAGTCTTAGCCGTGGGCGCCCAAACATTAAAGCTCGATGTCTGACCGCTCTTTGTGAACCCAAGGTCATTACCTGTATACATATAGCTATTAAGCACGTTACGGAGCATAATTTCTTTCTTTTTGTACACGCCCGATAAATCTCGAATCTCCAACAGTGCTGTCGGGTCAATCGGGGAAGAAATCGTAACAACACCAATGCCCTCTTCATCGACCCTTGAGCTAGTGCCATTAAGCAACGCATTGTTCTGGTACACCGCAAACTTGCTGAAATCGACGCTTGTCGGGTTGCCCTTGACCTTAAAGCGCACCTGTTGCGTGCTGTCCATAACAGCGAATATCATTTCTTTTGCCATTGCGTCGGCAAGACTGTAATATACATTCGTGTCACCCTGAACCAGCCAAACCTCGTTACCCTTTGACTTATCAAAGACGCGGTTCCCGCCTTCTTGGTCTGCCCAATTACCCTTACGCGTAATGAAGTTGAGCTTATCCACTTTTCCCGAAATACCAATAACTGCGGACATCATATTACCGTTCGGGATATCAAATGGGTAGGATTGACCCAGCTCACCTTCTTGCCACGCCCACAGATTCCACCCGTCATAATCGCCGTTAAAGCGCAAGTAGTTGAACTTGAACTCGGTTAGAACGGGTACGGCGGTTATGGTGTGCTCAACTATGTAAAACTTGTTGTAAGGGGGTTCAAAAGCGTTGTTATAATTCACTGTTGCCACAACAGTAAACGTGGTGTCTGGCGTTACATTACTTCCAACAGTAAGCGCGCCGTCTGGTGTTATCGACACGCCACTGACATCTGTTTTTAGTGTCCATGAAACTGTCGGTGTCGCCGCCGCGCCAAACTCATCAGTAAAAGAACTGACTAAATTAACCGTATTTCCGATTTGCACCAACTTGGGCGCGCCAACTATTTCCAGCTTTGGTTCTTTTAGCAGGATGGAATATTTCAATGTCTGTGTAGGTTCCGAAAAGTCGATATACAATGTTACGATTGCGGCTTTCGGTATGTTAATGGTAGCAGAGCCATAATCCGCTGTTGTAGCAGTGTAACTACCAGCCTGCAAGTGCCTTGTAAGCGTATAATAAGTACCGTCACAATTATAGTCAACAAACTTCAACATGTCTGCGGAGTTTGCCGCCAAAAGTGCCGTCATTAACGTGCCAGCCGTAAGTGTAATGTCGCGGCTGTTTTCCGGGGCATACCACGTAATCTTGCTGTCACTGCTAATTACCGCCGCTTCCGCGTTGGTTTTGTCGTCCTCACCCAAAACATAGACATAGAGCCTTCTGTTGTCGGCTACATCACTGTCCTTGAAATAGAACGTTACCTTCGAGCGCGTATTGAGTGTCAGGTTGATTGCACTGTACGACGATGCGTCATTACCAACACCGAAACTACGCCCCCAATCATCTCCGCCAAGCATGAATTGAAAATTTCCCGCGTCTTTCACATAAGAAATGGCGTATAAGTTGTCGTCAAGCCGCGACAATCTATTGCGCTGCAAGTAATTCCAGTTGCCATCAATGTTGCCCCGAACAGCCCATGCATACCCACCGGGCAGATTAACAGAATAAAAACTGTCAGTTGTAAGTAGCGTGAGGGTCATAAGATTCAACTCATTTGCCCCCAACAGGTTTTCGCTTTCATTATCCACATTAAAAACATCGTCGGGTGAGTCTACGCTGTTCTCCCAATCATCAATCAGTTCGCTTGCCATTACACTGTAGTACCCCAAGGTGCTTGTCTGTGACAATAGTAATGTCAGCACTAAGGTAAGCAATAAAGATAATGTTCTCTTGATAGCCAATTTACTTGCCTCCTTAATAAAAATGATAATTTAATTCTATCATTGGCTCAGGTTTTTGTAAATAGTGCACCAATCAATTCTATTGTACTTCAAAATGATTAAAGACCACTAACGCCAATCTAAGCCACCCCCATTCATGAGATAATTAAAAATAAAAGTCCCAGACCTCGTTAAAAGTCTAGGTATTATAAACAGTTTAACTTCTTGCCAAGGGAAAATCAATTGATTATGATTGAAGCGCATGTTTTCTGTTTAAGTCGCAATTTTTAGTGCTTAAAATTGAAGAAAATTCAGCAGGATAATCAACCTTTTACTCGCTGCTGGTCTTTCGTTATTGTACTGTGAAACGTGAAACACAATCTAGCAACGTAACTCTCGTGCAACCAATTATTACTTCAATAGCTAATCGGGCATTTCAAGGACACTGTGACTGGTAATCAAAGCAAACATGATGACCCTCTTAAATTTAGAATCGGATATCTACACCAGCGGTTTCATTAAACGGGTCAGGTTGCCCATTGTATTTATATACTGTTAGCGCCTCTTTCAAATCATTTGCATAAGACTCGTGACCAATAAAAACATACTCAGACATATCACGCTCATTTTTCCATACAACGGTATTCTCACTCGTAAAATCCATGATGAAAGAAAGCGTATGACACTCCCCATTACACAAGAAAACAAAATAATGTTCTTGTGGTGCATCGCGATAAACCCCGGCGTGTACCAAACACAAATCACGCTCTTTATCTATCGTCCGAAACAATGGTTCTAAGTTATTACCAGACTGCGACCAACTATTGGGTACCGGGTTTTTAATCCCTTTTGCCCTAAAATCTGCTCTCTGTTCAGGGGTTAAACTTTCATTTACAAATGCCACGGCTATTCTCCATTCAAGATATAACGGAATAATTCCCGCAATAGTTTCGAATCAACAATCACACTGCCGATTTTTCAAAGTGTGTTGACATATCAGTAATTTAGCGCGGCCCATTCATAACTATTGGTTTAATGATTTTAGCAAACTCGACCGATATAAGATTTGCCCCATCTCTACCCTCATAAGCAGTTATAACTTCTTTGAGGGTATCAATTACTGAATCGCCACTTACATTCAGTGTACTTGGAATCACTATGCTTTCAATTTCCCAAACTACCTTAATTCCAATGTTATTATTGCCATATCCTTTTCTGTAAGATTCGACTTCAATTGGCTGTCCTTTCCAGATTAAGTAATGATAGGTTGGCGGATATTGTCGGTCAAATCTATGCCCTTGACCACAAAGGGTAATAAAAACAATATCTCGCTCTTTGTCAATTAGCCATTTTGTACTTCCAAAGTGGAAGTAATGTTCAATCCATTCCCCGCTACCACACCCAAGTGGTGTTGGAAAATGAAACGACTTCAAAAATTCCATCCCTTCATTAGAAACGATTTCATTTACAAATGCCATAACAATTCTCCTTTTTGTTTATTATAGCGGGACAGTTTACGTTGGTTCTCCGTGTGTCAAGATTCAAATTCTCTAAAACATATAGAGTAGCCTATGCCGTGCGAAAAGTCAAGACAAAAATCAGAACAAATCACATCTATTCAAATCGCGCGCCACAAATATCGTAAATGGTATTACTTTTGATACAAAACATCTGAAAGCATAGCGTTCTGACCTTCTTTTAGAATGACAGTGCATTACAATGTTTTTTCAAGCCAAAATAAACAGGGTAAATCAACATATCATAACTTGATATTTCACCAATATTTTGATTTTACGCCCAAAGGTGCTTTTGATACCGTAGTAGCTAAGCCAACGGATATCAACTTAAATTAGTAGCTTCACTAACCGACCATGAGGGGGCTTAGGGGTTGCACACCACCAACAAGCGAGGGAAACGCACGTATTTCCACCTACTCGCAAAGCTGTAATTCTGCTATAAACGGCTTTTTGATGGATGGAAATACAACGCTTAATTCTGAAATGATTGTTGATTGATGTCGAAAACATTGGTATACTATTGGAAAGATAATAACTGTGGAAATTTGCTAGAAAGTTTTTCTATTCCCACTATTTGTCCATCACAGTTGTTATAATAAGCGTATAGATTGATTCGGGTGGGTTGCAATGGACAACACGAATACATACAAAAACGACCGCGGCTTTCGACTGGTTGATTTACTTGAAAGGCTGAAGCGCGGCGAGTTGGTTATCAAGCCCGCTTTGGCGGCGCAATACGGCGTAAGTGAAAAGACCATCCAACGTGATATTGACGACTTGCGGTCTTATTTGCACGAAGCAAACGTTGTCGGAGAAGAGCGGGTTATTAGGTTTGACAAGGTGCGTGGTGGTTACTGCCTTGTTAATGAAGAGATGGGCAGCCTGTCTACCAAGGAAGTTCTGGCATTGTGCAAGATACTGTTGGAAAGCCGTGCATTCACGCGGGTGGAACTCGACCCGATAATCAAAAAGCTAACAGCACAAGTGGTGCAAGCTGACCGCGCCAGTGTCAATGATATTATCCGCAACGAATTGTTCTACTACATACCACTCAAGCACGGTAAAGAGTTGCTTGACTCAATCTGTAACTTGTCGCAATATATCAACAGGCGTGAAATCGTCAAAGTAAACTACTCACGCTTGGACGGCGCTGTTAACGAACGGCTTATTAAGCCCGTCGCCGTCATGTTTTCGGAATTTTACTTCTACCTGATTGCGTTTTTGGCCGACGACAGCAAGGACTCGCCGACCGTGTTCCGCATTGACAGGATATTGAACTATAAAGGCACGGGTGAATACTTCCACATCCCTTATTCCAAGCGGTTTTCAGACGGTGAGTTTCGAAAACGTGTGCAATTCATGTACGCGGGCGAGCTACGGCGCGTGACATTTGAGTACCACGGCGAAAGCGTTGAGGCCGTGTTAGATAGATTACCCACGGCAGAGATTCTTGAGCATCACGAGGGCTATGTAGTTATTCGCGCCGAGGCGTTTGGGAGTGGAATTGACATGTGGCTAAGAAGCCAAGGCGATTGGGTAAGGGCAATAAATCCATAACATAGACGCGCGAACTATTACGAAGGAGGGGTGGCAAAAAATGAGCAAACAATATCTACAAATGAAGTATCATCCGGCCAAGAAAGAGGTTGAATTTCAACGCTTCCAATCGGGTAAAGAAATCCCGATTAGGAAGGACAGCAAACTCTATTCATATATGAGCAAGAAGGGACAATTTGTCTTACAGGACCATGGCAACACTTTTTTAGCTGACATTGCTCAGGCTTTTGACGGTGAACAAGCTATTGACATCAAAGTAATTACTACAAAGAATGATTATGAGGACTTTGTGCAGATGGTTGAGTATTATAATGAATCGGGTGGCGTTCGTATTGACCTAACGTTTCTTTCTGAGTTGCCCGATATGGAATCGACTTATCACACGGTGAAAGAGCACGGTGAAAAAGCCATAGCCATTCTGCAAAAGCATAAATCCAGATTCTTTGAAATCAATCTTACAAACCCTGATGTCAAACAATGTGTTGAAGGTTTTTCTGCCGATGTCAAAAGAGAAATTGACAGCATAACAGATAAAATCAAGGCAATGGCTGTGAACAATGTCAATCTTTGTTTTGCCGGTGTGTATAGCGCGGGCAAATCGGCACTGATTAACGCTATCTTGGGCTATGCGATTTTGCCCGAAAACATAAACTCCGAAACCGCCCGTATGTTCCTCATACAAAGCCCACTCAAAGGCGAGCATGTACGCATTGAGTTTACTATTCGGAACAGTTTCTCCGAAATTGTTTGGAATGAGCAAAAGGGCGTGTTTGAGTTTGCCAGCGGGCCGGTTGAAAGCGCGTCGCGCAATAACATTCAAAAAACCATCAACCAGTATAACGGAGAACCTCGACACATACAAATGGTAGAGGTTTTAAGGGTGCTGAATGGTGATAGAGATGTTTCCCCAGAGGTTAAGGTATATTTCCCTATCCCTCTTGATAACGATAATGTTCAGTTCACTATTTATGACACGCCCGGTACAGACAGCAATTATACCGAACATCAGTCCGTTTTGCAAGATGCCCTTTCCGAGCAAACGCATTCTATTCTCATATTTGTAGCCGCTCCCAACAAAACTGAAGGGGAGGGCAATAACGCCCTTCTGAATTACCTCAAGGCAGCGGAGCAAAACGATAGCAAAACCAGTATTGACATTGGTCGTTCGTTGTTTGTCATAAACTGGGCTGACAGCATAGGGCCCAAGCAAAGGAAAGAATTGCAGAAGGCCGAAATCAAGCACAAGGGTGATGATAGCTTCACTATAAGGCTGTGGGATAAGAAGTTGTTCTTTACGTCGGCAAAAATCGCTTACGCCGCGAAATCTACACTAAACGGTATAGCGACGGAAGATGAAGAATACACCGTCACTCAACATAGTGCCTCAATTAGCGACCCCAAATTCGGACGCTATTATCAGCAAGACCGCTGTGCCACGTCCGAGTATATGACAGACCGCGTGATAAATTCATCTGCTGAGGCACTGGCTGAGGCTGAGGCGGCGAGGGATACGCTTGCAGTGCTGCATATTTGTTCGGGGTTGTATGCACTGGAAAACGAGATTGTTTTGTATGGCGAAAAGTATGCGTCGGCCGTGCGCGCTTTTGCCATAATCGACAGTGTGGACAAGGCTTTATCCACACTTAATACACGTACGGGTGCGCTGAAAACGCGAAATTCAGAGGATATTCAAAAAGTCAACATGGAAATTCTGACGTTAAAAGATACGATTACTATACAGATAGAAAGTATTTATGAAGGGAAATTGATTCCGCAAGGGCAGGCGTTACCGCAGGGCATTGTCAAAGAACTGCATTTGGACAAGGAATATATCAGCCAACAACTTGTTGGCGAACCAAAAGGATTCATTGACAAACTCCTTAGAGGGCATTTCTTGGGTTTTGGTGAAGTGCGTGCCAAAAAAGAACACGAGACAGCGATTAAAGATAAAATCGCTTCTGTGTTAAGTGCGTTTTCAAGAGAGTATGAGGAGAAGAGGTTACGTGTACTGGAGGGTATGCGTGATGACTTCATAATGGCGGCGAAGGAGGTTATCCGAAAAAACGGGCAGTTGAGCGACGAAGCCAAGAACTTTGTGTGCAATATCCGCACGCCGCAAATAGGCAAGGCGCAGAGCTTGTCTGTCGGTGATATTTACAATGCCCATAAGCGAGAAAAGACGTTCTTGATGTTTAAGCGTGAGATTATTGATAAGGAGGGGTTTTTGGAGGATATCGAGGGTGCGTTAATGAAACTGACTGCTTCCGTTAACGATACTCTCGTCAAGGATTTCAGCGAAAGCCTAGCAAGTGTGCTGGCGGCGGTAAAGGCAGAGTTTAGCCAAAACATCGAGAAATACTCCGCGCTAATGCAGGCAAAACTCAAAGACAAGTCCGCAATGGAGCATTTGGGCGAGAAAATCAGCGACGCGGCGCGTGAACTCGAACAATGTCAAAAGGAGCTTGAAAGTCTGATTTGGAGCGTGAAGAACAATGAATAGCAATTACATAGAAAACGGTGCTGTTCGTCGCGACAAGATAGCCATGGACATAAAGTACGGCAGGCTTGACCGCGCCGCGATAGAGAGCCTTTGTGATAATCCTCAAATCAAGGCGGCGTTTTTCGGTACAAATTATGCCGACAAAAAGCCGCGAGGTTTATGGAATAAAGAATACCTTGACTTGTTGTCTTACGCCGTTGTTGCTGAGAGTTTTAACCGCGATTATTTGCTACATCTTAATGAAGTTGCTGAGTATGTGGCTAAACCGACGGGCAGGAAACTAATCGAGCGAGTCAAGAGCGCGGGAAATATGAGATACAACGCTAAAGACGTGTCAGCGTTTAGGAAGATATTGGCGGCCATTGTGATTGCCTTGATTGTGGCGGGGTTAATCTTTTTAGCTATCAGGGTGTTGATGGGAGGTATTGCAGCGATTGTTTCCGTAGTTGCTTTAGCGGGGGTGAAGGCGGTATGAGCGATGTAAAAATCCCCGTTGAACAGACCTTGCTTGATAATCTCGGCTCGATTTTTTATACGCTTGACAGGGCGTATATGTCGCGACTTGAAAGCGACTATGGCGTGTTACCCTTTGATGAGAAATATAACGAAGACGGGTTTGTCAGTTACCCATCAAATATCCGCGCGCTTCGCGTAAAACGCTGTGTCTTTGATAAAGAAGAGAAAATCAGCGATTGCTTTAAGAACGTTTTGGCCGTGTTTGCGAACAGTGAAGAATCGCTGGCGCTTGTTATTCGCCGTTCGCCAAACAGTACAGAGATGTTTTTTGTCGTAAAGAACGTTGGGCATGGACACAATGAAACCAGCAAGAATAATATAGCGTTGCTGGCGGATTCTTTGCGTGGCAATTTCCCCGGGACAGAGATTGAAATTATTGAGGACAGAAATGGTGGCGCCGATACCAAGACCGCGTTGGGTTTCGGAAAGGCAAAGGCTATCTCTGTCTTATCAAATCTGCCCTCAGAAAAATCCGAGGACTATATTAGCCAGGGGATAGAAAAACTGATAAACGGTATTGTGCCAAAAAGCGAAGAGGACAGCTATACCATAGTCTTTTTAATGGAAGCCACCCCGCTTGTTGAGATTAGAAACATCCTTAGGGGTTATGAAGAAATGGCAACAGCCATTGTGCCGTTTATGGGTT
Organism: uncultured Defluviitaleaceae bacterium; assembly: GCA_964583165.1. Lineage (GTDB taxonomy): Bacteria > Bacillota > Clostridia > Lachnospirales > WRAX01 > CAZOVK01. The sequence goes on along the minus strand of CAZOVK010000035.1, from coordinate 7,101 downwards.
ATCAATTTCAGACGGGCAAGAACGAAACCAATACGAAGGGCGAAATGAAATCAATGACGCATAGCGAGGGCGTCAGCCACTCCATATCTAAGACCCATTCTGTCAATATTGGCATAAACGGAGGACTGTTTGGCAGTATAACAGACGCGCTGTCTATCGGCGGCGGGGCAATCCCGTTTAGTTTGGGATCGAGTATTGTCAAAAGTCTGGCTAAAAGCATTGGTGCGAGCATTGGGCTGTCGGGTGGGTATGGTTATAGTTGGGGAAATACCGTTACGAAGAGCACGACAGACGCAACTACAACGGGTGTCAACACCAGCATTTCATTGGGAACATCGCAAAACACCACTTATACTTATAAATCTTATTTGGTAAGTGACTTAATCGCAAAGCTTGAAGCCGTGATTAAGCGCATTGATGAAAGCAAATCGACTGGTTTGTGGAAATACGCCGCCTATGTGCTTTCCTCTGACGTAAAAACAACAATCAACGTGGCGAACTTTTTATGCGCCGTTTCTCAGGGCGACGAATCGTACATTGAGCCGTCGATTATTCAAAGCTGGGTTTATGAGAATACTAATGGTATTTCAATGTTCTCTGAAATCGATAAGTATGTCACCCACTTTTGCCACCCTGTTTTTGCCAACTTAAAAGATGGCGCGGTAGTAACGCCTGCCGTTTATGCCTCTACCGATGAGCTGGCTAATGTTGTGGCTTTCCCACGCCATTCTGTTCAAAACATACCTGTTTTAGAGTGCGTCCGTTTTGGGCATGAGCCGCATGGGCTAATTCCGATAAAAAAAGATGTTGAAATCGGCTATGCTTATCACATGCGCCAATGTTTATCGGCACGTGTGTTTCTTGACAAGCAGGCGTTGGCTAAACACACGTTTATTACTGGGTCAACGGGGTCAGGCAAGAGCAACGCGATTTATACATTACTGGAGCGGGTTTGTCTGTGTGGCAAGCGCGATGTAACATTTCTTGTCATTGAACCCGCAAAGGGTGAATACAAGGACGTGTTCGGCGGACATGCTGATGTGACGGTATACGGCACAAACCCGTTCAAAGTGCCGAATCTGCTCAAGATTAACCCATTCTCTTTCCCCGATGATGTTCATGTCCTTGAGCATATCGACCGCCTTGTCGAGGTGTTTAACGCCTGTTGGCCCATGTATGCCGCTATGCCCGCTCTTCTCAAGGAATCTGTAGAAAAGGCGTATGAAGAATGTGGTTGGAATCTGCGGTTGTCAAGGAATCCTGGTAGATTCCCCACATTTGAAGATTTGCTTGCTATACTGCCGAAAGTTGTTGACAGTTCGGCTTATTCGGCTGACACAAGCAATGACTATAAGGGAGCGTTGGTTACGCGTATTCGTTCGCTGACACGCGGCATACACGGGCAGATTTTTGCGTCTGATGTGCTCGCCAAAGATTTGTTCAACAGAAACGCCATTGTTGACATAAGCCGCGTCGGGTCAAGCGAAACAAAGGCGTTGATTATGGGTGTTCTGATTCTCAAACTGCAAGAGTTCAGAATGTCAGAACAAGGTGAATCTCATAATAGCCCACTCCGACATGTCACCGTCCTTGAAGAAGCCCACAACCTCTTGCGCCGTACATCAAGCGAACAGTCACAGGAAAGCTCTAATTTGCAGGGTAAGTCCGTTGAAATGCTTGCCAACGCGATTGCCGAGATGCGTACATACGGCGAGGGTTTTGTTATTGCCGACCAATCCCCCGGGCTAATGGATATGTCTGTCATACGCAACACGAACACAAAGATAATTATGCGCCTGCCAGACGAAAGCGACCGTTTGCTTGTCGGGCGGGCGGCGGGCTTGACGGATTTGCAAATAACAGAAATTGCCCGCCTAGAAATGGGTGTTGCGGCCATTTCTCAAAGTGACTGGCTGGAGGCTGTGCTGTGCAAGATTGATTACTTTGACGATAAAAAACCGATGCGCAAACAGGATTATTCTTTTGTTGACACTGAGAGCGTTTCCATGCGACAGTTTCTGAACAATGCCTTTGATGTAGAGAGGATGAAGCTATCCCGTGATGCCGTTGACATGGTGCGTGCGTGGTATAATGCCAACTGTGTCGACGACAAGGTACGTCCTTATGTCGAAACAGTGCTTTGCGGCGGCAATATAACCGCGAAACAGCAAATGCTTATCGCAGCAAGCATTACCAAAAACAGGATAAAGTCAATACCCGACCGCGAAAGGGCTGTTGCGGAAGTCGAAAAATCGCTGATAGGCCAGTTTTGCTTCAACAGTAATGACGAGATTATCCGAAGAATTAACGAATTGTTTTTAATACATTTTCCCGCCAACATCTATACAGAAACTGTACAGAAGATTGAGGGAAACAATGGGGGTGTGAAATAGTGGAGATATTCTCGGGCAAACTATTAGAACAAACAGAATCTAAACCCCCTGAAACCGCCCTGTCGCGGTTTTGGGACGACATAGAGAAGGGGGCCGAAGCTTATCGCGCCCCGACACCTGAAGAGAGGATTAAGTCTTGGTGGAACGAGCTTGCTGACGGTGACGAGAGGCGTTTTACGGCAAACCAAAGTCCTGAAACCTTAAACACCATAACCGAAAAGGGGGCACAAGAAGGTAACCTTAATACCCGCCTATTAACTGACGATGAACGGGCACACTATAAGGAAACCATAGGTTGCTCTGATAATGTGAGTGAAAAATGCAGCGTTGATGAAAATGGAAAGCTTCACCTAATAACCATCAACAAAGACAAAGAGGGTCAAACCGGCGCGGATGGGGTGACATATGAAAGAAAAACCGTCGTTATAAACGGGGTAGAGGTTGAGGGCGTTTTCCCGAAATTTGACAGCACATACAATGTATCCCTACCCGATGACTTGCTTGGTGCTTCTGACGATAGGCAAGCTCAACATTGCAACGGGCAGTTAAGTGATGCCGTTGACAACGCCCCCAAACTTGCGGCTCAATTCACGCTGGAACAGCTTGCGCAAATCAAGAACAAAGAAACCCCAGACGGATTTACATGGCATCATAACGAAGAAACCGGTAAAATGCAACTCGTAAAAACAGACGACCACCAAAACAACCGTCATACAGGCGGCAGAGCGATATGGGGCGGCGGACAGACTAATCGATAAACCGAAAGGAGGAAATCATGGCAGAGTGGCGTTATGTAAAATCAATCGGCAGTTTGAGTCGTATCGAAGAAGCAGAGAAGGAACTTGGCATTGTGTTTGACAGTGAGTTTGTTTCTTTTCTTAAGCAATACAACGGGGGGCGTCCGCCTATTAGTGTTTTTGATACCGATAAGATGAAAGAACGCACTATAAAATCGTTCCTGTCTGTCAATATAAACGACACAGAGAATATTTATAAGGCGAATGAAGTCATTTCAACTGTAAGGAGCGATGTCATACCATTTGCCATTGACAATTTTGGGAATTATATTTGTTTTTGCAAAGCAGACAACAGCATAGTTTTCCTTGATTTTGAAACGGGTGAAACCGAACACATTGCCGATAGGTTTGAGGACTTCCTGCGAATTGTTACGAATGGGCAATGAAATATTTCGAAACCCCATATTACGTCCATGTGAGTATATAAAATACACATGTGGACGTAATTTTTGCCCGAATTTCAAAGAGGGGGATGCCGTTGGCACAACGATTAAGAAAATCCGAGGTCTCCAGAAGATGACGGCTGAGGAGTACCGCGCGGAAAAGATGTTGTTCTGCGTTAGCGCCAGTTATAGATTTTACAGACTCCGATGAGATAGAACCAAAAACCAACAATGGCTAACACAGCACCGATTACCTCATGAATAAGTAGAAATACAGAGGTAGCCTGTCGAACAAAAAAGGCATAAAAAAGCCGGTTAGCCACGATAAAATAGATGAACTACTAAAAAAGATCAAAGCTGGATTAAAAACAGAGTAAAAATAATCTCCAAAGGAACCGTCCATATAGACCGTTTCAAGGATAATCAGAAAGTAAAATGCAAGGTGCCCCAAAAGGTCGCTTTAACTGCCCCATTTTCATTGCATTTTTTATTGTGGACATAGCAATCTCCTTTCGATTTGTGCCCTTGCGGCGATTATACAGACCATTCCTTTGACTTACCTTTGAATTCGGAAATTATGAACAGGTTTTTAGAACTGTTTAGGGTAGCCGTTGTTCAATAAAGATGCCCGAATTGTGTTGCTCCCCACTTCTTCTTGTTTCGTGCCCATCAGCGGGCTGGTCGTACCGCTTACGCGGTACTGCTCGCCCATGCAGTATGGATAAAAACCTTAACACTTAGACGTTTCGTGTAAGAAGTTCACGTAATTGTTGCTGTAATGGCCTTTTGATTCAAGCCCTGTTTCTATGTCTGAAAAATCCTTCGTTTTTGAAAATAGAGATAACTTTGAAGTCAGAGCATCAAAACCGTCACGATTATTCGCAACGTGAAAACATCCAATGCCTTAACTTCTTGGCTTAAAACAGCACAACCATGCTTTGTGCTTGCAAATCGATACCGACATAAATCATGGGTGCAAAACTCCTACGTTTGGATTTGGACGCCTGTTAACAATCTACAAGTTTATGCTATCGTAACCTTGTCCTTGATAAATCGTAGCTTGGCGGACACTAAAGAACCCGACGAAGAAGGGCGGCGCGTTTTTAGCAACACGCACGCTTCAAGCCGGAATGCTTGGGCGAGCAGGCGGACGTATTTTGTCCGCCTACCAGCCGTGTTGTTTTGCTCCGTCACTTGCGCTTTACCTTGGGCAAAGTGACGCTTTGCGCCACTTTCGCTAAGCGAAACCGCTGGTCCGCGTACTTTGCGGAGATAATTCAGATGCCAACTCGATAACTTACTAATCAACTTTTTAAGCATAAAGCTGTGGCTGTAGTCTTACAGGCAACAGTCAGCTGATAAACATTCCTGTAAGTGTGACAACCATTCTACAGCGTCTGCTTAAATCATTCACAGGATTTAAGTGTTCTAAATAGGAGTCTTATTATAGTGTGACGAGTCCTTAATGTTAATTAAAGTAGTATACAAAACAGACCGAAAGTGGTATAATCTTTTACCGTGGAAACAAATTATGTGTATTAGTTTCCGGCAATTATTACATAACTATGGAGGAGAAGAAATGAAGAAAACGCTAATCAAGCAAATCGCAACACTGTTATTATCGGTTTTGCTCTTGAGCGGCTCTATGGGAACGGCTTATGCTGAAACCGCAGTTCAGCCAGGGCTTACCGTTCAACAGATGTTACAGACGCCGGATTCACCAATTACAAAAGGGCAATATGCTCGGCTCATCAATGCATATTTGGGTTTAACCGATGATGGCTCTGAATCATTCAAAGATGTGCCCGCGACGCATGAATATGCATCAGACCTTGCAATAGCTATGTCCACAGGCTATTACAAAGGCGATGGCAAAGGTAACATAAATCCTGATAAAATCATATCCGGAGCCGAAGCGTCAATGGTAATAAACTTCTTTTTGGCTTCCATACTCGGTTTTGATTCTTCGAAAGCAATTACGGATAAATCACTCAATATTCCGATATGGGCACAAGCAGGTGCTTCGATTTTAACGGATTTGACAATGGTGCCCAAAGACTTGATTGAAAAACAACAATTGACCATGGGAGACGCGAATAAACTCGCATCTGCGCTTGCAACGGCTTTAATGTTTCAAGGAAGCCCGTACGCACTGAGCCAAGCTTCACAAAAAGACGATTTTTACGCATATACTAACCGTCAATTTTTGGCAACGGCTGTTATCGAACCCGGACAAATGGTCACTGCAACCGGTTCAGACGTGAAAACGCTGGTAGGCAATCAACTTACATCCATCATAAGTAATATTGTATCGCAGAATAATCTGACACCGGGTAGTGCCGAATGGAAGATTAAAGAAATTTACAACATGTATATGGACAATGACACACGCACAAAGTCCCTTGAGAAATTAACCCCGATATTCAACGACATCAGGGCCGTCAAATCTGTCAGTGAATTAGACGCCGTTGCACAGAAATATGCTGATGAGTTTTCGCTACAGAAATTTTATTCATTCTGGCCAATAAACGATGCTAAAAATGACTCGCGTAAATGGTCAACTGTCATAATACCAACCATGTCATTCGGCTTGCCGGCGGATTATTATGCGGACAACGAACAACTTGCCCCAATTCAAAAGGCCTTGAAAGACGGTTTTGCTGATGAGTTAAGATTTATTGGCGAAACTGATAATATTGAACAACGCGCCCAAGCATATTACGATATGCAGAAATCTGTTGTACAGAATAGAAATATAGTCAATCTTCTTAGTGACTTGGCTTTGTTGTATACACCAACCACTTGGGCCGATATGGAATCAATAATGGCCCATGCTAATGCCAGCGCCAAACTCAAGTCTGCTTTGAAAGAATTACCTGTTTATTGTCCAGACGTAAAGTATATGCAGTTTATCAGCAGCTTGTATACGGACAAAAATCTTCAGGTTTTGAAAGACAATGCCATGCTTTGCGTATTAAGCTCAGTGGCAAATATACTGGGTGATGATTATCTGGACATGTCTGACGGTATGTTAACCGCCATGTACGGCAGTGCTCCCAAGTCTTCTATGGAAGATAGAGCAATAGCAACAGTAAACGGTTTTATGACATTTACGCTTTCCAATATGTACTCTGAGAAATATGGAAGCCCGAAGGTAAAAGACGATGTGACCCAAATGGTAGAGGCAATCAGACAAAGCCGTATTGAAGGGGTTGAAGCCTTAGACTGGATGAGCGATGAAACGAAAGCAAAAGCTATTGAAAAATTGAAGTCTATAACGGTATATGTCGCTTATTCTGACAACCCGATTGAGGAACTAAACTATAACGTAACGGCTAAAGCAGACGGAGGAACCCTTGTAGATTTATTTAGGAGTTATAGTAAAGCGGCAAATGAAAAATTGTTAGCCGACTTACAAAAATCTGCTCATCAAAATAGGTGGGAATCAGTACCCTCTTATACAGTGGATGCGGCTTATAATCCATTTACCAATGAAATCATTATTCCAATAGGAATATTACACGCTCC
>CAZOVK010000034.1:0-23861 GCA_964583165.1 uncultured Defluviitaleaceae bacterium | reverse complement strand
TTTCTGATATTTCTTTCATGTTATTTGTGTTGCAATACGCGACTATACCTCCGTTACCTGTTATCATTTTGGCGATTTCATCCGGCTTGTAATTGCCTGAGAAACAGAGTTTTGCAAGTTGACCGGCGGGCAGTGCGCCGCTACGTTCGGGCGAGAATGGGCCTTCGCCGTCCAGCGCGTTGTTTACATCAACCACATAACTCTTTATGTGAAGACCTACGGAAATGCCGCCGCCCATATGAGCGACAATCAAATTCAGGTCTTCATATGATTTGCCTATTGATTTCGCATAACGCCGCGCGATTGCCTTTTGGTTTAGCGCGTGGAATATCGACTTGCGCGGGAGCAGAGGATGTCCGCTGATACGCGCTATGTCTTCCATTTCGTCAACCACAACGGGGTCGGCGATATAAGCCTTTTTTGATATACCCAACGCGATTTCGTGCGCAATCATACCGCCTAGGTTGGATGCATGTTGCCCTGAGAAGCCCATGCTCAGATGAACGAGCATCAGCCCGTTGACCTCATACACGCCGCCTTCGATGGGTTTAAGCAAACCACCGCGCCCAACAATCGCGTCAAAGCCCGTTATGTCCATGTTCTGGTTTTTGAGCGCGTCTAAAATGACCTTCGTGCGGAAGTTCTTCTGGGCGACTATATTCGGATATTTGTTGATTTCTTCAATGTCGTGGCGCAGTGTTTCAGAAAATATGAGGCGTTCGTCATCATAAACGCCGAATTTTGTGCTGGTTGAACCGGGGTTGATAACCAGTAAGCGCATAATATCCCCCTTTTTTACGCGAATAGGAGCGCTAGGGCTACTGAAACGACCTTAGAATCGGCGGAGTCAGAGCGTGATGTGAGTATGATGGGCTTGCGAGCGCCGAGAACAGCGCCGCCCGAGCGGGCGCGTGCCGCTATTGTGAAACTCTTGTAAAGGATATTGCCGGCTTCGATGTCGGGAACAAACAGTATATCCGCATCACCGGCTACTGGGCTTTCATAGCCCTTGGTTTGGGCAGCTTCTTTTGATAGCGCAATGTCTAATGCCATTGGACCGGCGATAATTCCGTTACCGTATGCGATTATGCCATCTAGCCACATTTCAACTAAACCGTGGCAATCTTCTGTGCATGGCATGTTTCTGTCTACTTTCTCTTTGGCTGCCAAAAGCGCGACTTTGGGTTCGGCTATGCCCATACGTACCACGGCGTTAATGGCGTTATGGAGGATTTCCCTCTTTGTGCGCAAATCGGGCGCGATATTGATAGCCGCATCGGTCACAAACACTAGCTTGTGATAATGTGGCAACTCAAACACGCCAATGTGTGACAGCCTGTTCTCAGTGCGAAGCCCGACTTCCTTGTCTAAAACGGCCTTCATAATAACGGATGTGTCGATTAACCCTTTCATGAGGGCTTCGGCCTTGCCGTCTGACACGAGTTTGACCGCAATGCGACAAGCCGCCGTGTTATCCGTTTCGTGGATAATCTCGACAGCTTCGAGGTTCAGGCCTACAAGGGAGGCTTTTTCGGCGATTGCGTCCTTGTCCCCAACAAGGATGAAGCGCGCTAGCCCCATTTCAATAGACGCGTGAACGGCATCGAGGACGTGCTCGTCCTGTGCCACGGCTACCGCAATTGCGGCAGCCGGGCGATTCTTTACTTGCTCGAATAATGCGTTGATGCTTTGCATTGATAATCCCCCGATTATTCTTGCGGGTTAAACAGTGTTGTGCTCATGTATTTAAGACCGCAGTCATTGATGACTACGCAAATGCTCTTGCCTTTTTCAGCGCCTTGAAGGAGTTTCACGGCCGCTGTAACGTTCGCGCCGCTCGAAAAGCCCGCGAAAAGACCTTCGATACGCGCCAAGTCTTTGACCATAGCCACGGATTCGGCATCATTGACGGTTACATAGCCGTCAATGTGTTCGGGGCGAACGATTGAGCAGGGTTTAGCGTAACCGCCGCCTTGAATCGAGTGGCTGGAGCCGTCGATGATTTCGCCCTTGTAATATGCGCAACCATGAGGTTCTACGGCGTAACATCGAATAGCCGGGTTGCATTTCTTGAAACCGGCCGCCATGCCCGAGAATGTACCACCTGTGCCGATGAAGTCAGCGAAAACATCGATTGCGCCTTCGCTTTGCTCATAGGCTTCGCGGGCGGTTTTTTCTTGCGCGTCCGCATTGTCCATGTTGTTGAACTGATTAAGATAATATGCGCCTGTTTCTTTGACAATACGTTCTGTTTCGATTTCTACAAGTTTAAGGTCGTCGCCAGATACCTTGCCCTTAACAGCGCCCGGTGCCTGCTCAACGAGAACCACCTCGCCGCCGAACGCCTGAATCATGCGGACGCGCTCAATGGAGTTGCCCTTTGACATTACACAGATAAAACGATAGCCCTTAGCCGCGCAGACAAGCGCCGCGCCTGTGCCAGTGTTGCCGCTGGTCATTTCGACAACGGGCATACCGGGGCGGAGGTCGCCACGTTCTTCGGCCGCTTCAACCATGCCGAGCGCGATACGGTCTTTCTTCGAAAAGCTGGGGTTCATGTGTTCAAGCTTTGCATAAATAGTGCCTTCAAGCCCCAAGTGTTTTGTGAGGCGGTCAAGACGAAGAAGGTATGTATTGCCGATGGCCTCTGTGATTGAGTGAATCATTTTGCTCATATGTAATTTCCTCCTATAACATTATGTCGCATATTATCAATATAACACATTTATACAAAATATACAACAAAAAAACAATGTCAAATGATTACTTGTTTAATTGGTATGACCAGTTGGCAAAAGAAGGGCGGTTAAAACCGCCCTTCTTTAATGTATTGTGGCTATTTCGTACTTAAATTGCCGATTATGGCGTTGAAACAGTCTGAAATGAGCTTGTCGAGGTTGTCAATTTGCCATGATTCGTAGCGGTAGGCTAGGTTAGCCGTGAGTGTATACTCGGTTTTCTCATCGAGTTTAAGATTGTCGAGCGCGTGCATGTAACCCTCAAATGATACGCGGTTTAGCTCTGTGTCGGTCATATCGGTTGTGGTGTTCGCAGTGAAATATTCGTCACAGGCAGCGTAGAATGCGGCTGTGTCAAGGGTTTTGACATAGACGTTGACTTTGGCATTCTCATTTGTTTTCTCTGTGGTTTCGGCGCGATATTCGATTAACGCGCTCGATTTTTCGACTAGTTTCTCCGAAAGCTCCAGAACTTGGTCGAATGTCAGCGATTCTAGCGACAGGTAGTATTGTTCACAGTAAGATACAATCGCGCCGCGTGTTGTTGCCGCGTCATTGCCCATGAGTTTGGTTGCGATTTCTGTGTCTGTCTGCTTGAAAAACGCGTCAAGAATGCAGGTCGTCACAAAGGCAGGGTCTTTCGACGGGTCTTCGGGCTCGTTGCTTGAACACGCGGTCATACCTATTAACAAACATAGCAATATCAACAATGTCTTACGCACTTTGTGTTTCATCCCCTTCAAAGAACACCTTATGCCACAGTAGGAACATATAGACTGCCCAAATCTTTCTGCTGTTGTCAGATTTATGTGATTTGTGGGCATCCAGCAGGCTCACGAGAGCGTCTGTGTTAAACAGGTTCTTCGCTGTGGCTGATGTGAACGCTGTCTTAACTTGATTGTAAATCTTGTCCTCACGTAACCAGACGCGAATCGGTACGGGGAAGCCCAGTTTTTTCTTTTTGCTTACATCATCAGGCAGAACCTCACGTGCCGCGAGCCTAAACGCATACTTTGTCGCTACACGGTTCACGCGGTAGTCTGTTTGGATGTGGGAAGCCACGTCAAACACGGCCGTATCGAGAAAAGGCACGCGGACTTCCAGCGAATGCGCCATGCTCATTCGGTCAGCCTTTAGGAGAATGTCGCCGACCATCCACATATTGATATCTAAGTATTGCATCTTCGTGATGTCGTCATAGCCCAATGCGCGGTCATAGACGGGTTTTGTTATCGAGTGCGCGGGCGGGGCGAAGATAGGGTTTTTGATGATTGTTTCACGTTCTTCTTTGCTGAACAAATTCGCGTTGCCTATGAAACGCTCGGTTATGTCTTTAGACGCGCGGATTAGCAGGTTCTTGCCCTTGAAGCCGAACGGGATTTTACGCGCTGTCCAGCCCAAGAATTTGCGGACAAAGCGCGGTAGGTCTGTCAGTATTTTAATGTCCAGCGGTTCACGGTAGATATTGTAGCCGCCAAACAGTTCGTCCGCGCCTTCGCCGCTTAGAGCTATCTTAACATGCTTTGACGCAATTTGGCTCACGAAATAGAGCGGAACGGCGGCGGGGTCTGCTAAGGGCTCGTCCATGTGATAGACGATACGCGGGAGTTCTTCAAAGAAGGCTTCGCGGGTGATGCTCTGGCTGATGTTTTCTATATTTAGCTTGTCCGAAAGGGCTTTGGCGTAGGGAATCTCGTTGTAGTCCTTGATGTCGAAGCCTACTGAGAAGGTTTTTTTGACATTCGCGCAGGCGGCGACATAGCTGGAATCAACCCCACTGGACAAAAACGACGCAACTTCAACGTCAGCGACTTTGTGATGTTCGACAGAATCTTTCACGACTGCTGAGATTGCGTCTATGGTGTCGCAAAGTTTCTTTTCTTCGGGGCGGAAAACAGGCGCGAAGTAGCGGATGACTTCGAGTTTGCCGTTTTCAAACGTCAGGTAGTGACCGGGCGGGAGCTTGTAGATGCCCTTAAAGAAGGTTTCGTTGAGGACGGAATATTGAAAGGTTAGGTAATGCTCGAGGGCTTCGTGGTTGAGTTCCTTCCTAACTAATGGGTGATGAAAGAAGCTTTTGATTTCAGAGCCGAAAACGAGGTCGTTACCGACTTGGGCGTAGTGGAACGGCTTGATGCCGAAGAAGTCACGCGCCGCGAACATCCTCTTTTCGTGTGTGTCGTAGATGACGAAGGCGAACATGCCGCGCAGATATTTCAAACAGTCTTTGCCGTGGATTTCGTAGAGCTTTAGGACAACTTCGGTATCTGACAATGTAGAAAATTCAACGCCCGATAGAAGCAGCTCGTCACGCAATGCCTTATAGTTATATATTTCACCATTCATGGTAATTACATACTTGCCCGAATAAATCGGTTGTGAGCCGCCGTCAAGGTCAATCATGGCGAGTCGCCTAAAGCCTAGCGCGATTGAATCGCCCAAATGTGACCCTTCAGAATCGGGGCCGCGGTGAATAATGGTATCCATCATGCGCGAGAGTATGCCCTCCGCGCCGTCTGTTGTATCGTATGTCGTAAAGCCGCAAATGCCGCACATTCAATAAATCCCCCTAGTGTAAGTTAAAACATATTAGAATTGCCGGGGCTTAGGATAACGACCTCGGCTATATTATCCAGCAAATCGATTTTGACGAGATTACCTGTAAGTATACAAATCATGTTGTCGTTGTTTGTGCCTATAAAAATGCCCTCGAAACTGCGTTTGTTGACTGTGGTGACACGCACGAGCATACCCTTTCCGAGAACCGAACCACCAAATGCCATGTTGGGGCGCGGGAAGAGCATGACGCATTTTTCGATGACTTTATGGATTTCTGATGGCTTAAAGCCGAACTCTGTGGGCGGTTTCGAGCGGCGGAACAGCCGCCCCAGAATCTTGACCATGTATGTCAGAATCAGCGCGAGTGAAGCCGCGAAGAGAATGTCCGTGCCTGTAAGTAGATTCATAATATACTCCTATTGTAGAATTATGTCTATGCCGCCGTCAGATATACCTACGACGGAGATATTGTTTTTTAAGTAAGAAGCTAGATGCTTATATATACCCTCTGTTATTACTTCACCGGGAGCCAGTAGCGGAATTCCGGGTGGGTAGGGGATGATAAAGCCGCCGCTGATGTGCCCGATAGATTCATGGAGTAATACTCGGGTTTTCGGGCTTTGGTGGGCGCGGCGGGGTGTTAATACCTGTTCGATTTGCGGTTTGGTTGTTCTGTAAGACTTACCGAAGTCAGGCGTTGGTTTTGTACCCGCGAAGATGTCGCATAGTGCCGTATAGAGCCTGTCGAAGCCTTCTTGCGTATCCGCTATGCTTGTGAGGGCAACGGCATGGAGCATGTTCGCGTATTCCAGTTCTATTCTGTGTTTTGACAGCAGTAAGTCTTTCAGTTCAACACCTGTCATTGTGTTCGGCAAGATTACTAGCTTACTGATGTCTAGGGCGAAGATTGATTTGCTGATGTCTATGCCGCAGACAGTGCCCATGTCTTTTTCCAGTATCGTCATGGCTGAGTGACATTCTCGTATGCGCTGTCTGAAATCATTAAGCTTGTCCACGAATGAATTGAAGGCGTTCGGTTTTTCTATGATGTCTAAGCAGTCATCTAACGCAGTGAGGAGGGCGTATGACGGGCTTGATGTTTGTATTAAGTTCAAGTTAAAGCGGAAGGCGTCAGCATTCACGTTCTCGCCCACGTGAATGACCGACAGCGGGTTTGGCGCGGGCAGGGTTTTGTGTAGGCTTTGAATCACTATATCAGCGCCACAATCAACGGCTGAATCGGGGAAGTTTTTGTGGAAGCGCAAATGCGCCCCGTGGGCCTCGTCAACGATTAGCAGGGCATTGTGTTTCTTACAAACCGCGCTGATGCCGTGTATGTCCGATACTATGCCGTCATATGTTGGGCTCGTGACGAAAACAGCCTTGGCGTTGCTGTCTTTTAGGGCGCTTTCGATTGATTCGGGCGTTATGCTTTCAAACATAGGCATCGGGAAGTAGTAAAGCGGTTTAGCGCCCGAGAGTATCAGCCCCGAATACAACGCGCGGTGAGAGTTACGCGCACAAATTATAGCGTCGCCGTCACCGACAGTTGTTAAGATAGAAGCGATTATGCCCGCTGTTGAGCCGTTCACGCTTATGAAGCTTTTATGTGCCCCAAAAACAGACGATATACGCGCTTCTAAGTCTGCGAGCATACCTGTGGGTTGCATAAGGTTGTCTGCGCCGTCTATTTCTGTTATATCAAAACTTAGCGGGTAGCCGCCGAGCAGTTCGCTATTCCGTTTATGCCCCGGCATATGGAACGGGTAAACGCCGTCCGTGAGCCGTTCGATTGTGTTTCTCAATTCTCCCAAGTTGTCCACCTCTATTATCTATTATAGAATTTTTTTCTAAGTTTGCAAGATAATAATTATACGGCGGCGACATAATTCGCAATTCTGATTTTTCGCCGCCGTACCCCTTTTTAAGGGGTGTCTGCTAAAAGCGCGTGCTTTTAGCAGACGGGGTTTCAAAAATATGTGAGGTGAGCATATGCCCGGGTTGATTACGCATTACATTTGCGGTGAGGCGACGTTGCCGTTACTACAGCCGCCTATCAGAGAGATTATAGCCGAAAACCGCGCGCTTTACAACATTGGATGTCAAGGCCCCGATATGTTTTTCTATTATCTGCCGTCCTTGTTGCGTAAAAGTCAGCGCGAATTGGGGATAATAATGCATAATGGGGATTTTTTCAAGTTTCTTGTGCATTTGATTGACGGGGCGCGTGAGGTTAAGGAACATGAGAGGGCCGCCGTTCTGTCTTATTCGGCGGGCTATCTGTCACATTACGCGCTGGATTGTGCGGCGCATCCGTTCATATATTATAGGACGGGGGCGCGTGACCCGAATGCGCCGATTCGAACGGCCAAATATAGCGTCTATCACCGCAATTTCGAAACGGCTCTGGACGTTTTGATGTTGAAGATTTTCACGGGCAAGAAGCCCGCCGATAAGAAGCTCTGGCAGTTGATTCATACAACGAAGGACGAATCACGACATATTGCCGGGGCAATTGCGGCGGCTGTGGCGGGGGCTTATAGTGTTGACCTCACGCAAAATCAGGTGATGTCGGCTATGAGGTATATGACACGGCTCACGCGGGTTTTGCAGTCGCGCGGTGGGAAGCGGAAGAAGCTGATAGAATTGGTCGAGGGCATGACGGTTCGGGAGAGTATTTGTTCGAGCCTAATTCACTTGCAAGAGATTACGGACGGGATAGATTATCTAAACAAAGAGAAGAAGCCGTGGCATATGCCTTGGGATAAGGATACCGAGATTACGTCTGATTTCGCTGAATTGTTTGAACGGGCTGTGCAGGAGGGCGCGACAATGATTGACGCGATGTATAATTATTCGACAGAGAATATCAGTGAGCGCGAGTTATTGGCGATTACAGGCAACCGCTCGTTCTCGACCGGTGTTGACTATGAGAAAAAACTCAAGTTTCAGTATCATGATATTGTTTACGAAACTTGACATGTATGGTATAATACAGAAAAACTACAGTGGGGGATATTTTGGCAGGCGGTTTGTTTATTTCTGTTGAGGGCACGGAGGGCGCGGGCAAGAGTACGCAATGCGCCATGTTAAAGGACGCTTTGGCGCGCTTGGGTTTTGACGCTATTCTCACACGAGAACCCGGCGGCACAGCTGTTTCGGAGGCGATACGGGCGTTGTTGTTAGATACGAAAACAGACGTGTGTGCTAGGGCAGAAGCTTTGTTATATGCGGCTTCACGCGCCGAAACGGTTGAAAGAATCATAAAACCCGCGCTGAACGCCCAAAAAGCCGTAATCTGTGACAGATTTATTGACTCGTCTATCGTATATCAAGGTATAACACGCGGTTTAGGTATCAAAGAGGTAATCGGCGCGAACGCGTTGGCTATAGACGGCATCATGCCCGATATAACAATCCTGTTAGACTTGCCGCCCGAAAAAGGCTTCGCGCGGAAGAAAAACACGGCGTTTGACAGGCTTGAAATGCAGGGGAATGCGTTTCATCAAGCGGTTTATGAGGGTTACAAAGAATTAGCCGCTTTATATCCAGAACGTATCAAGACAGTTGACGCGGCGAAATCAAAAGCCGAAGTACACGCTGAAATTCTTTCACTGATTACGCACTTACGGCGGCAACAATGATTCGCGTTTCATTGTTCGTTGCCGCTGTTCCCCTCCATGAGGGGTGGCAACGAAAAAACGCAGTTTTCGTTGACGGGGTAAGATATTTAGAAGGGGGCACAATATGAAACTGGTCATGGCAATCATACACGACGAGGACGCGTTCCAGATTATGGACGTATTAAACGAGAACGGTTTTCAGGTCACAAAGCTTGCGTCAACAGGCGGTTTCTTGCGCGCGGGCAACACAACGCTCATTTGTGGCTGTGAAGACGAGCGCATTCCCGAACTCGAGCGCATAATAGAAAAGAAGTGTAAGAGCAGAAAGCAGATTACGAGTGTTCACTCAACACATGTGTCGGCTTCGGATAATTATATGCCTTACCCCGTTGAAGTTACGGTGGGCGGGGCTACTATGTTTGTTATGAATGTCGAGAGCTTTAAGAAAGTGTAACAAAACGGATAGCCTTAGCCTAGAGCCTAGATTGACGCTATGAGCTATAGGCTGAAGAGGGTGTGTTTATGGACATAAGGGTTAACGCGGTTAACCCCGTCGCGGCAGCCGAAGCCGCGAAAACGCGCGAAGTCGAGCGTAACGAAGAATTTATGTTTACGCTGAACCGCTTAGGCGAGGAAGGGCTGGCCGAAAGGCTGAAAGGGCTTATCGACGACATAACAAGTTTGGGCAGTAGGCTGACCGAACACATGGATATAGCCGATTTGAGGCAATATAAGTCGAAAATCGGTGAATTTATCAATGAAGTCGTCACTAACTCTCATCAGTTTTCGCGCGAGAACTTCCTTGACAGGCGAGGGCGGCATAGGGTTTTGAGTATTGTGCGCGTGGTCAATCAAGATTTGGACGATTTGGCGCAGGAACTCTTGAAGAAAGAGAAAGACCACATCAAGATTCTTGAAACGACAGAAGAAATTCAAGGGTTACTGCTGGATTTATTGATATGAGCGGCAATTGGGGTTTTAAGCGGAATAAGCTGTTGATTGAGCGCGTGCGGGGAATGCTTACGGACGCGCGATTGCCGCGTTCTTTGATAATTTCGGGTGAAGTTGGAGCGGACAAGCTTGGGTTGGCGCGGGCGATTGCTAAGGCGCTTTTGTGTGAGAATAGTAACGCAGAGCCTTGCGGGCAATGTGTGAGCTGTAAGACTTTTGATTCGGGGAATAACCCTGATTTGTATACACTCGGTGTTGAAAAGGGTAAACGCGATATTAAGGTTGAGCATGTTCGCTCGGTTATTGACGAGGGCATGACGACTAAGCCTATGCAGAGTGATAACAAGGTCGTGATTATTGAGCAGGCTGACAGGCTGAATCAGAGCGGGCAAAATGCGCTGTTGAAAATCATTGAAGAACCGCCGAGTTTCGCTTACTTCATCTTTGTTTCTGATAACGACGACAACATTTTGCAGACGATTTGGTCGCGTTCAACAAGATTGTTTGTTCAAGGTGGCGAAGAAACACTTAGCGACGAGCAGAAACACATGCGTGATACGGTGTTTGAGGTTTTGGCAAAAACACAAAATGAGCGAAAAGGCGATTTATTGTTTGCGTTTGAGGCGTTTAAGGTGCTTGACCCGTTTAGACAAAACGTGACGGATTTGTTGGACTGCATGTTGCTTTATTATAGAAATGCGTGGGCGCGTGATGTCGTTAACGCGGGGTATTATGGGTTTTGCGTTGATACAATCATTGATGCGCAAAAGAATGTACCGATAAATGCGAATTTTCAAATGACTATAGAGAACCTGTTATTGAGGGTTTTAGGGTACTGACGGAGGCGATATGAGCGATAATGAGCAGATTCAAGCGGAGGAAACGCTTTACGAGATAATCGGTGTGCGGTTCAGACGCGCAGGCAAGATTTATTATTTTGACCCCGACGGCGAGGTTTTCGCGGCGGGTAGCCATTGTATAGTAGAAACAGCGCGGGGCGTGGAGTTTGGGCGCGTGGATATACCGAATAGACAGGTTAAAGAGAGTCAGGTCACGCTACCGCTGAAGAAGATTATTAGGCGTGCGACTGACGAGGACTATAAAAAAGAGGAATCAAACCGCCTTAAAGAGCAGGAAGCCACGGTTATCGCGCTGGAGAAAATCGCGAAGCATAACCCCGAGATGAAACTTGTTGATGTTGAGGTTACGTTTGACATGAACAAGATTATTTTCTATTTCACGGCTGATGGGCGCGTTGATTTTCGTGAATTGGTCAAGGACTTGGCTTATGTGTTCAGAACACGAATTGAGTTGCGGCAGGTAGGCGTTCGTGACGAAGCGAAGATTTTGAACGGCATCGGCATTTGTGGGCGGACGTTTTGTTGCGCGACGTTTTTGGAGGACTTTCAGCCTGTGTCGATAAAAATGGCGAAGGAACAGGGGCTGTCGCTAAACCCATCAAAGATTTCGGGCATTTGTGGGCGTTTGATGTGTTGTTTGAAGTATGAAGAAGACACCTACGAGGAATTGAACAAGAATATGCCTATGGCGGGTGATTTGGTTTGTACGCCCGATGGTTGCGGTGAGGTGTTGTCTGTCAATGTTTTGCGCCAGCTTGTGAATGTCGCCGTTCGTAAACGTCCGCAAGACGCGCCTAATATCAACACTTACGCGGCCGACAAAATTCGCATTAAAGAACGCCGCGAACAACCGCCCATGCCCATAGTCAAGGATGATGAGTAAAGACGAGCCAATAAGACCGGGTGAACGCATAGACGACTTACAGCGCGGCGGGCTAAGGATTCTTTCTGACCCGGCGGGGTTTTGTTTCGGCGTTGACGCGGTGTTGTTGGCGCATTTCGCGCGGGCTAGGCGCAATGAGCGGGTTCTCGATTTGTGTACGGGGAATGGGATTGTTCCAATTTTAATGAGTAATCTCACGAAAGCGAATGAACTTGTCGGCGTGGATATGGACGCGCGCGCGGTGGACTTGTTTTCTCGGAGTGTTCAGATGAATGGCTTGGACGGCAGGTTAAGGGCTGTTCATGCGGATATTCGAGAGATTCGGGAGCATTTTGGTTCGGGTGATTTTGATGCCGTGACGGCTAACCCGCCTTATCACGCTGACGGGAGCGGGCCTTTGCCTCTTGGGGCGCAGGAAGCGCGGTTTGAGCGTAGCTGTACGATTGGAGATATTTGCGGGGCGGCTTCTTGGCTTCTGAAATTCGGGGGGCGGCTGTTTATGGTTCACAAGCCGCATAGACTAGCGGATATCTTCTCCGCCATGCGCGAACATGAGATTGAGCCGAAAACCTTACGGCTTGTTCATTCATATGTACACAAGCCACCTATTCTTGTGCTTATTGAGGGCATCAAGCGCGGTGCGGCGTTTTTGAATGTCATGCCGCCGCTCGTATTGTATAGTCAGCCGGGCGTTTATACTGACGAGGCGCGGCGTATTTACTGGGAGGAAAACTGATGGCGGGTACGCTCTACCTTTGCGCTACGCCGATTGGCAACTTAGAGGACATCACGTTACGTGTGTTGCGCGTGCTTTCGGAAGCGGACTTAATAGCTGCTGAGGACACGCGCCATACGGCAAAGTTGTTGAATTATTATGAGATAACCACGCCGCAGACCAGTTATCATGAGCATAACAAGGATGCGAAAGCGCCTAAGTTGATTGCCAAGTTGTTGGAGGGCGCGGATATTGCGCTGGTGACTGACGCGGGAATGCCCGGGGTTTCTGACCCGGGCGCTGATTTAGTCAAGCTTTGTTTTGAGCGCGGGATTAGTGTCACGGTGTGCCCCGGGGCTTGCGCGGCTGTGACGGCGCTCGTTTTGTCGGGGCAAGATACCGAGAAGTTTGTGTTTGAGGGTTTTTTGCCCACAGATAAGCGGAAGCGGCGCGAACGGGTAGAAAACTTACTGAATGAAACACGGACAGTGATTTTGTATGAAGCCCCGCATAGAATTCTGGATACACTGACGGAGCTAAGAGAATCATTGGGTGAGCGGTCGATTAGTGTCTTGCGGGAGCTTACGAAGATTCACGAAGAGAATTTTATGGGTACGATAAGCGCTGCTATTGAGCGGATAAACCAAACAGGGGCTCAGGGCGAGTATGTGATGGTTCTGGCGGGGGGGAGTGAGCGCGGCGAGGCAGTACAAACCGAATGGGCAGACATGACCGTTTCTGAACATGTGGCTATGTATGAAAAACTGGGGCAATCGCGCATGGATGCGATTAAAGCCGCCGCGCGTGACCGCCGAGTGGGGAAGCGCGAGATTTACGAACAGCTTATAAACGAACAAGAGGAATAGTTGAGGGTTTTATGTCGTTTGAAGATAACATCAAGGCTTTAATAGCGCGGATAGGTTATGAGTTTAAGGATATGGGGCGGCTTATACACGCGCTCACACATAGTTCTTATTGTAACGAAAAGGGTTTGGATGCGCTGAAATCTAATGAAACGCTGGAGTTTTTGGGTGACGCGGTGCTTGAATTGGCTGTGAGCCGAAAGTTGTTCAACTCCTACCCCGATTTACGGGAGGGGGAGCTCACGAAGTGTCGGGCTTCGCTCGTTTGTGAGCCTGTTATTGCGGCTGTGGCGCGTGAGATTGAGTTGGGCGAATGTCTGCTTGTTGACCGCGGCGAGGAAAATTGCGGCGGGCGAGATAAGGACTCAATTCTCTCTGACGCGTTTGAGGCGCTGATTGGCGCGATATATTGTGACGGAGGGTATGAGGCGGCGGAGGGCTTCATAGTCCGTTTTCTTGGCGCGCGGATTGGTATGGTTAAAGAAACGCTCAAAAACGATGACCCAAAAACGCGGCTTCAAGTGTATATACAGAAAATCAGCCGTGAGCCGTTGCATTATATTATTACAGATGAAGCCGGGCAGCAGCATGACAAGACGTTTACTGTCGCTGTATATCATGAGAACCGCCGCATTGGGGTTGGCTCGGGCAAGAGCAAGAAAGAGGCATCAAAAAAGGCGGCGGCGGCGGCATTGGAGCTTATAGAAAAGGATGAAAATATAGGATGAACCAACTTATTGTTGAGTGCGATAATTTGCTTGCAAATCAGGGTTTTGGTTATGCTTTTTGTGGAGGTCATGCGTTAGACATTCATCTGGGTGAATCCATCAGACCACATGGAGATATAGATATATCGGCATATTGGGAAGAGAGAAATTACATAATAGAATATATGAAATCGCGGGATTGGGTTATTTATGAGCCGTTGGGTAATGGTTTGGTACATCTGATTACGGATGTTGCAGACCAAAAGGTGGTTAAGCGCAATATTTTTTGTGTTAAAGACAGTTGCCCATTTTTTCATGTAAGCCTTGTCGAAGACGGCTTTTACCGTTGTGAGATTGACCATGTTGAACAACATAAACTGGATTATATCGAATTTCTGTTTAATAGGTGCGTTGACAATGAATTCATCTATTCACGGAATGAGAAGATAAGGCTTGATATGGGCAAAGCTATATTAACGAAAGCGGGCATTTCGTATTTATCGCCGGAGTTAGTGCTTTTGTACAAGTCTACAGATTTATCACGGGAAGTGAATCGCCACGATTTCAAAGTGATGCTTCAACACTTATCTTTTGAGAGCCGTATTTGGCTACTGAATGCTTTATCAGTCGCCTTTCCGAATGGGCATGAATGGATACATATATTACGCGAAATTAGATAGTTAAAGAGAGGGCCGGAACAGAGATTCCAGCCCTTTTCGTTTGTTATTCTACCTTGTCGAATGTGAAGAACTTACTATCAATTTCTTCTTGCAAGCGTGTTATGAAGTCAGAAAGCGCTAACTGACCTTCGTCGCCTTTGTGGCGGCTTCTGACGGACACGGCGTTCTCGGCACTTTCCTTTTCACCGACAACGACGATGTAGGGGGCGCGGGAGTTTCTGGCTTCACGGATTTTGAAGCCGATTTTTTCGGAGCGCGTGTCAACTTCGGCGCGGATACCCACCGCGTCTAACTGTTTTTCAACAGCAGCGGCGTAGTCATGGAAGCGCTCGGAGATAGGCAAAATCTTGACTTGAACAGGCGCAAGCCACAGCGGGAACGCGCCCGCGAAATGCTCTGTCAGAACGCCGATGAAGCGTTCAAGGGAGCCGTATGCCGTGCGGTGTATCATGATGGGGCGGTGGCGTTCACCGTCAGCGCCGATATATTCGAGGTCAAACTTTTCGGGCATCTGGAAGTCAAGCTGTATTGTGCCGCATTGCCATGTGCGCCCGATTGAGTCTTTTAGATGAAAGTCAATTTTGGGGCCATAGAACGCGCCGTCACCCTCGTTGATTACAAAGTTGACATTCTTTTCGATTAGGGCTTCGCGAAGGGCTTCTGTCGCTGTGTTCCAGTCTTCCTCGCTGCCCATGCTGTTTTCGGGCCGCGTGCTGAGTTCGACGCTGTATTCAAAACCAAACAGGCTATAAACTGTCGCGAAGAGGTCGATAACGCCTATAATCTCGGGTTTGATGTCTTCGGGCGTCATATACAGATGCGCGTCGTCCTGTGTGAAACACCTCACGCGCATGAGCCCGTGCAGTGTGCCGCTTTTTTCATGCCTGTGGACGATACCGAGTTCGCCGACACGCATGGGCAGGTCTTTGTAGGAGCGCATTTTTTGCTTATAGACAAGCATACCACCCGGGCAGTTCATGGGCTTTATCGCGAAGTCGGCTTCTTCAATTTCTGTTGTGTACATGTTTGAGCGATAGTGGTCCCAGTGACCCGAGCGCGTCCAGAGTTCGCGCGTCATGATTTGGGGCGTGCTGATTTCTACATAACCGCGCTCTTTGTGGAGCTTTCGCCAATATTCGACGAGTAGGTTCTTAATTATCATACCTTTGGGTAGGAAGAATGGCATACCGGGGGCTTCTTCGAGTAAAGCGAAGAGTTCGAGTTCGCGCCCAAGCTTTCTGTGGTCGCGTTTCTTGGCTTCTTCGAGCATCGCGAAGTACGCGTCCAGTTCTGACGCTTTGGCAAATGCCGTGCCGTAGATACGTGTAAGCATCTTGTTCTTCTCACTGCCGCGCCAATATGCGCCCGCAAGTGTCGTGAGCGACAGGGCTTTGACGGCCTTAGTTGATAACATGTGAGGGCCCGCGCAAAGGTCTGTAAACTCGCCTTGCCTGTAAAATGAAATGATTTCGCCTTCGGGTAGGTCTTGAATGAGTTCTACTTTATAACTTTCGCCCATTTTCTCGAAGAAAACAATAGCTTCGTCACGCGGCAACTCGAAACGCTCCAGAGCGATGTCCTCTTTGACGATTTTCTTCATCTCGTCTTGGATTTTCTCTAAATCTTCGGGCACTAGCGGGCGTTCAAAGTCTACGTCATAGTAGAAACCGTCTTTGATAGCGGGGCCTATGGCGAGTTTTGCCGTTGGGTAGAGGCGTTTTACGGCTTGCGCAAGGATATGCGCGGCTGTATGGCGGAATGCCCAACGCCCGCCTTCGTCGTCGAACGTCAGAATTTTAAGCGAGCAGTCTTTTGTTATCGGTGCGCGAAGGTCTGTTAGTTCACCGTCCAGGTCTGCCGCGCAAGCGTTACGCGCCAGACCTTGGCTGATTTGTTTTGCCACGTCTAAAACGGATATACCGCTTTCGACTTCCACTTGCTTGCCGTCACTCAGTGTAATAATAGGCATATATTTTCCCCTTTCTAATATTAGCTAATTACGTATCATCTTTACCAGTTCAATAAAAAAACAACCTTCCCAATGATTTTGGGACGGCTGTAACCGTGGTTCCACCCAAATTGAAGCGCAAAAGTACACACTCCCACTTGAAAATGATAACGCAATCAGCGTATGTCCCATAATCAGCGGGTTGGTCTTCATTACGCGCACAATAGGTTTATTTCAGCCCGATTTATCGGAAAACCCTCTCTGGAATGTGACTACATAATTACTCGTCCTGCCGGAACATATATTTATAGTATTATATCTCAATTCGGCGATTTGTCAACACCTATTTTCATATTTTCACCGCTTGAAAAAAACCATTGGCGGTATTATAATTGAAGAAAGTCGAAACTCGTGGGGTTTGATGTGGATAATTTACCTGTGGTTAAACTGGGGCTTGTGGCTGTTAGCCGTGACTGTTTTCCGGTTGAGTTGAGTAGGCGGCGGCGTGACGCGGTTGTAGAGGCCGCCGCGAACATTGGGGTTGAGGTTTTCAAGGCTGAAACGATTGTTGAGAGCGAGAAGGACGCGCTGGCGGCTTTGGAGGAAGTCAAAGCGGCGGGCGTGAATGCGCTTGTTGTGTATCTCGGCAATTTTGGACCAGAGGGACCGGAAACGATTTTGGCGCAACGGTTTGGGTTGCCCGTCATGTTCGTGGCGGCCGCCGAAGAGAGCGCGGCTGATTTGGTGAACGGGCGCGGTGATGCGTATTGTGGCATGTTGAACGCGAGTTATAATATTGGGCTAAGAGGGATTAAGTCTTATATCCCTGAATATCCTGTGGGTTTGCCTGATGAAGTTGCTCAGATGATGGCGGAGTTTATACCGATTGCGCGGGTTATGATTGGGGTTAAGCGGCTGAAGATAATCACGTTTGGTCCGCGTCCTTATGACTTTTTGGCTTGTAACGCGCCGATTAAGCCGCTTTATGATTTGGGCGTTGAGATACAGGAAAACTCGGAGCTGGACTTGTATGCGGCGTTTAATGCCCACGCGGAGGACGCGCGGATTGAGGCTGTTATGACTGATATGGCGGCTGAACTAGGCGAAGGCAACAAGCGCCCACAAGTGCTCAAACGCCTTGCGCAGTATGAGTTGACACTCTTGGATTGGTTGGAAGCGAATAAGGGTGTGTCTGATTTTGTGGTGTTTGCTAACAAGTGTTGGCCGGCGTTTCAGACACAGTTTGGGTTTGTGCCGTGTTATGTGAACTCAAGGCTGGCGAGCCGCGGCATTCCCGTTGCTTGTGAAACGGATATTTATGGGGTGTTGAGTGAGTACATAATTGCGCTGGCAACGGGGTTGCCGCCGACATTGCTTGATATTAACAATACCGTGCCGCGTGATATGATTGACGAAAATGCGGCGGCTTTTGCGGGTTATAAGGCGACGGACTTGTTCATGGGTTTCCACTGTGGCAATACGCCCGCTTGTTATCTGAAAAAGCCCGAGATTAAGTATCAGCTTATTATGAAACGCGCGCTTGAACCCGATTGTGAGCCGAATATTACGCAGGGGACGTTAGAAGGCGGCATGAAAGCCGCGGGTGTGACGCTTTTTAGGTTGCAGGGTACGGCTGACGCGCGTTTGTGTAGTTATATCGCCGAGGGCGAGATTTTGGACGTTGACCCCCGCTCGTTTGGCGGCATCGGCGTGTTCGCGATTCGCGAAATGGCGAGGTTTTATCGGCATGTGTTGATTGAGAAACGCTTTCCGCATCATGGGGCAGTGGGGTTTGAGCGGGTAGGGAAGGTGTTGTTTGAGGTTTTGAAGCTCATGGGTGTTTCTGACATCAACTACAACCGCCCCGCCGGCTTGCCCTATCCCACGGAGAACCCGTTTTAGGAGGGCGCTATGAGTAAATACGCGATTGGCGTTGACTATGGCACACTTTCAGGGCGCGCCGTGATTGTGGATTTGACTGACGGGCAGGAGTTGGCCGTTGCGGTCTATGATTATCCGCATGGGGTTATGGATGAGCGCTTGCCCAGTGGGGAAGCACTGCCGCCCGATTTTGCGCTTCAACATCCGAGGGATTATATTGATGTTTTGGCACGGACAATACCAGCATTATTAGAAGAAACGTCTGTTAATCCCGCTGATGTTGTGGGGATTGGCATAGATTTTACGGCTTGTACGATTTTGCCTGTTGATGAAAAGGGTGTGCCGCTTTGTTATCATGAGCGGTATGAGCGGAACCCGCATTCTTATGTGAAGCTTTGGAAACATCACGCCGCTCAGGATGAGGCGAATAGGCTTAATGAGATAGCCGAAGAGCATGACGAGAAGTTTTTGCAGAGGTATGGCGGGAAGATTTCGAGTGAGTGGATGATACCCAAGATTTGGCAAGTGTTAAACGAATCGCCCGAGATTTATGACACGGCAGACAGGTTCATGGAGGCCGCCGACTGGGTGGTTATGCGGCTTTGCGGCGTTGAAGCGCGGAACTCTTGTACGGCGGGTTATAAGGCGATATGGTCGAAGGCGGAGGGCTACCCAAGTAAGGCGTTTTTCGCCGCGTTGGATAAGCGGTTGGAGAATGTGGTTGAGGATAAACTCAGCACCGATATATATGCACTGGGTCAACGGGCGGGTGGTTTAACGGAAGAAATGGCGCGGCTAACGGGGCTTTGTGTGGGTACCAGTGTGGCTGTTGCGAATGTTGACGCGCATGTGAGCGCCCCTGCTTTGGGGATTACCACGCCCGGGAAGATGCTCATGATAATGGGAACCAGTACTTGTCACATAATGATAGGCGAAACCGTGAAGATGGTTCCCGGCATGTGCGGCGTGGTTGAAGACGGCGTTGTGCCGGGTTATCCGGGTTATGAGGCGGGGCAAAGTTGTGTGGGCGACCATTTTGACTGGTTTGTTAAGAACCTTGTACCCGCGAAGATTGAGCGTGAAGCCGAAGAGCGCGGTATTTCTGTGCATGAGTTGTTGAGCGAACAGGCCGCTTTGCTAAAACCGGGTGAGAGTGGGTTGGTTGCGCTCGATTGGTGGAACGGCAACCGTTCTGTGCTTGTTGACGTAGATTTGTCGGGGCTGATTATCGGTATGACGTTAAAGACGAAGGCCGCCGATATATACCGCGCGTTGATTGAAGCCACGGCATACGGCACGCGCAAGATTATCGAAACTTTTGAGAAAAGCGGTGTGCCTGTTGATGAACTCTACGCTTGCGGTGGCATTGCGGAGAAGAACCCACTGGTTATGCAGATTTACGCCGATGTGTGTAACAGAGAGATTCGGATTTCGGGTTCGCCGCAAGCACCCGCGCTAGGGGCGGCTATGTTTGGCGCTGTCGCGGCTGGCAAGGCGCGCGGCGGGTTTGACACAATAGATGAGGCCGCGAAGGTTTGCGCAAAGCTGAAAAGTGTGGTATACTGTCCAAATCACGCATATACGGCGATTTATGACGAATTATATGCTGAATATAACGCACTGCACGAGCTTTTTGGGCGCGAAAACGCAATGATGAAGCGGCTTAGACACTTTAGGGGGTAACAGATGGGCGTCTGTTTAGACGGAAACAGTCTTACAATTGAACAGGTTTATAACGTGGCGGTTAACAATGAGCGCGTGGAGTTATCACAGATAGCGCGTGAAAGCGTCAACCATACACGTGCGTATGTGGAAAAGAAGTTGAACGAAGAAGCCGTGATTTATGGCTTGACGACGGGTTTCGGTAAGTTTTCTGACACGTTGATTTCTAAAGAAGACACTGCGCAGTTGCAGGTGAATTTGATTCGCAGTCACGCTTGTGGCATGGGCGAGCCTTTGCCATATGATGTGGTTAGGGCGGCTATGTTATTGCGCGCGAACGCGCTTTCTAAGGGGTTTTCTGGTTGCCGCGTTGTGGTTATCGATACGCTCATTGAGATGTTGAATCGTGGCGTGTGTCCGGTGATACCGTCACAGGGTTCTTTGGGCGCGTCAGGTGATTTGGCGCCGCTGTCACATATCGTGCTTGTGATGATAGGCGAGGGCGAGGCGGTTTATGAAGGCGAGCGCATGAGCGGCGCGGATGCCATGAAGAGGGCGGGGGTTACGCCGATTCGGCTTGAAGCAAAAGAGGGGCTGGCGCTCATTAACGGCACGCAAATTATGACGGCGATTGGTTGTATGACCTATTATGGAGCTGTTAATCTGGTCAAGAGTGCTGACATTGCGGCTTCTTTGACTTGTGAGGCATTAGGGGCCGTCACAAAGGCGTTTGACCCCAAGCTTCACGCCGTGCGCCCGCATAAGGGGCAGATTAACACGGCGGCGAACCTCTTGACACTGCTGGACGGGAGTAGTCTAGCCACGCCTACAAAGCCCGATAAGGTGCAGGACGCGTATAGCCTTAGGTGTATTCCGCAGGTTCATGGGGCGACGCGTGACGCATTGGCTTATGTGAAGCAGGTCTTGGATATTGAGATAAACGCCGTCACGGATAACCCGATTATCTTCCCTGATTCTGACGAGGTTATTTCTGGCGGCAACTTCCACGGACAGCCGGTAGGCTTCGCTATGGATTTTCTGGGCATTGCCGTTGCGGAACTCGCGGACATCGCGGAACGCCGCATTGAACGCCTTGTGAATCCGCAGTTGTCCGGTCTGCCGGCGTTTCTGACAAAGAATGGGGGGCTTAACTCGGGGCTGATGATTGCGCAATATTCGGCGGCTTCGATTGTGAGCGAGAACAAGGTTTTGGCGCATCCCGCGACTGTCGATTCGATACCGTCGTCTGCGAATCAAGAAGACCATGTGAGTATGGGCACGACAGCGGCGCGGAAGGCCTTGCAGATTTTGAAAAACGCAACAAAGGTTATCGGTATTGAGATGTTCGCGGCACAACAGGCACTCTCGTTTAGAGATGAGAAAGCGCTGGGTGTGGGCACGACTGCCGCGCTGAAGCATTTACGGCGTTTTGTTGAACCATTTAACGTGGATATAGTGATGTATCCCCAATTGGAGCGTACGGCTGAACAAGTGGCGACAGGCGCGGTTGTTAAGGCGGTTGAAGAAGTGGGTATCGAAATCATTGGGGTTTAGGGGGGATTGTTCTATGTTGAATGAAGCTATTGGTGGGGCTATGCAGATTAAGCTTTCTGATGTTTTGCCGGAGTATCCGGCATTTGTCGAGGGCATACGCCGTGCGCCCGACAGGGGTTATTGTCTGACGAAACAGCAGACCAAAACTGCGCTCAAAAACGCGCTGAGGTATGTGCCCGAGAGTTTGCACGCGACTCTAGCGCCCGAATTTTTAGAGGAGCTTAGGACGCGCGGGCGTATTTATGCCTATAGGTATCGCCCCGAAGGGCGTATTTATGGCAAACCTGTTGACGAGTATAAGGGTAGATGTGCGGAGGGCAAGGCAATTCAGGTTATGATGGAGAATAACCTCGACTTCGAGATTGCGCTTTACCCTTATGAATTGGTGACCTATGGCGAAACGGGTTCGGTCTGTCAGAACTGGTTGCAGTATCGGTTGATTAAAGCGTATTTGGAGGAATTGACGGCTGACCAGACGCTTGTGATAATGAGCGGGCATCCACTCGGGTTGTTCCCGTCTAAGCCCGACGCGCCGCGTGTGATTATCACGAACTCGCTCATGGTCGGTATGTTTGATAACATGCACAACTGGGAGATAGCCGAACAGATGGGTGTCGCGAACTATGGGCAGATGACGGCGGGCGGGCTCATGTATATCGGGCCACAGGGCATTGTTCATGGCACGTTTAATACTATTCTGAACGCGGGGAGAAAGTTTTTTGGGCTTCAAAACGGCGAGAACCTCGCGGGGCGGTTGTTCATATCGTCGGGCATGGGTGGCATGAGTGGGGCACAACCCAAGGCTTCTGATATAGCGGGCAGCGTCGGTATTTTCGCGGAAGTTGATTTCTCACGTATTCAGACGCGTCACAGTCAAGGTTGGGTTCAGAAGTATTCGGCTGACCTTGAAGAAGTGTTTGGCATGGCGAAGGCGGCTTTGGAAAACAAACAGGCGTTGTCGATAGCTTATCACGGGAATATTGTTACTTTACTTGAATATGCGGTTGAGCATAACATACACATTGACCTGTTGTCTGACCAGACCTCTTGTCATAATGTTTATGACGGCGGCTATTGCCCCGCGACAATGACGTTTGAACAGCGCACAGAAGCACTCTCGAATAACCGCGAGGGCTTCAAAAAGGCGATTGACGAAACCTTGCGCCGTCACTTTAACGCGATTAAAACGCTGACAGAGCGCGGCACATACTTCTTCGACTATGGCAACGCGTTCTTGAAGTCTGTGTTTGACGCGGGCGTTAAAGAAATCAGCAAGAACGGCGTAGATGACCTTGACGGCTTCATCTTCCCGTCTTATGTTGAAGATATTATGGGGCCAATGTTGTTTGACTATGGTTATGGGCCGTTCCGCTGGGTGTGTTTGAGCGGCAAGGACGAGGACTTGGACAAGACAGACGCGGCGGCCATGTCTTGCATTGACCCCGACAGGCGTTATCAAGACTATGACAACTATGTTTGGATTCGTGACGCAAAGCGTAACAGGCTCGTTGTCGGCACAAAGGCGCGTATACTCTATCAAGACGCAGAGGGGCGCACACGTATTGCGCTCAAGTTTAACGACATGGTAAGGCGCGGCGAGGTTGGGCCTATTATGCTGGGGCGCGACCACCATGACGTGAGCGGCACAGATTCGCCGTTCCGCGAAACCTCTAACATCAAAGACGGCAGTAATGTCATGGCCGACATGGCGACACAGTGTTTCGCGGGTAATGCGGCGCGTGGCATGAGCATGATTGCACTGCATAACGGCGGCGGCGTGGGTATCGGCAAGGCGATAAACGGCGGTTTCGGTCTGGTTCTCGACGGTAGCGAGCGCGTTGACGCAATCATCAAAAGCAGTATGATGTGGGACGTTATGGGCGGTGTTGCGCGTAGAAGCTGGGCGCGAAATGAGCACGCGATTGAGGCTAGCGTTGAATACAACAAAAACAACGCGGGGCGCGGGCATATTACGATACCGTATATCGCAGATGATGCGCTGATTGACAGTTTGATTGACTAGTAGTTAGAATGCGATAAAGGGTTATGCTATGTTAAAGTGGCATAACC
The DNA here is from genome assembly GCA_964583165.1 of uncultured Defluviitaleaceae bacterium. GTDB lineage: Bacteria > Bacillota > Clostridia > Lachnospirales > WRAX01 > CAZOVK01. The sequence continues at coordinate 167 of CAZOVK010000034.1, read as the reverse complement.
CTTTATCGCGCAATATTTTGACCTAATGGTGTAAGTTATGTTATAATGGTTCGGTATGTTGAAATTTTGAAAAGGACAATTGAGTGAATGAGCGTAGAATTTGAAAACGGTTGTATTTGTAAGAGCGGCAAGGTTTATGAGAGGGCATATTACGACATCTCTAACCT
>CAZOVK010000033.1:0-23864 GCA_964583165.1 uncultured Defluviitaleaceae bacterium | reverse complement strand
TACACTGGGGCTTTTCTAAAAGGCTTTCCGCCTTTTTCAATAAATGCAGAGCGTAAATTACTCTCAATGATTTGTCGAAAATATAAATAATTACCATCGTAATCTCGTCTTTGATATACATTATCATTCGCTTTTAATTTGTCCTGCGTTTCCCTTGCTTCTTCGTCAGATAAATCGGATAGAGTAAGAAAGGGAGTACTTCCCTTCTCAGAATAATGATATAAGTTCATTGTCTACCACCTCCCACCATATATAAATAATCCTACCTATACACCAAAATCTTCAAATAAACATTTGACAGCTTTTGATAAACCATGTGCTTGTCAGTCAAAAGAGCTAACAATGATTATGCACATTTTATGCAGTAGCTGTCATTCATTAAAATCATTCTCCAGTATGCCCATATAAATCTTGTCAACATACTTTCCATCAATAAAAAACACTTCCGGTAATCTTCCGACTTCTCGAAAACCTACCTTCTTATAGCAGGAAATACCTGCACAATTGTTAGCGTGTACAGTAAGGTTAATACTATGTAGATTCATTGTCTTAAACCCATAGTTTAGAATTAGTTGAATCGCTTCGGCCCCATATCCCTTGCCTCGGTACTCCTCCTCGCCGATAAAAATGCCGATAAATGCATTGCGATTTAGATGGTCGATGTTGTGTAAGCTAATACTTCCAATTAATACATCACCGTCAATAAGCACTATAGCGTAACGGTGCATATCCTTGCTCGGCTCATAAAGCCATTTCATATCACTTTTCGATGAAACCACCAGAGGATATTGACCAAAATCGACGGCAACTGCTTCGTCATTCATCCATTTTAGATAACTATCAACTTCGTCTGTATTGGTGGGTGATAAATATATGCGACTTCCAATGATTTTCTTATAATACTTCATTAGCTAGGCCTCCTATTATATAAATAATCCTCACCTATACACCAAAAGCCGCCAAATTCTCATTCGACAGCTTTCGACAAATTATGACGGAGAAAGAGGGATTTGAACCCTCGCGCCGGTATTAGCGACCTACTCCCTTAGCAGGGGAGCCCCTTCAGCCACTTGGGTATTTCTCCTTGTTAAAATAGTATAGCTTAATTGGGGATACTTGTCAATAGGTTTTTTTAGTTTTATGTGGAGAATAGCATTTGACAATAAATTACTGCGGGGGTATAATTATAATAGAAGTAAAGCAACAAATACAATATTATGGAGGTTTTCACAATGGGTAGAGTTATCAATTTCTCGGCTGGTCCCAGCGCTTTGCCGCGTCCCGTTATGGCTAAGGCTCAGGCTGAGTTTATCGATTATGAGGGTTCGGGCATGTCCGTTATGGAGATGAGCCACCGCTCAAAGATTTATGAAGGCATTGTTACTGCGGCTGAGGCACTTTTGCGCGAGATTATGGACATTCCCGCCAACTACAAGGTTCTCTTCCTTCAAGGCGGCGCAACACAGCAGTTTGCTATGGTTCCGATTAACCTTACGATTAACGGCGAAGCTGATTACGTCAACACAGGCGAATGGGCATCTAAGGCTATCAAAGAAGCGAAGAAGTTCACAAAACCCAATGTAGTAGCCAGCAGTGAGGACAAGCAGTTTACGTACATCCCGACGCTTGACCCCGCCACATTCAACCCTAACGCCGACTTCTTCCACTACACAATGAACAACACCATCTACGGCACACGTTTTACATCAATACCCGAAACAGGTAATGTGCCGCTCGTTTGCGACATGAGCTCTTGCATTCTTTCGGAAGTCGTTGACGTAACCAAGTTCGGTCTTATCTACGCGGGCGCGCAGAAGAATATCGGCCCCGCCGGTGTTACGGTTGTTATCGTTCGCGAAGACCTTCTCGGTCATGCGCCTGCTAATACGGCAACAATGATGGACTACGCGCCACACGCTAAGGCCGGCTCTATGCACAATACACCGCCGACATACGGCATCTATCTTGCCAAACTCGTCTTTGAGTGGGTTAAAGAAATGGGCGGCGTTGCGGCTATTCAGAAGATTAACGAAGCTAAGGCGAAGTTGCTTTATGACTATGTTGACAGCTCTAAGATGTTCCGCGGCACAGTGAACCCCGCTGACCGTTCGATGATGAACGTCACGCTGCTTTGCCAGACACCCGAGCTTGACGCGAAGTTCGTCAAAGAAGCCGAAGCACGTGGCATGATGAACCTCAAGGGCTACCGCACAGTCGGCGGCATCCGCGTGAGCATGTACAACGCTTGCACGCTTGAAGACGTGACAGAGCTTGTCAACTTCATGAAGGAATTCGAAGCGGCTAACATCTAAGTTCTAAAGAATGCCTTGGAGGGCGGATATGTACAACATTTTAACACTGAACAAGATTAGTAAAACCGGGCTTTCTGTTCTGCCTGCTGACGTTTTCGCGATTTCTGACGCTTGCGATACACCTGATGGAATTATCCTCAGAAGCTTCAGTATGCACGAATATGAAATGCCCGCAAGCTTAAAGGCTGTTGCGCGCGCGGGCGCGGGCGTGAACAATATCCCGATTGACAAGTGTTCTGACGCGGGTATTGTTGTTTTCAACACACCGGGCGCGAACGCTAACGCCGTTAAAGAGCTTATCATCTGCGGTATGCTTATGTCGTCACGCCGCGTTGTTGACGGTATCAAGTGGGTTGACACGCTTGAGGGTCAGACAGATGTAGCAAAAACTGTCGAAAAAGGCAAGGCAGACTTCGTCGGCCCCGAAATCATGGGCAAAACCCTCGGTATCGTCGGTCTTGGCGCAATCGGCCGACCCTTGGCAAACGCCGCTGTCGCTCTCGGCATGACGGTTGTGGGCTTTGACAACTATATAACAGAAGAAGGCAAGAAACAGCTTCACGAGAGCGTTCAGATTGTTAAGACGCTTGATGAACTGCTGGCTGTGGCTGACTATATCAGCTTAAACGTGCCCGCGACGGCTGAAACAAAAGGCATGGTCAATGCCACGAACATCGCTAAGATGAAAGACGGCGTACGTATCCTGAATTTTGCGCGCGGTGATTTGGCTATCAACGCCGACGTTAAAGCGGGTATCGAGAGCGGCAAGATTGCGTTCTATGTAACAGACCTGCCGACAGAGGACATCGTTAAGGTCAAAAACATCATCACCGTACCCCACTTGGGCGCGTCAACTCCCGAATCTGAGGAAAACTGCGCGTTCATGGCGGCCGAACAGATGAAGGCGTTCTTGGTTGATGGCAACATCAGAAATTCCGTGAACTTCCCGAACCTTACAGTCCCGCGCACTACCGCTCACCGCGTTTGCGTAATGAGCAAGGGCAATGAGAATATCGGCGCAGACTTAGAGGCGGTTTGTAAGGACGCGAAGGTTGTCGCTTCTGTCCGCGGGAATCTCGGTTACGCGATTATTGACGCTGAAGGCGAGATTTGCCTGAAATGTATCGGCGAGGTTGCCGGTGTTGTAAAGGTTGTTGTAATAGCTTAAAGAAAGAATCGGGGGTATCGTCTGGAATACAGCCGATACCCTCTATTATATGAGGTGATTTATATGTCTGACATCAGGGCATTTAAGGCGATTCGACCAACTGAGTCACTCGCTGACAAAGTTGCGGCGCTTCCGTATGACGTAATGACAAGCGCCGAAGCGCGTGAAATGGTAGCGGGCAACCCCTACTCCTTCCTCCATGTTGACAAGGCGGAGATTGATTTAGACCCGTCGATAGATTTGTATGCGCCCGAGGTTTACGCAAAAGCGCGTGAGAATCTCGACAGAATGATTGCGGAAAAGACATTTATTCAGGACGAAAAGCCCTGTTTCTATATCTACATGCTGACTATGGACGGACGCGCTCAGACAGGTCTTGTCGCTTGCGCTTCTATTGACGAATATCTGAACAACGAAATCAAAAAGCACGAACTGACGCGCGAAGACAAGGAGCAAGACCGCATACGCCACGTTGATATCTGTGACGCGAACACGGGGCCGATTTTCCTTGCGTATCGCAACCAGCCCACTGTGAATGAGATTATCGAAGCGCATAAGAAGAATCACGCGCCCGTTTATAACTTCACGGCTGACGGCGGCGTTCAGCATACAGTTTGGGTTATTGAATGTGAAGAAGAAATCGCGAAGATTCGGGAGCTCTTTAAGAACATACCCGCTATGTATATCGCTGACGGTCACCACAGAAACGCAAGCGCGGTTAAGGTTGGCTTGAAGCGCAGAGCAGAAGACCCGTCATACGACAAGAACGCCGAGTTTAACTTCTATCTCTCGGTCATTTTTGACGCCGAACAGCTCAAAATCTATGACTATAATCGTGTTGTTAAAAGCTTGAATGGCTACACAAAAGAGAGCTTCCTTGAGGCCGTCGCGCAGAAGTTTGACGTAGTTGAGTTTAGCGGCGAAGGTTGCTACTGCCCAGAAAAACGTCACATGTTCGGCATGTATATTGACGGCAAGTGGTACGCACTCACGGCGAAATCAGAAATCGTTGACGAGAATGACCCCGTCGCGGCTTTGGATGTTAGCATTCTCCAAAACTACCTGCTGAACCCACTTCTTGACATTCAAGACCCACGCACAGACAAGAAGATTGACTTTGTCGGCGGCATCCGTGGGCTTGGCGAACTCAAAAAGCGCGTAGATTCCGGCGAAATGGTCGTTGCGTTCTCTATGTTCCCGACGAGTATGGACGAACTTATGAACATCGCGGACGCAGGCAAGCTTATGCCCCCTAAGTCTACATGGTTCGAGCCGAAACTCCTTAGCGGTCTATTCGTACATAGACTGTCGTAGAATAAACAAGAAAATGCCTTTATTCTGTAAGGGCATTTTCTATTTCAAAACAAGGTGGTGTGATTTTGAAGATATTGGCTGTAAACCCGGGTTCGACATCAACGAAGATTGGGCTTTTTGAGGATAACGAGGTCATCTTCCGCGAGAGTATCGAACATGACGCGACGAATTTAGAGAAATACGCAAGTATATACGAACAGACGGACTTCCGCAAACAAGCCGTTTTAGACACACTGGCGAAATACGGCATAAATGCAACCGAACTTTCGGCTGTTGTAGGGCGTGGTGGGCTATTGCCACCTGTAAAGTCGGGCGGTTATGTCGTAAATGACGCAATGCTCACACTCATCAACAGCGGAAGCTTGCCTGAGCACGCGTCAAACCTCGGCGCGGTAATAGCTGACGCCGTGGCGAAACCACTCGGCATCCCTTCGTATATATATGACGCTGTGTCAGCTGACGAGCTTCTACCCGTTGCGGCTGTAACAGGCTTACCGGAAATCACGCGCCACAGTTTCTGCCACGTCCTCAATTCCAGGGCAATGGCGCGGCGTTTTGCGGAGAGCCAAGGCAAGAAGTATGAGGACATGCAGTTGCTAGTAGCCCACTTGGGCGGCGGAATCTCCACCAGCGCACACAAGGGCGGCAAAATCGTAGACTCTCAATCAGACGACAACGGACCCTTCGCGCCCGAACGCGCGGGGAGTATCCCGCTCTTGACTGTTATTGAGATGTGTTATTCAGGCGAATACACAGAAAAAGAGATGAAGAAGAAAATCCGCGGAGGAGGCGGCTTGAAGGCACTGTTGGGCACACCCGATTGCCGCAAGATAGAAAAGATGATAGCGGACGGCGACGAAAAGGCTGAACTCATTTACAGAGCACAGGCCTATCAAATCGCAAAGGGCATATCGATTTTAGCCGTAGCCCTCGACCACATAGACGCAATCATTTTGACAGGCGGCATAGCACACTCAAAGATGCTGACTGACATGGTTACGGGATATGTGAAATTTCTTGCCCCCGTTCACGTCATGGCGGGCGAGTTTGAGCTTGAAGCCCTCGCGGCGGGGGCATTGCGCTTGTTGAAAGGCGAAGAACAGGCTAGTGTTTTTGCGTAATATAAGAACCAGTATTCAATATTTGAGCCGCTGTCTTGGCGGTCTTGACGCCGCCCAGGTTCTAAAAGAACACATCCGCCATAAATGCACATTGCGCTTGTGGCAGGTGTGTTCTTATTATTATGTAATCGACAATTCGGGGAACTTAAATTCTCCAATATCGCACTTAACCCCTCTGACAAACAGGGGGTCAGCTTCATATTCTTCAAAATGAAAATCTGTAGCCAAACAATCGGGAGTGAACCCAAACTCAACCCGCGTTATCCCTCGAAACGGCAGATAATGCTTGATTTCATCAAAGCTGATGATATTTTCAGTGAATATCGCTTTGAGTTTTAAGGTTGTGCCATTCTGCTTTGCGACTATCAACGCGCCAAACTCCGTGATTTCATATAGACAATCCTTTAGATAGCCCCAATAGATATGAAACAGATTGATATTCTCTGTGTTCAGACAGTCTAGTTTATGTGAAAAGTTTTTGCGGTTCTTCACATAATGCCATACCTTTGGGTCATCAAAACTCAATTTAACAGGTTGTTCGCTGTTGTTAATGTCCGTTATGATGACAGGCAGTTTTTCAAACACCCGCGTGAAGCCGAATAAAGGGTAAAAATTCACTACATTCTCGTTTGCAGACAGATACATGATAGTGTCGGGGTATTTCTCTATAATGTGCTCCATAATCATCCGCGAATATCCTTTTGAGCGATATTCGCGTTTAGTCGCTACAGCTCCGACAGATAAGGCGTTGTGCACCTTGCCTTGATATTGCAGTTTCGACTTAAACAGACAAATATTAGACACTATTTCGCCATTCTCTATAATAGAATAGCTTTCATAGTTGCTGTCCCATAAATCTAGGTCATACCAAAACTGAAAGTCCAGAAAAATCGGTTTCAATAGGTCGTTTAACATGCGCTGATATTCTTTATCGTTGCTATTGCAGAATGAAATTTGAATGTTTTACACCTCATTTTGTATAGAATTTAGGGGCAGGAAAGCCCCGCCCCTTATTTAACATAAATCACATTTTGCGACTATATAACCAGTTCAGCCAATTCAGCAGGCAATTCATCTTTCGGTACATTGACCGACAGAATGAATGTAACGCCGAACTTCTTGTGGATGCTGTCCATTTTTTGAAGCAGTCTTCTGAGCGACTCAAAATCGAGCGTTTTAACCAAATTATTTATGCCGTCGAGATAGATTTCACAGATGTCAGCGTCCTGCGACAGAATGCCGAAGATAAAGCCGATGAGTTCTCTATAGTTCATAAGCGGAAAATCAATCGTATCGACAAAACGAATGTCATAATGCAAATCAAAAATATGCCGTCTGTCATCATCAATGAACACGATGTGGCCGTCGGTGGTCTTGACGGATTCATTCGCCATGTCAATAAGCCTTTTTGTCTTCCCTTCGCCCTTGCCGCCGACCAGTAATTTTATTGAGTCTTTCATGTCCTTCCCTCCAATTGTTAATTCATTGATTATATAATAACCTTTTATCGGCGACTTGGCAATCCCTTTTCAAAATTTTCTTGAAATTGTCAGTGAAATGTACTATTATTATACCATTCAAGTTTGGAGGTAAAGTTATGAAAAAGTTACGCATCGCCGTAGTAGGCTACGGCAACATCGGACAATTCGCCGTACAGGCGGTTTTACAGGCAGAAGACATGGAGCTTGCGGGCGTTGTTTTACGCCACGGCAAGAACGAACACGAAGAAAACGGTATCAAATTCGTTGACGACATTACAAAATTAGGCACAGTTGATGTGGCATTACTCGCAACCCCCACACGCGCCGTGCCAGAGCTCGCCAAACACTACCTATCGCTCGGTATCAACACTGTCGATAGTTATGACATACACACGTCTATTTGGGATTTACGCGTTGAGCTAGACAAGGTAGCCAAGGAACACAATGCCGTCAGTATCATCAGCGCGGGTTGGGACCCAGGCTCTGACTCAATCGTTCGTACAATGCTGGAAGCCTGCGCGCCCAAGGGTATCACCTACACGAATTTCGGCCCCGGCATGAGCATGGGGCATACCGTCGCCGCCAAGGCGATTAAGGGCGTAGCCGCCGCGCTTTCTATGACTATCCCCGTGGGCACAAGCATTCACCGCCGCATGGTCTATGTTCAGCTAGAAAACGGCGCGGACTTTGAAGCTGTCAAGAACGGCATTCTGACCGACCCATACTTCACGCATGACGAAACGCATGTTATCGAAGTACCAGACGTATCGGCGTTGCTTGACCGCGGTCACGGCGTGAACATGGTCAGGAAGGGCGTTTCAGGCTCAACAGACAACCAACTTTTCGAGTTTAACATGAAGATTAACAACCCCGCGTTGACAGGTCAAATTATGGTAGCCGCCTGCCGCGCGACAAAGAAGCAAAACCCGGGCGCATACACGCTCATTGAGGTTCCCGTTCTCAATCTATTGCCCGGGAATTTGGAGGATAACATCAAGCGATTGGTGTAATCAATCTATGCGCCTTTCCACAAAGGAGGAAAGCAAGGAATGTCAGAAAAATATAACCCAACACAGATAGAGAACAAATGGCGTCAAATCTGGCAAGAAAACAACATCAACCCACCTGATGAGAGCAAGCCTAAGTTCTACTGCCTCGACATGTTCCCCTACCCCTCGGGTTCGGGGCTTCATGTCGGGCATTGGCGCGGTTATGTCATCAGTGACGTGTTGAGCCGCTACAAAATCATGCAAGGCTTCTGTGTTCTTCACCCCATGGGCTGGGATGCGTTCGGGCTTCCAGCTGAAAACTACGCGATAAAAGAGGGCAAACACCCCGAAGTCACTACCGCCGCCAGTGTGGCGCAATTCAAGCGCCAACTCAGCGAAATCAGCGCCGTCTACGACTGGAGCCGCGAAGTCAACACAACCGACCCCAAATACTATAAATGGACACAATGGATTTTCTCACGCATGTTCAAGGCGGGCTTGGCGTATGAAAAGGAAATGCCGCTCAACTGGTGCCCCAGTTGCTGTGTCGTGCTTGCGAATGAGGAAGCGACAGACGGCACATGTGAGCGTTGCGGCGGCCCTGTAACGAAAAAGAATCTAAGGCAATGGATGCTCAAAATCACGCAATACGCTGAAAGACTGCTTGCTGACCTCGACTTGCTCGATTGGCCCGAAAAGGTCAAGAAGATGCAGGCGGATTGGATTGGCAAGTCATACGGCGCGGAGATAGATTTTGCGCTTGAAAACCACCGCGATAAGGCCATAAAGGTATTCACAACCCGCCCAGATACACTCTTCGGCGCGACATTCATGGTGCTTGCGCCCGAACACCAGCTTGTTTCAGAGATAACCACAGATGAACACAAAACCGCCGTAGAAGAATATGTGCAAGCCGCAAGCCAAAAGTCCAATGTAGACCGCATGGCATCACGCGACAAGACAGGCGTATTCACGGGCTCATACGCGATTAACCCGATTAACGGAAAACGCTGTGAAGTCTGGATTTCTGATTACGTTCTCGCTGGTTATGGCACTGGGGCGATTATGTGTGTTCCCGCGCATGACCAACGCGACTTTGAGTTTGCGACAAAGTTCGGTTTGCCGATTGTACAGGTCATCTCGAATGACGGCAAGACGCTAGACCATTTCGAAGAAGCCCTTGAAGCCTACGGCACACTCGTAAACAGCGGGCGTTATAACGGCATGACGAGTGATGACGCGAAAGAAGCGATAACAGCGAACCTTGCCGAACGTGGTATCGGCAATACGACTATCAACTATAAACTTAGGGATTGGGTGTTTTCACGCCAACGCTACTGGGGCGAGCCGATTCCGATTGTTCACTGCCCCGACTGTGGCGCGGTTGTCGTGCCTGACGACCAACTGCCCGTGACTTTGCCTAAAGTAGACAGCTACAAGCCCACACAAACAGGCGAATCACCACTTGCGGCCATCACCGAATGGGTCAACACGACTTGCCCTGTCTGCGGTAAGCCCGCAAAACGAGAAACGAATACCATGCCACAATGGGCGGGTTCAAGCTGGTACTTCCTGCGTTATGCCGATGTGAACAATGACAAGGAACTTATAAGCAAAGAAGCTATGGAAAGCTGGCTACCCGTCAATTACTACCTCGGCGGTATAGAACACGCGGTGCTTCATCTGCTCTATGCGCGTTTCTATACGAAATTCCTCTATGACATCGGCGTTGTCAACTTCACGGAGCCGTTCACGAAGCTGTTTAACCAAGGCATGGTCAACAAAGACGGCGTAAAGATGAGCAAGAGCATGGGCAACGTGGTTTCCCCCGATGAACTCGTTCAGAAATACGGCTGTGACTCGCTCCGTATGTATGAGCTGTTCATAGGCCCCCCCGAGCTCGACTGTGAGTGGGATGACAGGGGTATTGACGGCGTGTTCCGCTTCTTGAACAAGGTGTATAAGCTCGTCGCCGAAAACCAAGATAAACTCATCGAATCAAACCGTGAGCTAGAACAGGCGCGTCACAAGATGGCCATGGAAATCTCGCGTCGCCTTGACACATTCAGCTTGAACACGGTTGTCAGCGGCTTCATGGAATTTACGACACGTTTCACAGAACTCGCGCGTAAATACAACGGTCTTGACCGCGAATCGATTGAAACCATTGTAAGACTGCTTGCCCCGTTCGTGCCCCACCTGTCAGAAGAACTTTGGAGCCGTTTGGGTCACGCCGAAACCGTCTTTAAGGCAGGCTGGCCCACCTATGATGCCGAAAAAGCAAAGGACGACATGATTGTCATAGCCATTCAGATGAACGGCAAACTGCGCGGCGACCTAGAGATTGACGTAACATGGGAGAAAGACAAAGTCCTTGAACTCGCGAAGGCGAAGCTTGGCGATAAGCTTTCCGGCGCGACGATAGTCAAAGAAATCTACGTACCGGGCAAGATTGTCAATTTCGTAGTAAAGTAAGGTGATGTGTTGAACGCACCAGAGATTAGATTCCCCAACTTGGGGATAGAAATAGAACATTTGTCAAATGTCGCGCTAAATATTTTCACCCTACCGCTATACTGGTACGGCGTGATTATCGCGCTCGGCGTTATCGGTGGTTACTTCGCGGGCACGGGCGTTGCGCGGCGAGAGGGCGCGAAAATCGAGCCTTATACAGACTTTCTGTTTTATGCGTTGATTTTCTCAATCATCGGCGCAAGGCTCTACTACGTCGTTTTCTCGTGGGATACCTACAAGAATGACTTGCTCTCGATTTTCGCGTTCCGCGAGGGTGGTTTGGCGATTTACGGAGGCATTATCGGCGCAATCGTAACAGCTGTCGTCTATACACGAATCAAAAAGATGCACTTTCTGCGCTTTGCCGACTTGGGCATCGTCGGTCTGCCCATGGGTCAGGCTATTGGGCGCTGGGGCAACTTCTTCAACCGCGAGGTATTCGGCGGCTACACAAATAACTTGTTCGCAATGGCCTATCGCCTTGACACCGTAAGCCCCGAGAACGTAACGCCCGACATCCGCGCGAATCTAGTTGAATATATGGGTAGCCAGTATATACAGGTTCACCCGACTTTCCTCTATGAATCGCTCTGGAATTTCGGCATTGTGCTGTTTATTGTTCTATACTCCAAACACAGGAAGTTTGACGGCGAAAACCTCTGCTGGTACCTCTTCCTCTACGGCATCGGGCGCTTCTGGATAGAGGGTATACGCACAGACCAATTGCCGCTGTTTGGAACGGGTTTGGCCGTGTCACAGGTTTTAAGCGGCATTCTGGTATTGGTAACGGGCGTAATAATCGTCTATAAGCGTTTTATCAAGCCCGGGAAGCTCGCGGAAGTCAGTCAGTAAACAAAAGAACGGGTTCAGTGTAGCCCGTTCTTTTTTCATAAAGGAAAGAACAATATGAAAAAATACTTTCATAGATTTATTGATTTGTGCTCTTTTAATAGGTCTTGTCGGCTGTTCAGATGATAAACTTACACACAAAACAATAAAGAACATAACCCAAAACGTAATGTGACAAAGGCTCATCATTTACAGAAATCATATACTCTTTTGAGACGGCGAATCGTTTAGTATTTCCATGGAAAAATGTATAAAGGCGGCAAAGTCAACCCGCCGCCCCAAATCTACATATGTTGTTTAAGAATCTCCCAAATCTGCTCAGCCGTATCGACAATATATGGCGCACCGATAGCTTCAAGCTCGGCGCGGGTTCTGAACCCCCATGTCACCATAATCGGCAACATACCCGCGTTCTTCGCCGTGTAATAATCCATATCCGTATCGCCAATCATAACACATTCAGTTATCGGAACACCAACGGCTTTTGCGGCCTCAATGGCAATAAACGGGTCGGGCTTGGGCGGCGTGCCTTTCGAAATGCCAATAGCCGTGCCAAACGTATCGGGCGGGAAAAATCGCTTGACGACCTCATTAACCATCACTTGGTTCTTATTTGTGACCACACCAAGCGCTATGCCATGCGTTTTGAGCTTCGCCATCAATTCGAGCATACCCGGGAAAACACATGTCTTATCAAAGCAGTGTTCGCGATAAATGGCGTTATACCGCTCAAGAAGCTTATCGACCAATTCATCCGTCCGTGCGTCTTCGGGTAATGCTAGGCGCGCTAGCTCCCTAGCGCCATGCCCCAGATATTGTTTATAAACCTCTTCTTTATGCGTCTGATAGCCAAAATCGGTCAGCGCGTGGTTCGCCGCGGCAGACAAATCCGCCAATGAATCAATCACCGTACCGTCAAGGTCGAACATTACAGCCTTTATCATAATTCACCCCAAAATAGAAACGGCGGGCATAGCCCGCCATTAAAACTATTTAATCGTAATCTTCGCGCCAACAGGCTCAAACTTAGCTTTGATACCTTCTGCTTCTTCTTTGCTGACGGCTTCTTTAAGCATCTTGGGAGCCGATTCAACAAGGTCTTTCGCTTCTTTCAGGCCAAGGCCCGTAACTTCGCGGACAACCTTAATAACCTTAATCTTCTCGGGGCCGATGTCTGTAAGCTCAACATCGAACTCTGTCTTTTCTTCAACGGGAGCCGAAGTTTCGCCGCCGCCGGATACTACAGCAACGCCGGCCGCTGCAGAAACGCCAAACGCTTCCTCTGCTGCTTTAACGAGGTCGTTAAGCTCAAGCACCGTAAGCTGCTTGACTGCCTCAATAATTTGTTCTATTGTGAGTTTTTCCATGATTTTTCCTCCTCTATGATACAGAAATTACTCGGCTGCGGGCGCGGGCGCGTCCTTTTCGGCAACCTGTTTGATAACGCGGGCGAATGTGCTCATCGGCGCTTTGAACGAACCCAAAAGCTTGGACAGCAGAACTTCGCGTGACGGGATATTAGCAACAATGACCATACCCTTATCGTCATAGACGACACCGTCAATATAACCGCCCTTGAACGAAAGCTTAGGCATACCCTTCAGCTCGCCCGAGATAACCTTAGCGGCTGTCACGGCCTCGCCATAAGAGAACGCGACTGTTGTGGGCCCTTTAAGGAACGGGATAAGCCCCTCAAACTGTGTGCCCTTGACTGCGAATTCAAGCATTGTGTTTTTGTAGACCTTGTAATCAACACCAGCTTGACGCAGTTTGCGGCGTAGGTTTGTGTCTTGCTCAACAGTCAGACCGCGCCCGTTCACCAACACAACGGATTGCGCACGCGCTAACTTCTCTTTAATCTCTTCAACAATAACCTGTTTTGCCTCAATCTTCGGCATATTACACCTCCTTGCTATTTGCTTCTTTTTGTGGGCGTATGACACGCCACTAATAAAAAAAGCTTGCCACCTAAGCAAACGCAAGCGAAAGAAATCACTGGAATTTCTGACCTCGGCGGGGTTTACTTCCCGAATGGGGAACACCAGCTGTCTTAGGTTTAACATTAGTATTTTACAGGAAAGAATCTGACTTGTCAAGAATAATTTTCTGCGTTATAATATTAGTTGTAGTAGAATTTGGGGGTGTATAATTTTGGATAGAAACTGGAATTTAGAAGTCCTCTATAGCTCGTTCGCTGACCCGAAGTTTTCGGCTGATTTTGACGCGCTCAAAGCGGCTATTGCAGAGTTTAACGCGTGGGCGACGGCTGAACTGACGGATGACACAAACCCTGTCGCGAAGATGGAGCATTATGTCACGTTCACAAACGAGATGGTGCGGTTCACAAGCCTTGACAGCTACGCGCGTCTGACTGTCACAACTGACGCAAAGAACGGCGAAGCCATGAAGGCTCTCGACAAAATCTCGAACATCCGCGCCGAAGCCGTTCCCGCCCACACGCTTTTCAAGGCGTTTGTCGGGCGTATTGCTGACATAGACGCGGTTATTGCACAATCTGAAATCCTCAAAGCACACGCATTTGTGCTCAAAGAAATCGCGCAAGGCGCGAAGTATTCGTTGCCCGCGCGTGAAGAAGCCCTAATTGCGAAGATGAGGACGACGGGTTCTGACGCATTTGGCAACCTCGCGGAGGGTCTGGCCGCCACACTCATGATTGACGTGACAATTGACGGCGTAACAAAGAAATACCCACTTGCCGCCGTTAGAAACATGGGCTACAGCGCAAGCGCCGAAGTCAGAAAGATTGCATACGAAGCCGAAATCGCGGCATACCCGCGTATCGAACAGTCTGTTGCCGTTGCGCTTAACGCAATCAAGGGTGACGCGATTCTGAATGCTACTATGCGCGGTTATGATGACGTGCTTGATATGACACTTCAAGCCCACAGACTGGACCGCCCCGTGCTTATGGCGATGCTTGAAGCCATGCGCGAAAGCTTCCCGATGTTTCGGCGCTTCTATCTCAAAAAGGCAGAACTTTTGGGTTACTCGGGTGGTCTGCCGTGGTATGACCTAAACGCCCCTGTTGGCTCGGTTGACATAAGCTTTACATATGAAGAGGCCGCGGATTTCGTGGTCAAGAATTACTCTGATTTCTCGGAAGAAATGGGCGCGTTTGCGCGTCACGCGTTCGACAATCGCTGGATTGACGTTGACCCCAAAGAGGGTAAGCGCGGCGGCGCGTTCTGCGCGGGCGTTCCGACGCTCAAAGAAAGCCGTATTTTAACGAACTTCCTCGGCTCGTTCTCAGACATGGGTACGCTGGCGCATGAACTCGGTCATGCCTATCACGGCTACTGCCTGAATAACGAAACACCCATGAACAAATCTTACTCGTCGCCGATAGCCGAAACCGCGTCCATTTTCGCCGAAACTATCGTTGAAAATGCCGCGCTCAAAGGCGCTTCACGTGACGAAAAACTTGTGATTCTCGAAAACTCAATCGCGGGCTTGGCGCAAGTCGTCGTTGACATCTACTCGCGCTACCTGTTTGAAGACGAGGTAATCCGCCGCCGCGCTGACGGCCCGTTGTCTGTTGACGAACTCAAAGACATCATGTTACGCGCGCAGAAGGCGACATATGGCGAAGGTCTTGACGAGAACCTCATGCACCCGTATATGTGGGCGTGTAAAACCCATTACTACAGCGCGACACGCAATTACTACAACTATCCGTATGCCTACGGTATGTTGTTCGCGAAGGGGCTTTACGCGCTGTTCATGGAACAGGGCGCTGACTTCGTGCCTAAGTACAACACATTGCTTGCGAACACGGGCAAAATGACTCTCGCACAAGTCGCCGCGTCTGTGGGCATTGACGTAACAGACAAGAGCTTCTGGAAGAAATCGCTTGACGTGATTGAAAAGGCGGTTGACGAATTTTGCGCATACTAAGTAGCACTGACTGCGCGTTAATAGACAGCCCAATCGGGCAGATGGTGGTTGAAACGAACGGTAAAGCCGTGACTTTGGTGGAATTTTTGAAAGACGGCGAAACCGTTGAAGTGACCGAACACCAAAGCCCCGTCTTGAAACTTTGTATCGAAGAGCTCGTTTCATACTTCGCGGGGACGCTGAAAAATTTCAGCGTTCCCGTAGAGCCAATCGGCACGGATTTTCGTATAAAGTGTTGGGCAGAACTTCAAAAGATACCATACGGTGAAGCGATTTCATACCAAGAACTCGCCGTCCGTATCGGTAACCCAAAAGCAATCCGCGCTGTGGGTGGCGCAAATCACCACAACCCTATATCAATCATTATCCCTTGCCACCGCGTAATCGGCAAATCGGGCAAGCTCGTTGGCTACGGCGGCGGGCTGTGGCGCAAGGAATGGCTTTTAGAAATGGAAAAGGGGGCAACATGCTAGATAAACAACTCGTTCTCGACGTTTTGAACGCGGCTCTCGCCACAGGCGGCGATTTCGCTGAACTATTTGTCGAGAACCACAGGACAACGAACCTCTCAATGGAGAATGGCAAACTGGAGAAGGCCGTATCGGGTACAGACTTTGGCGCGGGGCTTCGCATATTTGACGGCTTTGGTGCGGTCTATGCCTACACATCCGATTTATCGCGCGAAGGGCTTCTAAAGCTCGCGAAACAGGCGGCGGCGGCGATAAACAAGCCGCATATACACACCGTATCCGCTTTCACGCCTTACGAGTATTCAAACATTAACGTCATCAAACGTATGCCTGACACAGTGAAACGCGCTGAAATCGTCGATAAACTCCGTGCGGTGACTGACGCGGCTTACGGCTTCAACCCATCTGTAACACAGGTCACGGCCAATCACCTTGACCGCATACAGGACGTACTTATCGCCAACTCTGACGGTTTGTGGGTCACTGACAGGCGTGTTTATACACGTTTGTATTCGTCGGCCATCGCTTCAAGCGCGACAGAAAAGCAAAGCGGCTACTATGGGCCCGGCGCTCATGTGGGCTTTGAACTCTATGACGGGTTAGATTTGGCGGCTGTCGGGCGGCGAATCGCCAATACAGCCGTGACAATGTTAAACGCGCGTCCGTGCCCGGGCGGCAAAATGCCCGCTGTTATCGGCAACGGCTTTGGCGGCGTTATCTTCCACGAAGCGTGTGGTCACAGCCTTGAAGCCACGAGCGTAGCGCGTGGCACAAGCGAATTCTGCGGCAAACTAGGTCAACTGGTCGCCAACCCCGTTGTCACAGCCATAGACGACGGCACAATCCCGAACGGCTGGGGCAGTGAAAACGTCGACGACGAAGGCACACCCACACAAAAGAATGTCCTTATCGAAAACGGCGTACTTAAAACATATATGATTGACAGACTCAACGGGCTGAAAATGGGGGCGAAGTCCACAGGCTCGTCACGCCGCCAAAACTACCGCCTTGCGCCAACCAGCCGTATGACTAATACATACATTGCCCCCGGGACATCAACAGTCCAAGAGATTATCGGCAGTGTCGAATACGGTCTGTTCGCCAAACACCTCGGCGGCGGCTCTGTTAATCCCGCGACAGGCGATTTCAACTTCGCCGTTACAGAGGGTTACCTAATCAGAAACGGTCAAATCGCCGAACCCGTTCGTGGCGCAACACTCATCGGCAAAGGTTCACAGGTCATCAAGGATATCGATATGGTTTCTGACAACCTCACGCGCGAACAGGGCATGTGCGGCTCCGTTAGCGGCTCAATCCCCGCGGACTGTGGGCAACCGACATTGCGCGTGCGCGACATCATTGTCGGCGGAAGGAGTGAATAACATGAAACTACAAGACTTCATGTCGCAATTGTTTGAACGCGCAAAAGCGGCGGGCTTCACGGAATGCGAACTCTATTGCAGTGAGTCAGAGAGCCTTACCGTCCGCGTATTTGAGGGCGCGATTGACGAGTATAAGCTCGCGAACCCCATGGGGCTATCGTTCCGCGGGCTAATTGACGGCAAGATGGGTTATGCGTCAACCGAATGTATGGACGAAAACGCGATTGCTTACCTCATCCAGAACGCGAAGGACAACGCAGCGGTGCTTGAAACAGTTGAAAAGACAGAGATTTTCGCGGGCTCGGCGGAATACGCAAAATTGAATCTCATGAATACCGATTTGGCGAAAATGACACCCGCCGAAAAGATAGAACTGCTGAAATCTCTAGAAAAAGCCGTATTTGCGGCTGATTCACGCGTGAAGCATGTGGCGTATTGTTCACTCGGCACGACATACACGCGCACGCTCATTGCCAACACAAAGGGGCTTCACCTCGCCGACGAGATGAATTATGCCTACATCATGGCTTGCCCCGTTGTCGAAGAAAACGGCGAGGTCAAGAACAACTTCGCCGATTTTGCAGGTAAGAGCTTTAAAAACTTTAACGTAGAAGCCTTCGCTAAGAAAATCACAGCAGAAGCCGCCGCCCAACTCGGCGCAACCAGCGCGAAAACAGGCGCATACCCCGTCATTCTAGAAAACGGCGCAATGTCTGACTTGCTGAGCGCGTTTGGCTCGGTGTTCTACGCCGACAAGGTTCTCAAAGGTTTCTCGCTTTTGGGTGGCAAACTCGGTGAGAAAATCGCATCAGAAGTCGTGACCCTTCGCGACGACGCGCTGCTTGAAGACGGTCTGCGCTCAACCACTTTCGATTCAGAAGGCGTGGCGACGGCTAACAAGCTCATCGTTCAAAACGGTGTGTTGAGAACCTTCCTGCATAACCTAAAAACCGCCAACGCAATGGGCACTGAATCCACAGGTAACGGATTCAAGGCCAGCATCACCGCCCCCGTTGACGTTTCGGCGACGAACGCCTATATCGTCGCGTCTGATATGCCTGTCGGGGCGCTTCTTAGCCAAATGGGTAACGGTCTATATATCACGGGTGTGACGGGTCTACACGCGGGCGTGAGCCCAACTAGCGGCGATTTCTCTTTGCTCTCTCATGGCTTCATGGTCGAGAACGGCAAGATAACAAGACCTGTCGAACAGATTACGCTTGCGGGCAACTTCTTTGAACTGCTTAAAAACATCATTGCCGTAGCTAATGACCTGCGCCTCGGCACAGAGGTATTCAACTCGCCGTCTGTTTATGTGAAATCGCTCGACGTATCGGGCAATTAAATGTTGCCCTTTCTAGCCGTGGGTATGGGCGGGTTTGTCGGCGCGTGTAGCAGATATGCCATTATAAAAGCGACTCAAAGCTTAACCCCCATTTTCCCATTCGGCACGTTGATTTCAAACGTAATCGCGGGCTTCCTCATCGGTTTCATAATCGGTATTGAACAACAGTCTGTCACGCTGAACCCTAACGTAAAACTTCTGCTAACAACGGGCTTTCTTGGGGGATTAAGCACTTTCTCTACATTTAATATCGATACCATCCTCATGTTTCAGAACGGTCGGTATATTTCGGCGATAGGCAATATTGCGCTGAACCTTATACTAACACTGATTTTCTGCGCGTTGGGGTTATCTATAGCCAAATGGATTGTTGCAAGAGTATAACAACAAAAAAGACTGCCAACCCTCGGCAGTCTTTTTTCATCTATTGAACAGTTACAAATCCGTAACTAAGTAGCCCATCTTTCACCGCAATACCCACTCGCCCGCCACTCAGACCTATATAGCGCACGTTATCCTCAATCCGCGCGGTATTCGCGCTGTTTTGGTGGATATATAGAATCTGTGTGGTTTTCGAGTAATCCGCGAAAATACTCTTTAACAATTCTGCCTCTTTAGCCGTTTTGAACGCTCCCAATGGTAATTCTGTGTTAATCACCACATACTTCGCCGTTTTAAGCGCCTCATTCAACGCATTATATTGCGAACCGTCAGACGCGGCGACACCACCCGCCGACGTATCAAGGTTCACATATAGTATCTCGCCAAACTTAGCCGTCGCAAAACCACCCGCCGTCTTCCGCTCGACTTGAAGTGGCGCGACCTGCGCCGACGCAACATCCAACACACGCTTATCGGGTATAATCACATTCTTAGGCACATTGACCTGCGCCAAATCGGGCGACAGCGCGAAAATGTTATAGAACGCCACAGCATTATTAGACGGCGCACTTTGCGCTAATGACGCGACATAAACCCGCGTGAGATACGCCGGGAAAGCCACACCCGCCGGCAATTCTGCCGTCAAGTCCTTCGTGCCCACAAAGTCTATCGTCTTTGCAAAATCCACGACATGTTCTTTGCCAGCCGCGTCCACAATGCGACCGCGCAACCAATGCCCCGAGTTATCCCCCAACACTGTCATCTTAATACTCTTCGTTCCGTCGGGCAATTTAATGGGGTCAATCGTCAGATAGGCCGCCTGTGTAGATTCAGAAGCCGCAAACGCATAACTAAGCTTCGCCCCCGACCAAATCTGCCCCGGCTGACTATACGCCGCTTCAACCAAACCCGTAACCGTTTCGGGATACGCCGCAAACGTGGGATGCCCAAACAACATGTTCAAATCTATCGGCTTTTCTGTCAGTGTTAATATCGGTATGTATGAAACAGCCCCACCCAACCCGAGTTTGACATAACCGTTGCCCTGTTTTATCGCCGTATAGTTCGTCGTGAGCGTACCCAGACCGTCACTCACCTCACGCGTGAGCAGTTCAAGCGGGATATTCACGCGCCGACCTGTTTCGGTTATGCCTGTGACAGTGAAATTGACCACTTCACCCGCGCTCGCGCTGATAACAGAAATCGACGGTATCAGCTCTGTTACGGTTTCGGCCGCAAGCTTTTTTGAAGAGGTGAATGCCCCGTAAGTCGCGTAAACCTCGATAGTCCCCGTGTTCTGGGCATAAACGCGGCTACCCTCCGACCATGCGTTTGCGCTGGTTATACGCACATCCCCCGCAGGAATCTCAACCCGCCGATTATAAGCATCCAACCCGTAAACCTTCACATCCGCATAACCGCCAATCGGCACCACATCGGGCGCGTCAATGCCAAGCTTTACAATCGCGCCCAACGGCGCGTCAACGAACACGCCAAGCGCGTTAATGACCTTTCTCGCGTAACCCTCTGACGGCGTATTAACCATCTTCGCTGTTTCGCCGTTCACACCTCCGATAACCATAGCCGACGAACCACCGCCGTCTAAGTGCATGGCGTCATACGCGCCCGCGTCCAACATGAGTTGAACCATTTCAGACGGGCTTGCGCCGATTGAATGTGTTCTGCCGTCAACAACCATCATAATAAGCGTTTTTTTGTCACGTGAAAGCCCCAAAGCCGTTCGCGGGTGACGCCCATTTGCCACTGCCCCCGTCACAGGCGCGGCAACACCGTTCGCAAGAATCTTACCGCCGCCAGACAACGCGCTCTTAACAGCCGTTATGTCAATCGACGGTTGCAGACTCAAAATCGCGCTCTTCCCAACAGTGAGTTCAGACGCGAAACGCGCATATGTACTCTCGTTCAGCACGAGCATAAACCCGTCAGCCGACACACGGCAGAGTTCCCCCGCCTTAGCAATATGTGTAATGCGCCCGTTACTCACCAAAATTTTTACAGCCTTGAAACGCTTATCCAAATCGGCCGAATCAGGGGCATAATGTGACGTAAGAATAACGGGGTAGTCTATATTTGCGAGTTTGTTATATGAAGCGACCTCTACAACCTCTTTGTTCTCGATATACAACTTAAAATCCAGCGTCAAATAGTCCATGAACACGCCGCCGAAATAGTCAGCGTAGAATGTCGCGCTTTCAAGCTTAGGGTTGTTAAACCGAACACTACCCGCGAAATGCCCTTCCTCTGCATAAATGCCCAGCGGCACCGAGTAATCCCCGACCATGCCAAAAAAATCGCCGTTCACACCCGCAACCGCGCCGGCATCACTTAAAATCTTGGCCGTCGTTTCCTTTAACCCCAACTCCGTCTGTGACAGAATCGGCTCAACTCTGATATTCTTGTCATCCAGCGGCACGCGTAAAGTATACACGTCTAACAAGCCGTCAGAAGTCACCATTTTCTTGGTTTCAAGTGTAACCCCGCGTGTAATCGTCTGTGTTTCAACCCTAGCATAATATGTAACATGTGCGTCAGCAAACGCGGTAAGCGGCGTAAGCATAACCGCAACAAGGCCGACAATCAGCCCAACCCAATGTCTAATTTTCATATCCAACCCCATTATGTACGCGGGTTTCCCCCGCGATTACTCAAATTTATAACCGCCTTTAACCAAGAACCAACAATCTGACGTAGCATATGCCCCGCGCCCGTCGCCACGCGGCACAATGAGTAGGTTGTTGACCGTAAGTGGTGTTCCATGCAAGATTTCTTGCCCTGTTGTTACGTTCACTATACCGTTTTCGCTCATGATAAAGCCCGTAGCCGTTCCGCTTCGGAGAATTATCTCCGTACCCTCTTCACCGAACAGTACCTTACCCGCCGCCGCGAACACGGGCGTATAAGTTGTTCCGCTTGAAGGCGTATTAGCCCCGCCACTGTTCTGACTATCCAAAATCAGTTGCAGTTTATCCATAACTTGATTCACAATCGCGTCAGTGTTGCTACTTCCGCCGTTTTGAGCCAGATTGATAATGTCTGTTATCTGCTTAACCTTATCATCCACATAACTCTTGGTAACCAGCGGGTCAGCCGCTGAACCCGGGTCAGCCGCAAGCGCCGATGAGCTTAGAACCATTACACAGAATATAGACACAAACACAATCATCAGTTTTCGTTTCAACATTTTCGCCGCCTATTCATTGATTTTACTGTCTATGCCGATTATGAGCATAATGTCCTGCTCCTTGGATAGTGAGCTGTCAATCACGAGTTCACTGTTTGTGAACAAGCCCAGAAGTTCCGAATAATCCCCGTCTGTTCTCACGATTATACGTGTTTTGCTCGTCTTTTCGCCCTCATAGTTCGCGGCGCGCACCACATTGTAGCCCATTTCTTTGAGTCTGTCGCGTGTCGTTGCCGCCAGACCACTTGTATTACCCCCGTTTAAGACCGTCAGCTTCATCTTTTTAGGGTCAAATATTTGTATGGGTGTTGGCGTTGGTGAAGGCGTTGGTATAGGCTCGGCATACACGCTGTCAATAAGTTTCTTCGACTCCGCAATATCTACTATATAATAACTGCCACGCGGTGATTCGAGCGTTCTTGGTTCGCCCGGCAGTGTCGTAAACACGATATTCTCAGACTTCAACGACTCAACCGCGCTCAGATAACGTGGGATGTTCGTTATAGAAAAGTCCGTCGTTACATAACTCACGAACGTACTAATCAACCCCGGCACGTCATTCATAAGTTTGTCCTTCTGTAGAACCTGCGTAAAGAACTCCTTCATAAACTTCTGCTGTACGCCGATGCGTTGAACGTCACCACCCGCGTATGTGTCACGATAACGCACAACCCCCTCCGCCATCTCCCCGTTGAGCAACTGATGCCCTTCGGGCACGGCGATTTTGAGGTTCTGTTCGGGGTCATTGTAATATAACCCGCCGCGTGGTATATCCATATAAATCCCACCGACACACTCGACAATATTTCTGAACGCGCGCAAATCCATGCGCACGTAATAGTCAATCTGAATATCGAGTAGATTCTCAACATAACGCTTTGAAAAATTCGGGCCTTCCTTATTGCCCGCGTAAGCATGGACTTCATTCAGCTTACACACGCCCGAAGACGGCGGCTTGCGCCCGAGCGCCTGCATATCAGATATTTCTGCCTTAGACAGCTGAACCAACGTATCGCGCGGCAGACTAATAACGTCAATCTTCTGCTCGGGCGCGTTATATACAGCCAGAAACATAATATCCGTCCGCGTACCGTCCGCATCAGTGCCCATAACAAGCACCGTCGTCTGATTCGGCGGCGTGAAGAGTGACTCAATCAGCCCGGGCTTTTCAGGCGTCGGCTTTGTAGGCGTTTTGATTATCTCGCCCGTCACAGGGTCAATTGTCACAGGCGTCGCCGTCACAGGCAAATTATCGGCCGTTGCGCCAAAAACCATATAAGCCGCCGTCATGCCGACACCATATACGACCAATATCCCGATTAACACCGCCAGATACCAAACGACAGCCCTTTTAGTAATGTACATATCATCCCACCCAAAACAGCGCTGACCTATAGCAGTCCTAAATCGCTATATGGTTA
>CAZOVK010000032.1:0-23915 GCA_964583165.1 uncultured Defluviitaleaceae bacterium | reverse complement strand
TAGAGTGTCGGCCTGTCACGCCGAAGGTCGAGGGTTCGAGCCCCTTCTGGGTCGCTTTTAGAAGAAGACAGCGTAGCTGTCTTTTTTGTTATATCCACGTAACAACCTTGAAATTGACATAAATGGCTTATTATGTTAGAATCTACAAATATTGTTAGGGAAAGGTGATTATTGTGAACGTATTCGAGGAATTGCGCGCGCGCGGGTTTATCGAGCAGATGACGCATGAGGACGAGATTAGGGAATTGCTTGAAAAGGAGCGTGTGACGTTCTATATAGGCTTCGACCCCACGGCGGATAGTCTGACGATTGGGCATTTCCTGACGATTATGGCAATGTCGCACTTGCAACGCGCGGGGCATAGGCCAATCGCGCTTATGGGCGGCGGAACAGGCATGGTCGGTGACCCAACGGACAAAACCGAAATGCGCCGCGTGATGACGGTTGAAGAAATCAACCATAATGTGAACTGCTTCAAACAACAGATGTCGCGCCTCATTGACTTTGGCGACGACAAGGCGCTTTTGATAGATAACGGCGATTGGCTTCGCCATTTGAACTATATAGAGTTTATAAGGAGTATCGGCGTTCATTTCTCCGTCAATCGTATGCTCACGGCTGAGTGTTACAAGTTGCGGTATGAAAAGGGGCTTAGTTTCTTTGAGTTTAACTACATGCTCATGCAGGCGTATGACTTCTTGGAGTTGTACAAACGCCATGGTTGCAAGTTGCAGCTTGGCGGTAATGACCAGTGGTCAAACATTATCGCGGGCGCTGACTTAATCAGACGCAAAGAGGGTGCCAGTGCTTACGGCATGACGTTTAAGCTGCTAACGCTCTCAAGCGGTCAGAAGATGGGTAAGTCAATGGGCGGCGCGGTTTGGCTTGACCCCGAAAAGACAACGCCATACGAGTTTTACCAGTACCTCCGCAATGTGGATGACAGGGATGTAATCAATTGGTTAAAGTTATTGACATTCGTACCGCTTGATGAGATTGAGGCACTGTCACACCTTGAAGGCAGCGCGATAAACAAGGCCAAAGAGATATTGGCATACGAAGTAACGAGCATGATTCACGGCAAAGAAGCCGCTGAAGAAGCAAAAAAGGCGGCACGTGCGCTATTTGAAGGCGGCGTAGACGGCGGTTCGATACCCGAAACAGTGATACCGAAGGCCGAAATTGAAGCGGGTATGGGCATTCTTGCGCTCATGGAGCGTTGCGGACTTGTTAAGTCACGTGGTGATGCGCGGCGTTTGATTGAACAGGGCGGCGTAAAGCTGAACGAATCTAAAGTTACGACACCGACATTTACGGTAACGGCTTCTGATTTCATAGAAGATACGATTATGATACAAAAGGGCAAGAAAGAATTCCACCGTGTTCGGATAGGATAACCGCTATACGCAAGAGGGGGATTACGCGTGAGCAGGATTTCGAAAACAGTCAAGAGCACACCAAAGGACGCCGTCACTAACTTCATGGGTGGCATCTCATACACCATGACACCGCTAACGACGCTTAAAATGCTCACCGCGTCTTCTATCTTCGGCGATCCGCAGTATTATAGAAACGGCGGCGGTGAAAGCGAGTATAATATCAACAAACTAATGTATGAATATGTCGTGCTGGGCAAGGATTTCACGGGTTTGACGGCTTCACAGATAATGGAAAAGGTTATTGATGACGCGCTCACCTTTGACTTCCTCGCGACACTTGAATGGGCGGCTGAATTGCGCACGCGTTTCTATATGCGCCTGAACCCACAGGTTATTATGGTCAGGGCGGCGATTCACGAGGGGCGCAAGTCCTTCACGACCGCCCACCCTAAAAAATTCGCCGAGATTGAGGACATTGTTATGTCACGCGCCGATGAACCCGCGGCGCAACTGGCGTATTACCTATTTGCACATGAAATGAAGAAAAACAATTTGCCCTCAGTGCTAAAACGCGCATGGGCGCGGCGTATTGAGCGTATGACGCGTTATGAGATGTATAAATATCGCAACCACGAAATCGGGTTAATAGACACAATTCGCGTATGTCACGCCAATAGCGCGGATATAGACGAGCTTATGCGCACGGGTACGATTGAGATACCCGACGAAAGTGCTACTTGGGAGCGTTTGCGCTCTGACGGGTTAAGTTGGGCGCAGATTCTTGATACAATTCAGTTTCCGCATATGGCGCTACTTAGAAACTTGCGCGGGATTTTCTCTGAAACAGATGACCTTGAGCTATGCAAGAAACTCATGGAACAGCTCAAAGACGGTGTTCTCAAAGGCAAGCAGTTCCCATTCCGCTATTATTCGGCGCTTAATGCGGTTCAAGATGTTGAAGTCAATCATAAAACTCTCATCACCGACACGCTTGAAGAGTGCATAGATATTGCACGCGCGAACATGCCTAAGCTCAAAGGACGCACTATGTGCCTGTCTGACAACTCGGGCAGTGCGTGGGGCACTATCAACAGTGAATACGGAAGTGTTACTGTTGCGGAGATTGATAATCTAAGTAGCGTTATCACGGCGCAGAATTCAGACGAGGGGTTTGTTGGCAAATTCGGAGACATTCTTAGAATTATGCCGATTTCAAAGCGTAGGGGCACACTGGAGCAAGCGCAGGAAATCAGCAAGCACCAATGCGAAGACATTGGCGGGGGCACAGAAAACGGCGTCTGGATTTTCTTCAAAGAGGCGATTGAACAGCGTCAACACTGGGATAATATCTTCATTTACTCCGACATGCAGGCGGGGCATGGAGGGTTGTATGGCACTGACCCAAATGATTATAAGGCGTTTGCCACAGGGCGATATATTGACGTTGCCAAACTCATTGTAGAGTATCGCAAGCAGGTTAACCCACATGTGAATGTGTTCAGCGTTCAGACGGCGGGGTATGATAATGCAGTTGTACCAGAATACGCCTACCGCACTAACATTCTCTATGGCTGGACGGGTAAGGAGCTGGAGTTTGCCGCTGAAATGATAAAACTATGGGACGAGGCGGAGAGCCAAGCATGACAGCGCGTTTACAAGCTGACATAATAATAAAAGCCGCCATTAAACGTGCTTTGCCGGACAGAGCTGTGAAGTTAGCATTGGAAGGCAAGGTATTTGAAAAGGGTAGGCTCATCATAATATCAATAGGCAAAGCCGCCTGGCGCATGGCGCGGGCGGCTGTTGACGTTCTCGGCGAGCGTGTTGATTCGGGCGTTGTCATAACGAAGTATGCGCATTCGGAGGGTGGAATTCTGCCGTTGCGGATTTTTGATGCGGGTCACCCGATTTTGGACGAGAATAGTATATGCGCAACGAAACACGTGCTTGAAGCCGTTTCAGACCTTAATGCAGAAGACACGGTGTTATTCCTGGTTTCGGGTGGGGGTTCGGCCTTGTTTGAGAAACCACTCGTTGAACTGGAGGAGTTGCGTGACATCAACGAGCAACTACTCAAAAGCGGTGCGAGTATTGTTGAATGTAACGCCATTCGCAAGCGACTTTCTTCTGTCAAAGGCGGGCGTTTCGCCCAAGCCGTAAAACCCGCGCGAATATTTGAAATTGTGTTGTCTGACATAATCGGCGACCCCTTGGATATGATAGCATCAGGGCCTGCCCACGCCGATAGGGGAACGAACAAGCTTCAACCGCTGGATGTTATCGATAGGTACGGCATACAACTGTCAGACACAGCGCGAAAACTGCTGACATATGAATTACCCGCGACAGTGGATAATGTAGATACCATAATCGCGGGTAATGTAAGTGTGCTGTGTGAAGCCGCGCGGGAAGTTTGCGTGAGTTTGGGTTATGAAACCATTATGCTAACCGACAGCCTGATTTGTGAGGCGCGTGAAGCGGGGCGGTTCTTCGGCTCTATCGCTCATTATTACGCGGGATTGGGCAAGCGTCTTGCTGTTATCGCGGGTGGTGAAACGGTTGTCACCGTGCGCGGCAACGGCAAGGGGGGGCGCAATCAAGAGATGTGCCTAGCGGTTGCTGACGGAATTGCGGGATTATCAAACGTTGCGTTCTTCTCGGTTGGTTCAGACGGTACAGATGGGCCAACCGACGCGGCGGGCGGTTTTGTTGACGGTTCCACAAAATCACAACTTGAAACCGTCGGCATCGATATTTATGAGTATTTGCGCAATAATGACTCTTACAACGCGCTTGAAGCTTGCGGAGGGCTTATCAAAACGGGTTCAACAGGTACGAATGTCAACGATTTATCCGTTCTGCTTATCGTCTGATAAGCTTTGCTTGGTTGGTTTCAGACTGATTTAAGCGACTACCGAATTTAATAGCCTTATGCGGACATTTTGCCGCACAATCACCACAAACAATACATTCACGCGTATGTAATTCTTTGACGGGGTTTAACTCCATTTTGCAAGCCGTAACGCAGAGATTACAATTAGTACACTTGTCACGTTCAAGTTTAAGCCCAAACACCGCGTACCTGTTAAACATGGCATAAAACGCGCCAAGCGGACAAAGAAATCGGCAGAACGGCCGAAAGATAAACACCATAGCAATTAACACGGCAATAAGCACGCCGATTTTCCACCAATATAAGAACCCAATTGTCCTAAGCAGATTCTCGTTTAGGACAACTAAGGGTATGCCCGCTTCGAGTGTACCTGTTGGGCATAGGTATTTGCAGAAGGCTGGGTTGGCTATGCCCGTCAGCTCCATTGTGATGGCGGGAATGAGCAGAACCATTACTAAACCTATCACATACTTAAAATAACTAAGCGACTTGAAAATACGCCGCCGTCTGATTTTTGGCGTAGGGATTTTATGTATAATTTCCTGAATCAGCCCGAATGGGCAAAGAAAGCCGCAAACGAGCCGCCCCACACCAACACTAACGAGCATCAAAAACCCAATGACATAGAAGCTGAACCGTATATCTGGGCTACCCATAAGCGACTGGAATGAGCCTATCGGGCACGCAAAACGCGCCCCCGGGCATGAGTAGCAGTTCAACCCAGGTACGCAAACGCTTTTGAGTTGACCGCGGTAGAGTTTGCCTGTGAGAAAGCCGCCAAAGTTGCTGTTCGTAGCGATTGCCGTGACAAACTGGACGGCCTTGCGAATATGCTTAACCAATGCCTATACACTCCAGACAAACCAAGATAGCCTTGCGAAAGACCTGTGAAGTTTCGTCGCGCATTATACCGAACGCGAACATACCCGCGCCACATAGCGCGATACAAATTCTTGTAAGATTGTATTTCATATTAACTCCCTGTTAAATAATTGAATATCGGCGCGAAGATACTTTCTGTGCGTGCGCCGTCATTATCAAGACCCACAATAAAACGGTAACCCTTCTTATTGTTGTAGCTCTGATGCTACTTTCTTCATCCCAGACAGCTACACACAAAAACATAACGTAACCAAGAAGTTGAGCAGTACCACATTGCCAACCTTAGTTCCAAATGGGGCATTGGATGTTTGAACCGAACCCGAAACAAGGTTAATGAGTGTTTTATCGAGTGTATGACCCAAACATGTGCCAGCGAATAATCCGAGCAGTTTCAAGGTATCGGCATAGTTTGTTTGCTTTGGCGTGTATGCAAAGATGGTTGTAGGTGTGGTGAGCGCGACAATAAGCGCAATGACCATTGCTAACGAGAAAAAACCTTGAACCCTTTATGAGTCTATCTCTATTCTCTGTAAATAAAATGCTGAATGCCGCTGTCGTAGTGTTTCATCAATTCATACACATTCGTGGGGTAAACAATGTATCTGTCGAGTTCATCAATCGGAAGCCAGTAAAACCCAAGCGGAAAGCTTCTGCTCTCGAAGTCCTCAACGCCCATAAAAGAACCGTCTAGTTGCATTGAGGCGCTTTCGGCAAGTTTCACCTCATAAAACAAGCAAATTTGGTGACAGGGCTTGCCGCCGAACGGCCACGGACAAAAGATTTCACCTACCCATTTCAACGTGCCTATACTTATATCTGCGCCTATCTCCTCGCGAAACTCGCGCATCAACGCTTCGGCGTTTGTTTCTCCCAAGGCCACATGCCCACCCGGGAAGGCGTAACCATCGTCGTTATCGGGTTTTTGCAACAATACCTTGCCGTTATGTATCAGAATACCCGCAACGCGGTAACTGAACACATATTCGTCAGTCTTAAATATAATATCAGTCAAAATTTCACCTCCAATGATTTAATGAAAAACATCTCCAACGGTTCGGTTAAGTTTTTCAGGTTCAAAATCAGACAGCCACATTCACGATAGCCAAGAGCGCGGTAGAAGTGTTGCGCGTCCTCATTCGACAGTGTACTGGTCAAGGCGGTGTTGTATCCCAATAGTTTCATCTCGGCTTCCCACGCAAGCATTGCGGGCTTGCCGTAACCCTTGCGCCGCTGTGTTTCTTCTATATAAATCAGCGTCAAAAATGGTATTTCATCCCAGAAAAGATTGTAGCGCAAGATACCTACAGGCACACCGTCCGCTTCGATAATGAAACACTCACCGTTTTCCGCTTTCCGCAAGAATACACTTTCCTTTATATGTGAATCGAGTGTGAACCAATACGCTGTGTCAGACGGCGTTACTCGAACAAGCTCAACCACGCTATCACCGTTCCTTTTTGGCATCGTAAGCCATGCCCATATAACTGTCGCCGTCGCGCAATTCCATAAGCATCTGATTCAGCCGTTTTTGCCGCGTTTCCTCACGCTTCCCGCGTGTTATCCACCCGATGTAGTCGTTGCGCTGATAAGGCGGGCGCGCGAGGTAATCATCCATGAGCGATTCCTGTTCCAATGCCGATTTCACGAAATCGGGCATGGGGTAAACATCGCGCTTCAAAGTCACGGCTTTACCCTCACAAACAGGATTGGTTCCTTGATAGATGGCTCCAAGTCCAATGCGGCATGCGCAATCTTGCCGTAGAAGTCAGTCACGAACATACACTTTATCTTAGGCTCCTTAATCGGCAAGGGATAGGCGAAATACACATCACGCGTGACGTGCTCAAGCTCAATGTTCAGCGTACCGAATCTCCCGCGAATATACTCACCGTCTGCGTGAATCTCTAATGTGCCATAGGCGGGGTGTGTGTATTTGCCCGAAATCTCACTTACCGATAGGCACGCGGGTATTTCCTCGCCTAACTCTTCCTTCGCTTTCTCCTTGTTTTCCTCTTCTTTGGCGCGAAGCTCTGCCCATCTCTGCTCTGTGAAATCCACCCAGTCACGCTTCCCGTCGTTAAAGAATAGGTCAACCAGCGAAAACATCACGACATCGCGCGCGGGGTTCGAGTTGCCGTTCGTAAGAATTGACGCGCCGAAGCCAGAACCCGGTACAAAGAAGTGCATAGCCGAGAAGCCGTCGATATTTCCGCCGTGGTGAACGAGCTTATGCCCGTTATAATTCTGCATGAACCAGCCAAGACCGTAACATTGCAAGCTATTATCGGGCAAGTTGAAGCCGTTCGGGTCGGGTTTTATGACCATTTGTTGAGTGTGACAATCAACGAGTGATTTTTCGCTGATAATCTCAACGCCCCCGATTGTGCCGTTCGAGAGTTGAAGGTCAACCCACTTAATCATCTGCTCCGTTGTCGAATAGATACAACCGGCCGCGCCTATCGAGATATTTTGTTTAAGGGGTAGGGGGACATACAAGTTGTTTTTGTAATCGTGGTGATAGCCCGTTGCGACAATCCCGCTTGCGGCGGCTTCGTCTGTCGTGAAGTATGTATCGGTCATGCCGAGTTTATCTATGATTTCTGACTTTACGAACTCCTGCCATGGTTTGCCCGATACAGTCGTGATAATTTTACCCGCTAGCGCATACATGATATTCTGGTAACAGAATTTATCGCGCAAACTCGTGAACGGCTTTAGGTGTTTAAGCCCGTCGAGTACCTCATCCGTAGTTGCCTCTTCGTTTGCGTACCACGAGTAATCATGGCGTGGTAGACCGCAACGGTGACAAAGTGTGTCACGTACAGTCAAATTCTCCTCAACATACTTATCATACATTTGGAAGTCGGGGATATACGATTTCACGGGGTTATCCAAATCGAGCATACCCCTGTCGGCGAGAATGCAGACGGCCTCCGCGACAAACGCCTTGGTCGAAGACGCTATGGCTTGAAGTGTTTGTGATGTCATGGGCTGTTGCGCGTCCAAGTCCTTGAAACCTGCATTTAGGCTCCTGTGAACCCCGTTTTCGGTGACGATTACGCTGATACCCGCCACATGCAAAATCTTACAAGCCTTCTCTAAAAGAGCTTTTAACTTCTCAAAATCCATAATCAATCCCCCTACCGATATAATACATACCATTGTAAAACTAAAACCTACATGTGTCAAGCCTTTGGATATTTTGAACAAAACAGATAGATTATGTTGACAAAAATAGTAAATAATGGTAGAATCACGATGATGTAGTTAGTTATAGTAACAAAATATTATCGAAAGGTGAGAATGATTGAAGACAAAACTACCAGTGTACCTCTCGTTATTACTCTGCTTAGTGTTTATGTTATCAGCTTGTGGCGGCGCAACAAACAGCCCTGCATCATCACCGTCTAACACAACCAGCGCGACACCCGCCCCATCAAGCGGCACAAGCGCAACACCCGCGCCCACTCCGGCGCCGGCGGCATCTTACAAAGACACACTTGAAGTGGCGCTGACAGCCCAGCCGCCCACGCTGGACACAGCCATTACGGTTTCTCAACTTTCGCTGACTGTCGGCGGCTGTATCTTTGAGCAACTCATGTCGCTTAACGGTAGCTATGAGCCGACACCAGAGCTTGCCGAATCGTATGAAATCAGCGAGGACAGACTTTCCTACACATTCAAGCTACGCCAAGGCGTGAAGTTCCACAATGGCAAGGAGTTGCAGGCAGAGGACGTGGTAGCGTCTATGAACCGCTGGCTCACGGCCAACACCCGCGCTGCTAACTTGCTTCCGAACGCGAAGTTTGAAGAGCTTGACCCATATACAGTTAAGTTGACGGTTGAAAAGGCCACAACCGACGTTTTAATCATTCTTGCGACACGTTCACAATTCGCGGCTATCATGCCGAAAGACATTGTTGAGAATTCGCCCGCCGAGGGTATCTCTGAATACATCGGCACAGGCCCCTATGTGTTCAAGGAATGGAAGCCCGACCAGTACATAATGCTAGAAAGATACGACGGCTATCAGCCTTATAGTGATACGCTGTCAACAGGCTTTAACGGCAAAAAGGAAGCCCCCACAAAAACTATCTATTTCTATTTCGTACCCGACCACGCAACGCGTATCGCGGGTATCAGAACCGGTGAGTATGACATAGTTGAGAGCGTACCCATTGAGAACTACGAGGAACTTTCAACAGTTGGCGTCGTAGCTCTCTACACACGTTCGGGCGGCTCGCTTAACGCATTCTTAAATACACAACAGGGCATTCTCGCTGACGTGAAATACCGACAAGCGGTAATGACCGCGCTCAATATGGATGAAATCATGCTTGCGGCATTCGCCGACCCCAATATGTATAAGTTGGACGGCGGTTACATGAATATGCTCCAGACACAATGGTTCGTGCCGGGTGGCAAGGAACTGTATAACCAGAATAACCCTGAGAAGGCGAAAGAGCTTATGGCTGAACTCGGCTATAATGGCGAGAAGATAACGCTTCTTACAACGAAGGACTATCAGGAGATGTACGCCGCGACCCTTGTTGTTCAAGAGCAGTTGCGCCGCGTGGGCTTCAATGCAGAGGTCATTAACTTTGACTTCCCGACTTTCCTTGAAACAAAGGGCGATTTGTCCAAGTGGGATATTTTCATCACGTCCAACGGTTACAACCTTACACCGCCGCAGATTCTCGCCGTGAACCCGACATGGGCGGGCTTCAACGCGCCCGAACTGCCAGAAATGCTCGCGGCTATCCGTCAGGCTGAAAACTTGGATAAAGCCAAGGAGGCTTGGAATACCCTTCAGACGTTCATGTATGAATATGGTTCGTCAACAGCATTAGGTCACTATTCGTCCGCAATGGCGTCAACAGACAAGGTTGAAAACCTTACATTCTTCGACCAAGCAGTGTATTGGAACGTAAAAGTCGCAAAATAGTTGCTTAAAACGTGGCTGGAAGCCGGAATCTCCGGCTCCCGGCTTCTTTTGATATTTGACCTTACAGAGGTGATGTCCCGTGCTAGGCTATATAGTAAAACGGATTTTATCACTAATCCCTGTGCTTTTTATTGTTTCTATCGTAATTTTCATGATTACGCATCTCACGCCGGGTGGCCCCGCCGCGACGCTGTTGGGCATTGAAGCCACGCCCGAAGAAATAAACGCGCTGAACGAACAACTGGGCTACAATGACCCGCTGTTTGCACAATATACGCGGTGGATGGGTAATGTCGTTAAGGGTGATTTGGGCGATTCGATTTTTATGAAAATGCCCGTTTCAGAAGCGATTGTGGAACACCTGCAACCGACATTGAGCCTTGCAATCCTTGCGCAAATAATTGCGATACTTTTGGCGATACCCTTTGGTATTCTGGCCGCCTACAAGCGCGGAACGGTTATCGATACAACGCTTATGACTGTTTCGCTGTTAGGTATGGCGATACCGGGCTTCTTGCTGGGGCTTTTCCTTATGCTTGTGTTCGGCGTGGGGTTATCACTTCTGCCTGTCGCGGGTTACAAACCACTTAGTATGGGGCTTGCGACACATTTGCGTTACCTCATTTTGCCCAGTATCGCGCTCGGAACGGTTCAGGCGGCGCTCATTACGCGCATGACACGCTCCGCTATGCTGGACGTACTTCACCTGAACTACATGAAGACTGCCCGCGCCAAGGGTTTGCGCGAAATCGTAGTTTTGCTTAAACACGCGTTCAAAAATGCATCTCTTCCTATATTAACTATCGTCGCCCAGACATTTGGCACGCTCGTAACAGGCGCAGTCGTTGTCGAGTCCCTGTTTAATATCCCGGGCATGGGGCAACTCATACTCAATTCGATAGCGCGCCGTGATATGGCGGTTATTCAGGGTGTTGTGCTGTTCGTCACTGTTGTTTATGTTGCGATTAACCTGACGGTTGACCTGCTTTACGGCGTGATTGACCCGCGTGTGCGCCTGGATAGAAAGTAGGGGGGAGAAAATGGGCGTTTCAAACACAGAAACTATAGAACAAATTCGCGTGCGCCTGCAAAAGGAGCAGCGCGATTTGACGATTCGCAAGGTGCGGTCAAACCCTTCGCTCATGATTGGCGCGGTCATCATTATCGTGTTCATACTAATGGCGCTGCTTGCGCCCGTGCTCACGAAGTATGACCCGTTTGAGATGAGCGTACTCAACCGCCTGCAACCGCCGTCTGCCACTAATCTGATGGGCACGGACGAATATGGGCGCGATTTGATGACGCGCGTGTTCTACGGAGCGCGGGTGTCAATATCCGTTGGGTTGATTGTGTCGATTCTCTCGGCGTTTATCGGGCTTGTCATCGGCATTTACGCGAGTTATTTCAAAATTCTCGACAATATTTTCATGCGTATCTGTGACGGGCTGATTGCAATCCCGGGTGTTCTGCTGGCGATTGCGTTGATGGCGGCGTTGGGGCCGTCTATGTGGAATGTTGTTATCGCGCTGACGGTTGTGTTTACGCCAAGTGTCGCGCGTGTGGTTCGCGCGTCTGCGCTGGTTGTGCGTGAACAGGTGTATATTGAAGCCGTAAAGATTCAAGGCGCGGGGCATATGCGTATTCTCTGGCAGAATATTGTTCCCAATGTCCTGTCGCCGCTACTTGTTCAAGCAACTTTCATTTTTGCGTCAGCGATTCTATCAGAAGCGGCGTTGAGCTTCTTGGGCGCGGGCATCCCAGCCCCTGAACCGAGTTGGGGTAGCATCTTGCAGGCGAGTAAGCTTGTCATCAATAAAGCTTGGTGGATGGTCGTCTTCCCGGGCACGGCAACTGTGCTGTCCGTTTTGAGTTTGAACCTACTTGGCGACGGTTTGCGCGATGTATTTGACCCGCGCACCAAGGCTAAAAAATAATAAATCCATAGGAGTTGACCATATGGATAATGTTTTACTGGAAGTAAAGGACTTGCGCGTTCAATTTCATACAGAGCGCGGACTGCTTACGGCTGTTGACGGCGTGAGTTTCGCTGTCGCGCCCAAAGAGATTGTGGGTATAGTCGGTGAATCGGGCTGTGGTAAGAGCGTAATGTCCCAAACGATTCTGAGATTGCTGGAACATACCGACCACGTGAATTATTCGGGAGAGATTGTGTTTCAGGGTGAAAACCTGCTCGATAAGCCCATTTCGTACATGCGCTCAATCCGTGGGAATAAGATTTCTGTCATCTTCCAAGACCCACTTACGTCACTGAACCCCGTTTACACTATTGGGAATCAGATGTGCGAGGTTTTGAAACTACATAAACAGATGTCGACGCAACAGGCAAAGGAGCGCGCCATTTCTCTACTGGAAATGACGGGTATCGCAAACCCCGCGCGGTGTTTCGCGCAATTCCCGCATGAACTGTCGGGCGGTATGCAACAACGCGTGATGATAGCGATGGCACTGGCGTGTGAACCTGCGCTACTAATAGCAGATGAACCTACAACCGCATTGGACGTGACGATTCAAGCCCAAATTCTGGACTTGATTCTTGAACTCAACGAGCGTTTGGGTATGGCTGTCCTCTTCATCACCCATGACCTCGGTGTAATCTCTGAACTCTGCGATACAGTCCGTGTTATGTATCTCGGGCAAATTGTTGAAGATACCAAGACCGAAACCCTGTTTGAATCCCCTATGCACCCGTACACACAAGGGCTGATTAAGAGCATACCACGTATGGACGGTGACCGCGACGCAACGTTACATGTCATTGACGGAACAGTGCCGTCTTTGCTGAACATCCCTAAGGGCTGTCGGTTTTCAACACGTTGCCCCGTGGCGTGCCCAAAGTGCTTTGAACAGGAGCCGCCAATGGCAGAACCGCGCGGTAATGGTCACCGCGTGAAATGCTGGGGCTACCCGGGTTTGGAGGTGTAGTTGTGGAGATACTCACAGTCAGCAACTTGCAGAAGAAATACCCTGTCTATGGGCGTTTCGGGAAGCTTTTCGGCCCTGTTTCATATATCAATGCGATTTCAAATGTGAATTTCAGCTTATACGAGGGCGAAACTTTTGGGTTAGTCGGCGAATCGGGCTCGGGCAAAACCACGACAGGCAGAGCTATTCTTGGGCTTGCGCCCGCTGACGGCGGAACGGCCATGTATAAGGGAGTTGACCTCACGAAGTTGTCGAACGAGGCATATAGGCCGTTGCGCGGCGACATTCAAATGGTGTTTCAAGACCCGTTTTCGTCGTTGAACCCGCGCAAGAGGGTAGGGGCTTTACTCGAGGAGCCACTTATCATCCAAAAGCGCGGCAGTCAGAAGGAACGGCAAGAGCGCGTCTTTGACATCCTACAGACAGTCGGGCTTCAACCGGAGCATTACTTCCGTTACCCGCATGAGTTTTCGGGCGGTCAGCGACAACGCATAGGTCTTGCGCGTGCGCTTATCATGGAGCCGAAAATAGTCATTTGTGACGAGCCGGTGTCAGCGCTCGATGTGTCAATACAGGCGCAAATACTGAATCTAATGAGAGAACTTCAGAGAAAGTTGAAGATTACCTTCCTATTTATCACGCATGACATCAGTGTTGTGCGGTATATATCCAGCAGAATCGGCGTTATGTACTTGGGTACGATTGTTGAAGATGCCGCTACTGATGATTTATTTGCGAACCCTGTTCATCCGTATACAAAGGCGCTGTTCTCTGCCGTTCCTGAGTTGTCACACTCAAAGACGGGTAAGAAGCGCGTGATACTCAAAGGCGAAATTCCAGCGAATACGCCCGATTTCAAGGGTTGTGTGTTCCATACACGTTGCCCAAAAGCCCAGAGCCAATGCGCATCAGAAGCGCCGCCTCGTGTTCTCGTGAGCGAGGGGCATTACGCAAGCTGTCATGAATTGACATAGAAAAAATGTCGTCGGAATCTTCCGACGATTTTTTTACTTTACTATTGACCGAATCGGTCAACTGTGTTATTATAGTATTGACCGAAACGGTTAATACAAACGCAGGTGATGTTATTGGAAAAGTTTTTGGCGCTACAGCCCGAAAAACAGAAGATAATCGTTGACGCGGCCATGAACATATTCGGCAAAATGGGCTATAAAAAAGCCTCTGTCAACGATATAGCCAAGGCTTCGGGCATATCAAAGGGGATGGTATTCCACTATTTCGGCAATAAGAAGGCGCTATATCTATATCTAATCGAACTATCGGGCGAACTTCTCGAAAGGGAATTTAAGGAGAGCCTGCCGGCCGACATGACGGATTTCTTCAATATAATCTTGCAAGCGTCCAGTATAAAATTGGGGCTGATAAAGAAGCACCCGGCCATGTTAATGTTTCTGACCAGCGTTTATTTCGAAAAGGATAGCGAGGTTGTCGGCGAAATTGAAGCCTTTATGCAGTATGCGGAGGCGTTTCGCGGAGATATAGCGTTAGGGGGCATAGACACAAGTAAATTCAAGGAAGGCGTTGACCCTGCGCTCGTGCTGAATATGCTCGTGAAATATTCGGAGGGTTATGTTAACGGTATGACTAGCCCAAGTGATATTGCTGATTACGACATTGAGGCCATGATGACTGAATTTACTGCATGTATGCAAATGCTCAAACAGAATCTCTACAAGGAGGAGTTTTTATGAGCGCGATAATTGAAACACGCAAGCTCACGAAATACTACGGTAAATCACGCGGCATTATCGACGTGGACATGACCGTAGGTCAGGGCGAGATTTTTGGCTTTATCGGGCCGAACGGCGCGGGAAAATCTACGACAATACGCACACTGTTGTCGCTTATTTACAAAACCAGTGGCGAAGCGCATATCTTCGGGCTGGATTGTGAAAAAGACAAGGTGAAAATCCTGCAAGAGGTTGGGTATCTGCCGAGTGAGGTTTTTTACTATGACAACATGCGCGCGCGGGAACTTTTGAGTTACTCGGCGAGTTTTTACGGCAAGGATTGTTCGGCGCGGATTAAAAAGCTGGCGGATGCGCTGGATTTAGATTTATCGAAAAAGATTGAGGATATGAGCCTCGGGAACAAGAAGAAGGTCGGCATTGTGCAAGGCCTATTGCACAGCCCCAAGCTCATTATTCTGGACGAACCCACGAGCGGTCTTGACCCGCTCATGCAGAAGACGTTTTTTGAGCTTATCAAGGAAGAAAATGGGCGCGGCGCAACGGTGTTGTTCTCGTCACACATTTTGAGCGAGGTTCAGCGCATCTGTGACCGCGTGGCGATTATCAAAGACGGGCGCATCATCCGGACACAGCGAATTGCCGAACTTAGGAACGATTCGTATAAGCGCGTCAACCTCTCGGCCACAGATGTGATACCCGCAGGTTTCACAGTCACAGGCGCGGCCGACATTGCCATTAACGTTCACAACGCGTCATTTTTATACCGCGGTGACGTGAACGCGCTGTTGATTGAAATCGGCAAACTCAAACTCACGAACCTTGACATCACAGAACCATCGCTCGAAGACATCTTCATGCACTATTACAGTTAGGGGTGGGCGGATGAATATTTATCTGTTTGAGCTTAAACAGCAGCTCAAAACGGGCGTGTTGTGGTTCGCGCTCTTAATCGCGCTGATTCTTGTGTTCATGGCGGGTATTTACCCGGCGTTTGCTGACGCACAAGACCAAGTGTTGAAGATTCTCGCGGGCTTCCCGCCCGAATTTACGGCGGCGTTCGGTTTTGAGATGAGCATGATGTTTTCATATGGCGGGTTCTACGGTTTCTCGTTTACGTATGTGTCACTATTTGGCGCGATTCTGGCTTCTACGCTTAGTATCTCCTGTTTCGCGCGTGAGAAACGCTCGAAATGTGAAGATTTCCTGCTTGCGAAGCCTATTTCGAGAACTACGGTTTTTGTGTCGAAGGCTCTGAGTGGTTTGACAATCATGCTGGCGGGTAATTTGGTCTTTATAATCGTTTCGTATATCGGTGGAATGAACAATAATGTAGATGGCGGCTCAATGCTACTCGCGTCATTGGCTCTGTTCTTCACACAACTTGTGTTCTACACGGGCGGCATGTTCTACGCGGTATTTGCCAAACGTGTCAGAACAGTATCGGGCGCGGCAACGGCTATGGGTTTCGCGGGCTTTATACTTTCGGCGCTAAATTCGATACTTGAAGAAGAGTTCATCCGCTTCGTTGCGCCGCTCAAATATTTCAGCCCGCAAGCGCTGTTTTTTGACGGCGGGTTTGAGATTCAATATGTTATTACAGCTTTTGTCATCATAATTGCCTGTGTGGTTGCGGCGTTTATGCTGTACACTAAGCGCGATTCACACGCTGTCTAGGGGGGTGTAAATATGAATATCTTCAAAAGAGAGCTTCGCGCGGGGTTAAAACCGTTCATCTTCTGGACAATCGGGCTGTTCCTGCTCGTTTTCGCGGGCATGGTCAAGTTCACGGGCGTATCGGCGGGGGGCGCGTCAATCAATGACGTAATCGCACAATTCCCGCGTGTCGTGCTCGCGACGATAGGGCTTGTCGGTGTTGACATTGAAACCCTAGGCGGTTATTATGCCATACTTGCGTATTATGCGCTCGTCAGCACGTCGATTTATGGCATACATCTGGGCAGTGCCGCTGTCAATCGCGAATCGGCTGACAAAACATACGAATTTGTGTTCACGAAACCGCGCACGCGTAGTTTCATCTTGAAATCGAAGTTGGCGGCTGGGTATGTATATCTCGTGGTTTATTCTATACTTAATTGTATCTTCTCGCTCGGCGCACTTGCGGTCATGGACTTCGGCGTTGACATCAACCAAGCGGTTTTATTATTCTCACTCTCGATTTTCTTTATCGGCACGTTGTTCTTCTCAATCGGCACATTCTGCGCCTCAATGATAAACCGCGTTGAGCGTGGCGCGATGGTGGGTAATCTGATTTTTCTGTTGTCGTTCGTATTGGCTATTGGTTATGATATGCTGGAAAACGGCGGTTTGTTGCGCCTGATAACGCCGCTGAAATACTTCCTACCTGCTGAATTGCTGGAAGGTAATTTCAGCCTGTTGTACGCGCTCATAACTGCTCTGATGTCCGCGATTCTGCTATACCTCGCTTTTGACAGGTTTAACAAGAAGGATTTGAATGCAGTTTAGGGGGGAGCAATCTTGATTGATGTAAAAAACCTGACGCTCACATATCGGAGCGGCAAAGGCGTGTTTGACCTTAATTTCAAGGTCGAACGCGCACAGGTCATGGGTTATCTGGGGCCGAACGGCGCGGGTAAAACGACGACAATACGCGCACTCATGGGCTTCATGCGCCAAAACAGCGGTGTTGCAACGATTGACGGGCTTGATTGTTTCGCCGACGCACCTGCTATAATGAAGAAACTCGGTTACATACCGGGCGAAATCGCGTTCCCCGAGGGCATGGGTGGCGACGAGTATCTCAGTTTTATTGCAGAAATGCGCGGCACGCGTGATGATAAGCGCATGAAAGAGTTGATAGAGATGTTCGAGTTCTCGCCCAAGGGTTCGATTAAGAAATTCTCAAAGGGCATGAAGCAGAAACTCGGCATTGTAGCGGCATTCATGCACAACCCCGAAACGATTATCCTTGACGAGCCGACAAGCGGTCTTGACCCGCTCATGCAAAACCGTTTCATTGAACTGGTTTTGGAAGAGAAAAAGCGCGGTAAGACGATACTCATGAGCAGTCACATGTTCGAAGAAGTCGAGCGCACATGTGATAACGTGTTGATAATCAAAGAAGGGCGCATTGTCGCTCAATCGGGCATCGACGCGCTCAAAACAAGCCGCCGCAAGGCGTTTGTGCTGAAAACCACCGATAACGCCGCCACCGCGCAAGTTCTCAAAGAAGCGGGATTTGAAATCAGCACCTCGACGCTGGAATCAGTCAGTGTTATAGTCACAGGCGAGAATGTTGACCGCTTTGGCAAGTTATTGTCACGCTTCACATTACTGGGGCTAGACACAGAAGCGCAGACGCTGGAGGACATCTTTATGCACTTCTATAGAAAGGAGGGGCGGCAATGAGTGTAGCGCTGATGAAAAACACGATTAAGAAGAATTGGACGTTGTTACTCATCTTCTTCGGTGTTCTCATGATGTATTCGGGCGTTATGATTTCGATGTATAACCCCGACGATATGGCGAAACTCATGTCTATGTTTGAGCTATTCCCGCCGGAGGTCATGGCCGCGCTGGGTTTCGCTGAGAAATTCACAGACATGACGGGTTATCTGGCCAGTTGGCTCTATGGCTTGCTCATGGTCGGCTTCCCGATGGTTTATTGCATTCTGCTGGGCAACAGCCTTGTCGCGAAAACCGTTGATTCGGGCTCAATCGCGTGCCTGCTCGCCACACCCAATTCGCGCGGTAAAATAATCATTACAAAAGCCGTCTATGCCGTAACGTCAATGATTATTCTGCTTGGTCTGCTCTTCGCTTTCAATACGCTTGTCGGCAAGGCTATTTACCCCGACGAACTGGATGTCGCGGCATTCTTTAGGCTCAATGTCACGATTTGTCTAGTTAATCTCGTGGTTATGTCGATAACTTTCTTTTTCTCCTGCCTATTCAACGACGCGAAGTATGCGCTGGGGTTCGGCGCAGGTCTACCCATTGCGTTCTTGCTCTTCAAAATGTTGGGTGGCGCGTCTGAAAAAGCTGAAATTCTTACGAAGATTTCGATTTATGGCTGGTATGACCCAGTAAAAGTCGTCGGTGGTGAAAGTACACTGGTTGTCAATATTGTGTATGTTGTAATTATCGCGGTACTATTGGCCGCAAGCGTGCTGGTTTTCCGCAAGAAACGCCTGCCGATTTAATGTAAAAAGCCCCGAACCTGAATTGGTTCGGGGCTTTCTCATATCTATTGTTGCGTGAGCATCTGACCTTTTTCAAGCCGCTGAATCTCGCGCTCACCCTGTTCGGCCATCTCGCGGAATGTACCAATCGTTTGTTGCATGACAGGTAACGCCTTTTGCTTAAACTCGCTGATTTGCGTGAGCGCCGCCATGAGATTGCCGTAAGATTCTTTAAGAACTTCAACGGAAACGCCTGTTTCCATTGATTGGCGATTTATCTCTGTGCCCTGCTCCAGAAGCATACGCGAGGTTGCGCCGATGAGATTGTTCGTTGTTTCGTTGATAATCTGTATCTTTTTCAGCACGATACGCTGGTTATATAGGGCACTCGCGACAGTGACAGCCGTGCGCAACGCCGAAACCGTGACGTTAATCGCCCTTTCAACGCCGCGCATGAGCTCTTGGTTGTTACGTCTTATAATCTCCATGGCGATAATGCCTTGGTGGTTCACGACAACCATTTGTTGCATGTCCATGATGCGCTGACGCAATGGGAAGAGGACTTCCTCCTGAACAAAGCGGATTCTTTCAGGGTCAACGCCTTGTGCTTGTGCCTTTTCGATTTGGGCGGCGATATTCTCATCCATCATGGTGCCTAGTGTGATTTCTTTGTTCAGTAACTTAGACAAATCGCGCAATGCCTGCTCTTCAAGCTCCAGCGTGATGTTGTCCTGTTTGAGCGTTTCCTTGCCCTTATGAAGTGACGCAAGAATTGTAGAAATCACATCCTCCGCCTTCTCATACCTAGCGAAGTAATTGCGGATTGGGTTAAACAGCTTGCCCAAAATACCCGTTTTCGTGAAATCCACAAGGCTTGGGTCTAAGTCCTTGATTTCGCGGTTCAAGTCCATAAGTCCGCGCGACACAATCCCACCTTCTGAACCCGATTCAGACAGCTTGCCGACAGAGGTTTTGAGTAGCGCGTTTTTTTTCGACGAACGCTGCATGGAGTCCATGCCGAACTGCTCAATCGAACTGATTATGGGCTTGCGCGTGCTGACCGAAGAAAAGTCCATGTTCATAATCGCGTCAGTGTTACTCTTAGCCTGTTCGCGCAACTTCTTCACTTCCTCCGGCTCTTGAACTGTCACGGCGGCTTCCAACTCCTGCTTTATTACAGCCGCGTCCGCTATCTGCATTGAAAATTCCATGTTTGCGCCTCCTTATTAGTTACATTTCCGCGTTGAACAGGCTACCGATTTTGTAGATTACGTCATCCGTATCGGCGTTGATACTCGCGGCCTCGTTTATGCCTGATATGGTTGTGAGAACG
This sequence comes from uncultured Defluviitaleaceae bacterium, assembly GCA_964583165.1. Taxonomy (GTDB): domain Bacteria; phylum Bacillota; class Clostridia; order Lachnospirales; family WRAX01; genus CAZOVK01. The sequence goes on along the minus strand of CAZOVK010000032.1, from coordinate 3,668 downwards.
TCAATGTTTGCGTTATACCCGATTGTGTAAACGGGGATTTTCAGACCCTCAATAACCTTGCGTGTGGAGTTCAGTGTGTTGCCCACATTCGATTCGCCGTCTGTAAGCACGAACAGCATGAGTTTCGCGTTTGGGTTATTAACTTTCGCGTCCATTAGCATCTTCTCGGCGACAATCATCGCATCAAACATAGCCGTACTGCCACCTGCGCTCATGCTGTCAACCGCTCCCATGAAAAGCGAACGCTGGTTGATGTCAAACTTCGCAATCGGCAACGCCATGTTGACTTCTGTCGAGAACGTGACAAGCCCAACAGAACACTCCTTATTGATGTATTTCGAGCCACTTCGCAGGCTCTGTTTGAGCTGTTTCAGCGGGGCGCCATCCATACTGCCTGACACGTCGGCGACGAACACGGCGATAATGTCGCGATTGCCGGTTTTCTTCTCTTTCCAGAGGTTTTGCGCTGATGCCATGAGGTTACCGTTTATATTCTCAATCTCGGTCTTGTATTCGTCATAGCGATTAAACCCACAATCTGTAGCGAGCTTCTGGTTTTCGGGTTTCTTGCAGAAATCAATGAATTGGCGCAATATGTCCTTTTTCGTGTCAGATAAATCGCCCAATTCATAAACGGGGCTGTCATGCCGCACGCCAAAGGGTGTGAACACATAACCCGATTTCAAATCGGGTGAATTTTCGAACTGTTGCGACTCAAACACGAAGCCCTCCAGCACGCCGGACTTCGCTGATTCGCGCATTTGTAGCGTTGTATACGCCACAAACGGAATATTGGTCTGGAATTTCTCAAATTCAGAAACGGCCGTATCGCTCAATGGGTTATCGTTGTCAAAACTGTAGAGCAGTGACAGCAAAAAGTTAGCGCCTGTCGAGCTTGCGAACGGGTTCGTGTAACCCATTGCGATATCGCCGTTCACAACAGCTTCCGTGATTGAAACAATACTGACCGAGCCGTATTTGTTCTTAATCTCGTCATACTTCGACTTCGACAGCACAATACCGGCGGCGTTGCCCGTTAATCGTTTCTCTACAAGCGAAATCTTCACGCCCTGCGCCGCGAGGGCATCGCCCCACAGCTCATTGGAGGGCGAAAACGCATCAGGCACATACTTTTCAGACGATATGTAATCCATGCCCAAGCCCGAAGCTATGCCGCGAACTATGACAGACACGGGCTTGCCGTTCACTGTTGCTCCCGATTTGTTGAATCTGTTCGCCATATCGACGAGCCAGCCGTCATTGTCAGAACCAGCCTTTTCGGTGGACGAGAAAATCTCAACGAAATCAGCCGTATTGTTCGTGACCTGCGCGGGGTATTTATCAATGTCGGGCAAGGTATCGGCGATATTCACTGTGTCGAGTTCGACAATACCCTTGGTGGGTTGAAGCGTGTTCACTCGGATTTTCTGGTACAATTTGTCAAGTGACGCAAGGGCATTCTCCTCCGACACTTGCGATTGACTCTTGCCCGCATTATCCGTCAGGCTGATGATGAGAAACGCTCCACCGAACACCAGAAGCGCTAAAACAACAAAAATGACAACCGATTTCGCCTTCATATGCCCCTCCTATTTATACCAGCGCGAATCATTGATTAGCGCGTCAATCTCTTGAAGCTCCTGCATGTTCTCCAGTTCGCCCTTACTTAAACTGTTCAGCTTCGAAATCTCAGACAACAACTTGTCAAGTTTGAGCAAAATCTCGTCATTGTCTTCAACGGACGACCTCACATACTCGATATACTCTTCATATATATGAAGCTTCTCCTTGGCCACTTTCATTGACAGCTTGGTTCTGCCGTGGATAATTTCGCGGTACTCATCCTCGTCAAAAGGCTCAATTCGGTTCAATATACTCTTTATATTGACACACATGACGCGCTCAATGTCGTCAATCGTGCGCTTGAAACGGCCATAACTCAAACCGTCTGTTGAGAATTTCTCCGTCAGCATGTGGTCAATCGCGCTATTGCGTTTTCTAAGGCGCTCGGCTTGTTTGATAATACGCGAAACGTATTCGGCAAATGTCGGGCTGCTCATATACCGCCGAATGGCATCAATGCCTTTATCAAGCGTATCTATTTCGTCCTTCGCAACACGCTCTGGGGTTTTGCTTCTACCGAACAAGAATTTGTAGTTGACATACAAAAACAGCGCGATACTCATAAACAAGACCGTGAATGCGACAGCCCGCGTCATGACGTTCCCGGCGACAAGACTTAGCCCCAAGACCGCGTTCGAGAACACAACAACATTCAAAACCAAAATCGTAACATTAAGCAACAGCAGTGTCAGTAATCGATTTCTATTCATTTGCCCCTCCGCTGTTAATAGTTTCCTTACATAATATAGCACAAAAATATACGTATTGCAAGCGCTAGGGTTTTCTTGCCAAAAACTGTTTTATCGGGAATAAAATGCTTGTAATTGCGCGATAATTGTGTTATAGTATTACGGTGAATGTCCGTTGTTCGGTTGACGGAGGCTCCGACCGCTACTTAACAACAGGATTAAATACCATTAGGAGGCATCATGGATAAAAAGGCTATTTTCACCAAGTTTGGCAAGAACGAGAACGACACGGGTTCACCCGAAGTACAAGTTGCGTTGCTCACAGGGCGCATCAACCACCTCACAGAGCACTTAAAGATTCACAAGAAAGACCACCACTCACGCCGCGGCTTGCTCAAGATGGTTGGCCAGAGGAAAGGGCTTCTGAACTACATCAAAGCCAAGGACGTTGTTAAATACAGAGAGCTAATCAGCGAATTAGGTATCAGAAAGTAGAGGCGCAGAATGTACAGAACGTATACTACGTCTGTCGCCGGGCGGCCATTTGTGGTTGAAGTGGGGCGTGTGGCGGAGCTCGCGAACGCGGCGGCCATCATTAGGTACGGCGAAACCGTCGTGCTGGTGTCCGCGACAGCTTCAGAGAAACCGCGCGCGGGGATTGACTTCTTCCCTCTTGCGATTGATTACGAAGAAAAACTCTACGCCGTTGGCAAAATCCCGGGCGGCTTCATCAAGCGCGAGGGCAAACCCACGGAACGCGCGATTCTCTCGTCGCGCCTTATCGACAGACCCATAAGACCGCTTTTCCCGAATGACTACCGCAATGACGTGTCTGTTGTGGCTACGGTTATGTCCGTTGACCAAGATTGCGCGCCTGAGATTGCCGCGATGCTCGGTTCGTCTATTGCGTTGTCTATTTCTGATATTCCGTTTGCTGGGCCCACAGCGGCTTGTTCAATCGGCTTGATTGATGGCGAGTTCGTCATTAACCCCGATGTTGCAGGGCGCGAAAAGAGCAAACTGGCAGTCACAGTCGCTTCAACGAAGCATAAGGTCATGATGATTGAAGCGGGCGCTGACGAAGTCAGCGAAGCCGACATGTTCCGCGCGATTGAGATAGCACACGCTGAAAACGTTCGAATGGTTGAGTTTATCGAGGGTATTGTCGAGAAAGAGGGCAAGCCCAAGCATAGCTATGAAACACAGGCGATTGACCCCGCGTTTGCTTCTAAGATTCGCGCGTTAATCCCAGCGAGTCGCATGGAAAGCGCTGTTTTCACTGACATGAAACAGGAGCGCGACCAGGCGATGAGCGAAATCCATGATGAGCTGATTTCAGCCATTGCGGAAGAGGGT
>CAZOVK010000031.1:0-24256 GCA_964583165.1 uncultured Defluviitaleaceae bacterium | reverse complement strand
CGGAAGGTTGCGGAGGGTTTCGCTGGGCTGATAATTCGCCATGTCAACCGTTATAACGGAGGAATCTGTTATCTTGTTGTTAGCGTCGAGTTTGATGTCAAAACGTACAACGTCGCGGCCGAGGTTTCTTGTAGAACCGACAACGGCATTGCCGTCTTTGTTCGCGATAAGCGTATGGTAGTGACCGACCATAAGCACATCAACTTCGGGGTTGTCTTTGAGAATCTGGTTAGCGCCGTCAGCGCCGCTGTCTTCGTCAAACTCCGCTTCATAACCGGTATGGCATGAAACGACGATTACATCAGCCTTATTGCCGATTTCGGCAATAACCTTTTTGACGGTTGTCGAAACAGCTTCAAAAACTAGAGATTCAACCTTTTCGCCATCCCATTTGGGGGCATTCGGGTTTGTTACGCCGATAATAGCGACTTTAACGCCGGCTTTTTCAACGATTGTGTAATTGCCGACAAGCAATTCGCCGCTGTCTTTGTATGTAGCGTTAGCTGCAAGAAGCGGGAAATTTGCCTGTTTCTCGAGGCGTTCAACAAGCGCGATTCCGAAGTTGAATTCGTGGTTGCCGAGTGTCATTGCGTCATAACCCATGAAATTCATGGCCGCTATAACAGGATGTTCGCCGTCCTGTTTGTTGTAAATGTCGTCTGTTAAAATTGTGCCTTGAATCGTGTCGCCGTCGTCAATCAGCAACACGTTGGGGTTCTCAGCGCGTACTTCCTGTACATAAGTATACACGCGCGCCATGCCGTTGTTTGCTGTTTCTTTGTTATCCTCATACGAGAAACCCCAGATATTGCCATGCAAGTCTGTGGTTCCGAGGATTGTAATAGTCTTGCCCTCTGCCGCAAACGATACGACAGACAGGGAAAGAACCATCACAACAGCCAATACCGCCGCCAAAAGCGAGCGTAAAGCCTTGTTTGTTCTCATTAGCACATTCCTTTCAAGATATGAATTTTGCACTTATATTCTAACATGAAAGGACAACTTGTTCAAGCCATTTCTGTAACATTTAAGTAAAGCAGCCGCGAGATACCAATCCCGCGGCCCCTTTTAGTTGTTCAACAAACTCTGCTGTTTTTCTTCCTTAAATTGGTTCGTGTAGAGGTTGTAGTAGTGCCCGCGCAATGCCATAAGCTCTTTGTGACTGCCGCCCTCAATAATCTTGCCATCAGAGAGAACCAGAATCTTGTCGCATGTGCGTATGGTTGACAGCCTATGCGCTACTATGAATGATGTGCGCCCTTCTAACACGCGGTAAACGGCCTGTTGGATGCTCTTTTCGGTTTCTGTGTCGATGCTTGACGTCGCTTCGTCCAAGATGAACAGGCGCGGGTTTGAGAGTATCGCCCTAGCAAACGACACAAGCTGTTTTTCGCCTGTCGAAAGCCTGTTGCCACCTTCTCCGACATCTGTTTGGAAGCCGTTTTCGAGCCGCATGATGAAGTCATAGGCGTTGACTGTCTTTGCGGCTTCAATGACCTGTTCATCTGTCGCGTCAAGGTTTGAGTACCTGATGTTCTCCATGACAGTCCCCGAGAATAGGTGAGGGGTCTGGAGGACGTAACCTAGGTTCGACTGTAGCCATATCTGACTTCGCTCGCGGTAGTCTTTGCCGTCTATGAGGATTTGCCCATCAGTGGGTTCATAGAACCTACAAATAAGATTGACAATTGTGGATTTACCCGCGCCCGTTTCACCAACAAGCGCGATTTTCTCACCACGCGCAACTTTGAGGTTAAATCGCGACAAAACCTCTTCGCCCGTCTTATACCTAAACGTCACATCACGAAACTCGATATCACCGTGAATGTTTTCCCAGTTTTCGCGCTTTGGGGTTAATGCGTCGCCGTATTTTGACAGAACATCTTCTCTATCAACTATATCGGGTTCGGTTTCTATAAGTGAGAACGTCCGTTCAGCCGAAGCCTGTGCGCTCTGCATTTCAGAAACCATAGCCGCTATCTGGCGAATTGGCTCAAACACTTGTTGCGCGTAAGACAGAAACAGCGCGAGTGTACCAATCGAGATGACTTGTTCAGTCGCCATATAACCGCCACGAACAAGCGTCAGCCCTATGCCGACCGAGCCAAGGCTCAACACCACGGGCATATAGAACGCCGAAATCATACTTACGCGCACATTTGCGCGGCGCATATCCTCCGTCAGCGCCATGAATTCTTCGTGGTTCTTGCGCTCACGCAAGAGCGTTTTCGTCGTCTTTGCGCCGTTTATGCCCTCATTATAAGCGCCCGTTATCTTTGAGTTAATCTTACGCGCTATGCGGTGGCCTTTCAGAATCTTCAACTGAATGAAGATGCTGATAACAATAAGCACGGGAACGGCTATAAGCACCATAAGCGCAAGGAAGGGGTTAATCAGAAACATTGATATAACCACAAACACCAGATAACCGCCCGCCCAGAATAAATCAGGGAGACCCCAGCCCAGAATGTCGCCAATGCGCCCCGCGTCAGAGGTCATACGCGCCATCATCCAGCCGACAGCCGTCGTGTCGTAGTATGAAAAGCTCAATTTCTGAAGTTGTAGAAAGCCGCGTTGCCTAACGTCATACATGACGCGATTCTGAATATAGCCCGCCAGCTTGATGAACACAAACACGAGAAAACACTGAATCACGATAACGCCGACGTTAAGGCAAACATAAATCGGGAATGTCGACATATCATCCGCCGCAACAAACGTGTCAAACGCGTAACGCGTAAACATCGGGTAAGACGTGTCAGCCAGCGCAATCAATACCTGTGCCAACACCAAGACGAACATGGCTTTTTTGTACTTTCCCGCGTATGACAATAACTTATTCCACAAGCTTAGGTCAAAGCTCTTTGTGTATTCTTGTTCCTCATAATAACTCATTTTCTATCACATCCATTGTCTAGGCTTCTTCAACTTCCAAAGCCGTTTGAATATCCCAAATGCGTTTGTATAACCCGGGGCGGTTCGCGAGTTCTTCGTGTGTGCCGAAGTCCGTTATACGCCCGTGTTCTAATACCAAGATTCTGTCAGCTTCCATCAGAGTCGTTATGCGCTGTGAGATGATGAAAGTCACGGTGTCGCCGCGGTGTTCGCGCAGGGCTTTGCGTATTTGCGCGTCTGTTTCTGTGTCAACGGCCGATAATGAATCATCAAATATGAGAATCTGACTGTTTTTAATGAGCGTCCGAGCTATGGCAACACGCTGTTTCTGACCGCCCGAAAGTGTCACGCCGCGTTCACCGACCAGCGTTTCATAGCCCAATTCAAAGCCTTCAATAACATCATGGACAGATGCCGTGCGCGTTGCGTCGAAGATGTCTTCGTCCGCGACTTCATCACGCGCCATCTTGAGGTTATTCTTAATCGTCTTAGAGTACAAGAAAGGCTCTTGCAAAACCAAACCAATCTTTTCACGCAACCAAGATTTCTCGATATGCTTCAACTCAACGCCATTAACCGTAATACTCCCGTCACGATAGTCATAAAGCCTCAGAAGCAAGTGCAGAATTGTTGACTTGCCCGAGCCTGTGTTACCGAGTATCGCAACCGTTTCGTTCTTTTTAACCGTAAAGCTTAAATCGCTTAAAACGGGCTTGCCCGCTTCATATTCAAAGCTTATGTCAGAGAAAACAATATCCCCGCGTAGGTCGGGGCGTTCGCGCCCTTCGGGGTCTTTCTCCTCGGGCGTTTGAAGAATTTCGTACACGCGGTTCAAACTAACCTGCATCTTACCCATGTCGCTTAGGATACGCCCAAGCTGACGAATCGGCCAAATGAGCATTCCCTCATACGAAGTGAACAGAATGAGCGTTCCAACGCTCAACTCCCCGCGTGTGATAAGGATAATGCCATAAGCCGTGATAAAAGCAAACTGGAAGATACTGAGCATGTCAGATAGGCTCCAATATACGGCCATATATTGGATAATCTTCATATTCAGTGTAGTAAACTCGTCGTTTCTTTTCGTGAATTTGTCAAGCTCGAATCTCTGTCGTCCAAACGCGCGGACAACGCGGACACCTGTTAAGCTCTCCTGCAAAACAGTGCTCAATTCGCCCTCTTTCTCGTCGGCAAGCTTGAACGTGCGCTTGATATTCGTGAAGAACACGATTGACATAAAGAACACAACAGGCATAATAATCATGCTGACCAGCGCAAGCTTCACATTCAGAGAAAACATTATCGGAAGCACAATACCAACCAAGAATATCGTGCGCCCCATTTCAATCAGATGAACGGCGAAGAAGCGGCGTATCGTTTCAACGTCTGACGTACAACGCTGAATCAAGTCCCCCGTCTGTGCCTTCACATGGAAGTTATAAGGCAGTTTCTGAATATGGTCATAAAGCCTGTCTTTGAGTTTTTTCGCCATAGATTCCGCCGCGCGTGAGGTCATTGTGCCGCGCGTGAATTGAAAGATACCGTTTACGAGCGTGACCGTCACAATGGATATGCCGAGTATCCAGAGGTTTTGCGCCAGTACGCTCAAGCCGCCTAGTTTTGTGATAATGAAGCTGATATATGGAGATACGTCAAGCGGTTTATTATCAATAATGGAATCTACGGTAAGTCGAATAATCATCGGGTTGATTGTGGAGCAGAAAGCAACAGCACCTGTGGCCGCAAGCGCAATAACGAAATAAACGCGGTTGCCTTCCATGAGTTTCAATAAGCGTTTTGTATATGACATAATTACCCCCTAACTTAAAAGATTATAAACGCTGATTGACCAATTTGCAAGCATGCTATATAATGGAAGCAATAATGTTAGTTTCGTGTAATATCGGTGATATAGGAGGGTAACATGGTAACGCAAAATAGATATAGTCACCCCGTTTTCGGTCAGTTACTTAAACTATCGAATGGGATTGTTGAGATAGAGGTCAGTTTAGACTTTGGCCCGCGCATATTGAGTGTCAATCTGGTTGGGTTTGATAACATGCTCTATCAAGATTTGGCCAAGAGTACGCTGGGCGAAGCATATGAGGTGTTCGGCGGTGAACAAGTGAAGCTTTACGGAGGTCACAGGCTCTGGATTTCGCCTGAAGTCTTGCCGCGCTGTTATCACCCCGATAATGAAGCAGTGACGGTCATTGAAACAGGGGAAAGCATTATGTTCAAAGCCGCGCCCGAACGCGCCAACGGCATCCAGAAGTCATTGCGAATAACTTTCGGCGAGGACGAGCCACGCATTACGATTGAGCATATGGTCAAAAACATTGGTTTATTCGAGATTGAGCTTGCGCCTTGGGCAATAACCATGTTCGGCGCAGGTTCGACGGCGGTTTTGCCGATAACGAACTCTGACACAGGCGTGTTACCTAACCGCAATCTGGTTTTATGGTCTTATTCGAGGTTGAATGACAAACGGCTTGCGTTCTGTGACGATTATATCGTTATGCAACAGGACAATAACGCCACAACGCCCAACAAAATCGGCTTCACGAATGAATCGGGTTGGGTAGGGGTATTTAAGGCCAATCAACTGCTCATTAAGTTTACGGAATTAGAGGACGCAGACTACCCCGACGGCGGTTGCACGCATGAATTATACACGAACAATGTCATGCTGGAATGTGAAACCCTCGGTTCTCTCCAAACACTTGCCCCGGGCGAAATCGCGCGGCATATCGAGGAATGGGAACTGTACGAACAAGAAACGCCCGACAGTTTCACGCAAGAAAATATCCAAGAAATCATGGGAAATTATATCGGCTAGGTGTTTATGAAAACGATTGAGATTTACACAGACGGCGCGTGTTCCGGAAACCCCGGACCCGGCGGTTATGGCGTGGTTTTGCTCTATAACGGGCATAGGCGCGAACTCTCGGGCGGTGACAAGAAAACGACAAACAACCGCATGGAGATAATGGGCGTTATCAAGGGCTTAGAAGCCCTCAAAGAACCGTGCAATGTCACGCTCTATTCCGATTCACGTTATGTCGTTGACGCGATTCAAAAAGGCTGGGTCACGCGCTGGAAGCGCAACAACTGGATGCGAAATAAAACAGACCCTGCTTCCAACGTGGATTTGTGGGAGCGGGTATTGGAGTTGCTGGAGAAGCACAAGGTTACGTTCGTTTGGGTTAAAGGTCATGCCGCGAATGTCGAGAATGAAAACTGTGATAGGTTGGCGCGGGCGGCTATAGCGGCGTTGTAGGTGTATTATGAACGAGAACGACTATATAATGTGGCTGTTAAGCTCTGACAAAATCGGGATTCAGCGGGCTTTGGCAATAATTGGGGCACTCGGCAGTGCCGAAAACGCTTTCAAGGCTAAACGCAGTGAATTGCTCATAATCGGCGGTATCGGCGAAATCGCCGTGGACGCGCTCATTGCGTCACGTTCGCGCTATGACTTTGAAGCGCAGATGCGGAAACTGGAGAAGAACGGCGCAAAGTTCGTTTCTATTTTTGAAGAATACTACCCCGAAAGCTTGCGCCAAACCCCGTTACCACCAATCGGCCTGTACTACATAGGCACACTGCCACGCGAACAAAGGCTCATATCTATAATCGGCACGCGGAAAGCCACAGACTATGGCGTGCGCGTCACTAAAGCCTTCACCCCCGAGCTTGTCAACAGCGGTTTGGGCATAGTCAGCGGCATGGCGCGCGGCACTGATTCGAACGCCCACGAAGCTACCCTTGAAGCCAATGGCTACACAATCGCCGTTTTAGGTAGCGGCATAGATGTTTGTTACCCGCCCGAAAACCACAAGCTATTCGAGCGCATTAAGCAAACAGGTTGCGTGATGACCGAATACCCATTTGGGGAGAAACCGAACAAGCAGAACTTCCCCGCGAGAAACCGCATAATCGCGGGTTTGGGAGAAGCGTTAATCGTAATAGAAGCCGAAGAGCGAAGCGGCACAAGCTTTACTGTCGAATACGCGCTGGAATTGGGGCGCGAGGTCTTCGCCGTCCCCGGCAATATCACAAGCGGGACATCAAAGGGCACGAACAAGCTGATACTTGACGGCGCAACACCCGCCCTGTCAGCCGCCCAAATTCTTGAACACTTGCGTATAGGTCTGTTTGACGCGCGAAGTGAAATCGACACAGAAGAAAGACAAGAAGCCCGCATAAAGGAACTGGACGAACAATCGCGCCTGGTTTACGAATTTCTTCAAAAAGGAGCCCGCTCGGCTGATACATTGGCAGAAGAAACATCTTTGTCGATACAAAATATAAATTTCATATTGACAAAACTAGAGATTCAGATGTATATAAAAAGAAGTGCAGGACAAAGATATGAAATAATCTAGAAAACAATGGAATGAGGATTGTAATGGCGAAAAAGCAACACTTAGTCATAGTAGAATCGCCCGCCAAGGCAAAGACGCTCAAAAAGATGCTCGGCCCCAGTTATAAGATTGAGGCGAGTATGGGGCATGTGCGCGATTTGCCAAAGAGTGATTTAGGCATAGATATTGAGCATGACTTTGAGCCGAAATACATAACAATTCGCGGCAAGGGGGAATTGCTGGCGAAACTTCGCAAAGAGGTTAAAAACGCCGACAAGGTTTATCTCGCGACTGACCCTGACCGCGAGGGCGAAAGTATTTCATGGCATCTGATGTTTGCGCTCAAGCTCACCCCCGATAGGGCAAGGCGTATCACGTTTAACGAGATTACGAAAACGGCTGTAAAGCGCTCAATCAAAGAAGCGCGTGACTTGAATATGCAACTGATAGACGCGCAACAGGCACGGCGCGTGCTCGACCGCATTGTGGGTTATCAACTTAGCCCGCTTCTGTGGGATAAAGTCAAAAAGGGTTTATCGGCGGGGCGCGTTCAGAGCGTCGCGCTTAGAATAATTTGTGACAGAGAAGACGAGATACAGAACTTCGTACCGCAAGAGTTTTGGACTGTGGACGTGGACTTTGAGTTATCAAAGCGCGGCGGTAAGTTTTCGGCTAAGTATTACGGAAAAGCAGGTGAACGCGCCGAACTCACGACAAAAGAAGAAACAGACACCCTCATCGCGACTTTGAGCGGTCACCCGTTCGCCGTTTCTGACGTGAAAAAGGGCAAGCGCACGAAAAAGGCGTTGCCGCCGTTCTCGACCAGTACGTTACAGCAAGAAGCCTCACGCGCTTTCGGTTATTCTGCCGCCAAAACCATGCAATACGCGCAACAACTCTATGAAGGCGTTGAAATAGCGGGGCATGGCGTTGTAGGTTTGGTTTCTTATATCCGTACTGACAGCTTGCGTATTTCTGACGAGGCGTATGAACAGGCGAATGCGTTCATAACCAAAGAATACGGTGAATCATATCTGCCGAAACAGCGCAACGAGTATAAATCACGCGGTAGAAGCCAAGACGCGCATGAAGCCATTCGCCCGACAGATGTGACGCTCACGCCCGAAGTTGTGAAAGCGGCGCTCACAAAGGAACAACTAAAAGTCTACACGCTCATTTGGGAGCGTTTTGTCGCGAGCCAGATGACGACAGCCGAATATGACACGGTGACAATCAAAATCGCGGCGGGCGAGAACGGGGCGCATGAATTCCGTGCAACGGCTTCGATTATGACGTTTGACGGTTACAGGCGCGTGTATAAAAAGGAAGACGAAGAAACAGACGCGGGGCATTTGCCTGAAATGACAGAGGGCATGGCTTTACCCACACCCAAAATCATACCATCGCAACACTTCACGCAACCGCCGCCGCGTTTTTCCGAAGCCTTACTCGTCAAGACGCTTGAAGAAAACGGCGTAGGCCGCCCTTCAACATACGCGCCGACTATTTCGACACTCACGAACCGCAACTATATAGTCAAGGAAAGCAAGGTTTTCTATCCGACAGAACTCGGTCAAATCGTCAACGACATCATGACAAAGAATTTCGAACAGATTGTAGACATCGACTTCACGGCGCGTATGGAAGACGCGCTCGACAACGTTGAAGAGGGCGAAACAGACTGGAAGCAGATAATACGCGACTTCTACCCCTCATTCGCCGAACAACTCAAAGAAGCCGAAACGAATATCGCCGAAATAGAGATTAAAGACCAAGAATCCGACGTCGTTTGCAGTCAGTGTGGGCGCAAGATGGTTTACAAGTTTGGGCGATACGGGAAATTTCTTGCGTGCCCGGGCTTCCCCGATTGCCGCAACACACAGCCGATTCACGAAGAAGCCGGCGTTGACTGTCCGCTTTGCGGCAAGAAGGTGCTCGTGAAAAAGAGCAAGAAAGGCCGCACGTACTATGGTTGTGAGGGTAACCCCGAGTGTACGTTTGTGACGTGGGATAAGCCGACAGGCACACTTTGCCCAGATTGCGGCAGCCCATTGGTTGAGCGCGGCACAAAAACGAAGCGCATTTGTTGCAGTAAATGTCAGTACAAGGAAACGCCGGCCGAGAAATAGGGTGAGAGTGTGTTGGGAAGTTGGGATGGCGAAATTGAGGAACTTATGTTCACGGCGCTTTATAGGGCGTGGAACTATGAAAAAACCTGTGCCTTAGTCGCACGAACGATTAAGGCTCGGGCTGAGTTTGTCACACCTGTGCAATTAGAACGTGGTGAATATGTTGTCGCTAAAATCGATGATTTAAGATACAAAACAGAAGATGAACACAATATCGTCATACCCATTTTCTACAATGGGGAGGTTTTGGGCAAACAGATTTTTCATAGGCATGAAGCCTTTGAAGATGAAGATAAATACGACCTTGAACAGCTTAAAATCATGCTTAGCGCAATCTATGTCATTAGCCATATGGCAGAAAGAACCCCAACTGACGAGATTAGACGTAAGCAAGCCCGCCATACGCTAGAAAAACTCACGCCCTCCGAATATGACGCGCTAGTCATAATCGCCCAAGAACTCAAAAACGGCGGCTTAATCATAGCTTCGGCGATAGCCAAAGCCAAGAACATCTCAAAAACCGTCATTTGCGCCGCGCTCAAGAAATGTGAAATCGGCGGATGCATAGAAACGCGCTCACTCGGCGCGAAAGGCACGTTTGTAAGGGTACTAAACGAATACATAATAGAAGAAATTCAATAACACAAGTGAGGTTAAAATGGCCATTCGGTATTTTTTCAGGAAAAAGGCGGAAGCGGATGTCGCAAGCCGCGCACTGCTTAAAGATTTGCGCGATAATTTGGGGATTTTGGGGCTGACGGATGCGCAGGTGTTCACGGGTTATGACATGGAGCCGGGTTTGGCTGATTTGGGGCTTTCTGAATCTGATGTGTTCATGGAGCCGAGCATTGAAGAACCGGTGGATTTCATGGGTTTGGCTAAGGGGCAAAACACGTACGCGTTTATACTTCAATATCTGCCCGGGCAATTTGACCAACGCGCAGACTCTGCCATGCAACTGATAAAGGCGCTGGCGGGGCGTGACGCGCTGGTTGTGAGTTTGCGCGGGTTCGTGTTCTTTGGGGAACTCACCGAATCCGATACGGATAAGATTCTCAACTACTGCCTCAATCGCGTCGATACGCAAGTAGCAACCCTGGAACCGCCGAAAGTGCTCGAGATGGTCTTTAATGCGCCTGATTCTGTCGCGACAATTAAGGGCTTTACGGTTATGAACACCGAGGATTTGAATACGCTCAGAAAGTCGTATGACCTGTCAATGAGCGGAGCCGATATTGCGCTTTGTCGCGATTATTTCCGTGATGAGGAACAACGTGACCCCACAATAACCGAGATACGTATACTGGACACATATTGGTCTGACCATTGCCGTCATACGACATTTTTAACAGAGATAACCGACATACAGATAGAAGAGGGTTTTTACAAGCCCGCGATTGAAAAGGCGTTTGCCGAGTATCTGGCCACGCGTGAGGCGGTTTATGGCGAGCGCTCGAAAACCCGCCCGATTTGCCTAATGGATATGGCGACTTTGGGCATGAAGAACATGAAGAAGCAAGGCTTACTAGACGATTTGGACGAATCAGACGAAATCAACGCTTGCAGTATCGTCATTGACGTTGATGTAGATGGCGTTACGGAGCAGTGGTTACTTCAATTTAAGAACGAAACGCATAATCACCCCACAGAAATTGAACCATTCGGCGGCGCGGCTACATGCTTAGGCGGCGCGATTCGTGACCCGCTATCGGGGCGTGCCTATGTCTATCAAGCAATGCGCGTGACGGGCAGTGGTGACCCACGTAAGGCGATTGGTGAAACGCTGGCGGGGAAGTTGCCGCAACGTAAGATTACGAAAGGCGCGGCTGACGGCTATTCATCATACGGCAATCAGATGGGCATAGCGACAGGGCAGGTCACCGAAATCTATGACGAGAGTTATGTAGCCAAACGCATGGAAGTCGGCGCGGTCATCGGCGCGGTCAAGCGTGAGCATGTACGGCGCGAAAAGCCCACCGCGGGTGATGTTGTGCTTTTGATTGGCGGGCGCACGGGTCGCGACGGTATAGGCGGCGCATCAGGTTCGTCAAAGGAACACACGACAGAATCCATTGCGACTTGTGGAGCACAGGTTCAAAAGGGCAACCCGCCAACAGAACGCGCCCTCATGCGCTTATTCAGAAACCCCGAAGCCACGATGATGATAAAGAAGTGTAACGACTTCGGCGCGGGTGGCGTATCTGTCGCAATCGGTGAATTGGCTGACGGCTTAGACATAAACCTTGATGCCGTGCCCAAGAAATATCAGGGTCTTGACGGCACAGAATTGGCGATAAGCGAATCACAAGAGCGTATGGCGGTTGTAGTTGAAGCCGCAAACGCCCAGAAAATGATAGAATTAGCCGCGTCAGAAAACCTTGAAGCTACACTTGTAGCGACAGTGACGGACGACAGGCGATTAACAATGAAATGGCGTGGCGAGGTCGTTTGCTCAATCTCGCGCGACTTTTTAGACACGAATGGCGCACGACAGCAAATGACCGTGAGTGTTAAAACAGACTTCCAGCTTCCGCGCCAAAACCCGATAACTTCACCACACACAAAGAAACATGAAATCGATATACAGCAAGAATGGATTGGTGCTGTTTCTGGGCTGAATGCCGCTTCACAAAAGGGCTTAGGCGAACAATTCGACTCAACGGTAGGCGCGGGTACGGTCTTTATGCCATTCGGGGGCAAGAACCAGCTCACACCACCGACGGCAATGGCGGCGAAAATCCCCGTTTTGGGCGAGACTGACACGGCTTCGCTCATGTCGTTTGGGTTTGATGTAGAGATGTCGAAGGCTTCGCCTTTCCATGGGGCGATTGTGTCTGTGGTTGAGGCCGTGACAAAGCTTGTGGCGGCGGGCGCGGACTATTCGACAATTCGATTGAGTTTGCAGGAGTATTTCCCGCGTTTGGGTAGTGACCCTACACGTTGGGGTATGCCATTTGCGGCGCTCTTGGGGGCGCTGACGGTTCAGAACGCGCTAGGTATACCAGCGATTGGCGGCAAGGACAGTATGAGCGGCAGTTTTCATGAGCTGGATGTACCGCCAACACTTGTTGCATTCGCCGTAAGTACAGGGCGCGCGTCAGCTTTAGTCACACCCGAATTCAAAGGCGCGGGCAACAAGCTTGTTCTGCTGAGGGCATACTCAGACGAGCAGCGTGTACCAGAATTTAATCAACTTATAGCAACATATAATATAGTTAAAAAGGCTATCGAGAGTGGCGCAATTCTTTCGGCTCGGCATATCGGGGCGGGCGGTTTGGCGGCGGCGCTGACCGAAATGACGCTGGGCAATGATATAGGCTTTGACATTGAGTTTGAAGCGGGGCGATTGATTTTGCCGATGACCGGTGTTATACTGGTTGAGTGTAACGGTGAAATGCCCGCGGAGTTTACTGCTGTCGAATATGAGGTTTTGGGCTGTA
The DNA here is from genome assembly GCA_964583165.1 of uncultured Defluviitaleaceae bacterium. GTDB lineage: Bacteria > Bacillota > Clostridia > Lachnospirales > WRAX01 > CAZOVK01. The sequence goes on along the minus strand of CAZOVK010000031.1, from coordinate 11,425 downwards.
CGCTGAATACTTCAGAAATGCGCATAAACGGTATCACGCTTGACCGCGAAGAAGTCAAACGCGCGTGGCTGTCACAGCTTGATTCGGTGTTTGAATCCGGCTTAATCGCTCAACCGGCCGCCCAGCGCACTGACTTTATAATCCCCGAAACGCCAGCCATAACAATGCCGACGATTAAACCTAATGGGCGTTATACAAAGCCGCGTGTTCTTATACCGGTTTTCCCGGGCACGAACTGTGAGTATGACACGAGCCGCGCCTTTGAACGCGCGGGCGGTCTTGCGGAACACTTTGTTTTCCGAAATCTCACAACAGATGCGCTCACAGAATCGATAAACTCAATGGCTTCACAGATTGACAACGCACAAATCATTGCGTTCCCGGGTGGTTTCAGTGCGGGTGATGAACCCGATGGTTCCGCGAAGTATGCGGCGGCGATTTGCCGTCATCCGCGCTTGGCAGAAGCGATTGAAGGCCTACTGGAACGCGGTGGTCTTGCCATGGGTATCTGCAACGGCTTCCAAATCCTTGTGAAACTGGGGTTGTTGCCATTCGGTAAGATAACGAAACCTTCGGAATCAAACCCGACGCTTACACATAACGCGATTGGTCGTCATATCTCAATGGTCACGCAGACTAAGCTTGTTTCAAAGCTGTCACCGTGGTTTAGTGAAGATAACTTAGGTGATATTCATAATGTAGCCATATCACATGGTGAGGGGCGGTTCATCATATCGGATGAACTCGCGCAACAACTGTTTACAAACGGTCAAGTCGCGACTGTGTACGCCGAAAACGGCGCTCCGTCTATGAACTACCCGTATAACCCTAACGGCTCGTTCTACGCCATTGAGGGCATCACAAGCCCGGACGGACGCATACTCGGCAAGATGGGGCATACGGAGCGCGCGGGCGCGAACCTGCTTCGCAATGTGCCGGGTGATTATGACCAGAAAATCTTTATATCGGGTGTAAAATACTTTAGATAAAGGGGAGGGTAATGATGATACCTAATCGCGAACAGGCTATGAGCATACTTAAAAAACATACAGAAACGCCGTATCTCATTAAACATGCCATAGCCGTTGAAGGCACGATGCGTCACTTCGCGGCGCAAGCGGGCGAAGACGTTGATTTTTGGGGTGTTGTTGGGCTTCTGCATGACGTTGACTATGAGAAGTATCCCGAAGAACACTGTCAACATGCCGAGCAGATGCTCAAAGACGAAGATGTAGACGCGGATGTCATTCACGCGGTATTAAGCCACGCATACGGTATCTGTTCAGATGTTGAACCGACGCGCCACATGGAAAAAGTGCTGTTTGCGATTGACGAACTGACGGGGCTGGTCAGTGCGGCCGCGCTCATGCGCCCGTCAAAGAGCGTTAAAGATATTGAGGTGAAGTCAGTAGTCAAGAAATTCAAGACCCCCACATTCGCCGCCAAGATTGACCGTACCGTTATTGAAAAGGGCGCGGAGAATCTGGGCGTGAGCTTAGATACACTCATTGAGGGTACGATTGAGGGTATGCGGAGTGTAGCGGACGAAATCGGCTTATAAGAGGAATTTGACAGCAGGTACCTAGAGGAGGGATAGCCGCTATTGCGGCGGGCTTATGAAATTCACGACATTTACTAGATTGACATTAGCGATAATGTTAGTAGTTTCGGTATTTTTGGCTGTTATTTGTTTCTATAACTATACGGTGACAGAGGAGCTAAGTATCATAAATGCAAACTGGCAGAATCTTGTTTCCTCGGCGAATCAGTACCAAACGGGTACGTCGAATTTGATAAACCAGGCCCAACTCTATGTTGCCACGGGTAATGTTTCGTACTATAACAACTATGTAAATGAAATTAACATGACAGATAGCCGCGGCAAGGCAAAAGAAGCCATGCAGAGCGCCGACATATCGGAAGTTGGGTTTGAGCTTATTACAAAGCTGGCAACCGTATCAGACGCACTGGTCGCGCTGGACAAAACGGCCATTTCGTATGTTCAAGAAGGTGATTTGACCGCTGCCGCCGCTGTTCTCTACGGCGCGGAATACCAAAGTACCCGCTCACAACTGGACAATCTGTTTCAGCAGTTAAATGCTGAGATTAAAGCCACCGCTGACGCTAAATTCGGCTCACAGTATGACGCGTCTATGGTTATAGCCGTGTTGATGTATATATGTACGGCAGTGGTTGTTGTGACGATGATTAGCTCCGCTGTGTATAACATTCAGAAAATCTCAAAGCCGCTGAATATAATCAGTGACGCGCTACACAAACTGGGCAACGGTGTTATATCGGGTAATCTGAACATCCCCGCCAACGATACAGAAGTCGGCAAACTCGTTAAATCGTATAACAGCATAAGCGAATCGATAAACATGTTGCTTTCGGGGTTTGAACGAATTCGCCACCGAGTTGTTATCGGTGATATCAACCACAGAGCGCGGGAAGGGCTGCTAAATGGTTGCTTCAATGAGATTTGCGTAAGTCTTAACACCATCATGAACGCAATGTCCCAACATCTGGACAATGTTGCGATACCCGTACTGATTGTGGACAAAAAGTTTAATACTCTGTACGCTAACCGGACAGCCAGAGCCGTGGCCGGTATAAACGAAGATAAGATTATAGGCTGCCCGTGCTTCTCTTATATGTTCGCTGACGATTGCAATACAGACCGTTGCGCTGTGGCAAACAGTATGAAGAAAGGTGACGTTTGCAAATCCAGCACAAAGGCGTACCCGAACGGTTTGGATTTGAGTATCGAGTACTTCGGCGTTCCGATTTATGATGAGAACGGCGAGATAGCCGCTTGTATGGAGTACATCATCGACCTCACCGCCATAGCCAAAGAGCGCGAGAAGTCCGCGCAATCGTTGGCTTATCAAGAAAAGGAAGTCGATAAGGTAATTGTGCAGCTTGAACGGCTCAATGAAGGTCAGTTATCGCTATCATATGAGCCGGAGCCTGTAATTGAGGGGTTTGAAGAGCTTCACAATAACTTCATGAGGATTGCCAACAGCCTTAACACATGCGCGGAGAATATAAGACTCTATATCAGTGAAGTAACGGGTATACTGGCGAGCTTCACCAAACGCGACTTCACGGGCAGAATAGAAAAAGGCTTTGTCGGTGACTTCGCAGAACTGCGCCGTGCTGTGAACGCGATTGCCGATAATATGAACCATATGTTTAACGATATAACGCGCTCAACACTAAGTGTGGGTGATGCCGCTGACCGTACAAACGACGCGTCGCAGAGTTTATCGTCGGGCGCGAGCGAACAGGCTAAATCTGTCTCTGAAATCGGAAACATTATAGCCGACGTGCGGGAGCAATCCGAAACGAATACCGAGAACGCCAAACGCGCGCGTGTTCTAAGCGGCGTATCAAAATCAGACGCAGAAGCGGGTAATGCTGAAATCAATACGATGGTTGAAGCGATGGAGAGCATAACCGAAGCATCGCAGGAAATCAACAGTGTCATAAAGGTCATTGACGACATAGCGTTCCAGACCAATATACTGGCGCTCAACGCTTCTATCGAAGCCAATCGCGCAGGTGAACGCGGGCGCGGTTTCGCTGTCGTCGCGGAGGAGGTCAGAAACCTTGCCGCCCACAGCCAAGAGGCCGTGTCACAGACGCGCCGCATGATACAAAAGATGCTCGAACGCGTTAAGGAAGGCTCGTCAATAGCTTATAACACACAAGAAGCCTTGACGAAAATCGTACATAGCGTTAGCGATACCGAACAACTCGTTGAAACAATCGCTGAAGCTTCGCGCACGCAGGTTGAAGCCATAACCAAGATAGAAACAGGTATGCGTGACATCAGCGGAATAACAATAGTAACCAGCGACACCGCTACCCAAAGCGCGGCGTCGGCCGCTACACTAGCGAGAGAAGCCCAGCGGCTCAGTAACCTAGTGGCAACAATCAAGCTCAGGGAGAACGAAGAATAAACAAAGGCGGCGGGTCATTGACCTGCCGCTTCTTTATGTAAAACCATTTTACAGATATTTTGTGAACCAATCTAGCATTTCCTTATAGTGCCTTAACCTCATCTTCATTGTACCCACGCCCGGTGTACCCGCGCCCATGAGCATACTGTGGTTGCTGTTCGGAAACACAACGAGTCTTACGGGTAAATCTGGGTGAGTGTCTTTGACGGCGACAAAGAGTTGATGCGCGTGTTCTACAGGCGTGCGGCAATCGTTCTGACTATGCAGAATCAAGAGCGGTATATCTATGTCTTGGGCATACGCCACGGGTGATTCTTCAATCTTTTGCATCTGGAAGTCCGTAAAGTTCTTGAATGCCTTACTGGAACCCGCCATGTCAGAGTTCGCATATGAAAGCATGGCATTCGATATACTGCGCTGGGTGACGGCCGCCTTGAAAATCTTCGTATGCCCAATGAGCCAGTTTGTCATGTACCCGCCGTAACTGCCACCCGTAACGCCGATACGCGTTTCGTCGAGCCATGTACATTGTTCGGCACATACCATCACGAATTGTAAGAAATCTGTGTACGCGCTACCGTCAAATGCTAGAGTGGTTTTGCCGTGCGCAAGCGTGTAACCGCTACTGCCGCGAGGGTTACATAGAATCAGACCGAAACCCGCGCCACAGATACAATGGTGTTCATATGTCATGGCATAACCGTAGAATGGCGAGGGCCCGCCGTGTATATAGAGGATTGTGGGGTACTTTTCACCTTCTTTGGCGTTTTGAGGCGCGAATGCCCAGCCTTGAACGCGCCCATTGCCGTCTAGCGTGTTAAACCAAATCTCTTGAGGCGCAGTCAGCGCAACGGAATCGAGCCACGGGTTTGTGTTTGTGATTTGAACAGATTCGCCGTTGTTTGTATCCAGCATGAAGATTTCTTGCGTATGCGTGAAGTCAGTGCGAATGGCGGGCATGATTGAACCCGTGGGTTTAGAAAGATAGCGATAACAACAATCCCCGAATGTAACCTGCCTGATTGACGGATTGCCGAAAATTTTCGCCTCATAAACATGCGCCGCGCCGTTTTTGCCAGCGATAAAGAATGCGTTGTTGCCGTCCGCGCTGATTTGCATGGGCGAAGGGGCATTACCGCCGCCGCCTTCACCGTTATACAAGAAGCAAGACGCGTCAACCTCGCTGTCATTAGGGAATAAATCATGAAGCTCCCCCGTGTTTACGTCAACGCGGAACAGATGAACGGGTGGGATACCCGCTTCAAGAGAGGGCGCAAGACCGCCGCATACTATATATTTGCCATCGGGGGTAAATATAGGGGGTATAGACTTAGGGTAATACGCCACCCAAATGTCCTTCGTGAGCCGTCTAATATCGCCGCCATCAACAGGCACGGCGTACAAGTCCATGCCGATATATTCGTTGGCGGGACGTTCGCGGTTGCTCGTGAAAATGAGAGTCTGACTGTCGGGCGAAAACACGGGCATGACGTGGTTGAACGCGCCATCAGTTATACACCGTGGGGTCGAGCCATCTGTTTTGACTATCCAGATATGGGAAAATGCCTTTTGTGAGAAGCCCATGCGCGCATCGTCCTTGTAGCCGAAATCCTTGATATAGACGGGCTGTTTGTCGGCTTCAGCCTGTGTTTCATCAGATATAAACGCCACATATTTTGTATCGGGCGAACAAACAGGGTTTTTCACACCGTTTTGCATATGTGTCAGGCGGCGCGTTTCACCCGTTGCCAAATCAGCGAGCCAAACCTGTTCGCCGTGTTCGGCATTCGACACAAAGAGCAGTTTCGAGCCGTCATCTGATAGGGTAGGGCTATTCTCACGCGAACCAGCAGCGGTAATTATGCGCTCAGTTCGTGTATTTAAGTCGAGTAATATAATCTGTTGCACACTAAACCCACCATCAGCAGGCGGCAATGTCTTAACATATGCCATTAAACGCGCGTGCTCCGAGTAAGACGGCGCATCAACAAAGCAGAGCCGTTTATAGTCGTCCAAACATGAGTTGGTTTTAACCATCATTGCGCCCCCTTTCCGTATAGAAAAAGCTCGAACCATTCTATCATTGCATCCAGATGAGCGGCTTGAAAATGAGCCTTACCCGAGCGCGTAATCTCATGGTTTTCACCCGGGAACGCGACCATCTCACACGGCACATCAGGGTTTCTGTCGCGCATGGCAATGAAGAGCTGTTCTGCCTGTTCAAACCCACAACGGTAGTCGTTCGTGCCATGCAGAATCAAAAGTGGCGTTTTCACATTGTCAATCTCGCCAATGAGCGCCGTTTTGGAGCGGTTGGTAAGCAGTTTCTTAATGCTCCTGTCAGCTTTGGGGTTCGCGGAGATGAAACCCATGTCGCCCGTACCATATGAAGTCACAGGGTTCACAAACGTGCGCTGCTCAACGGCCGCCGCAAAACGTGTGTCGCGGCTGATAATCTTGTGCGTCATATATCCGCCGTAACTGCCGCCCGTAATGCCGAGCCGTTTCTCGTCAATGTAACCTGTCACTGTTATAGCCGCTTTCAGAAAGTCGAGCAAGTCATTGAATGACTCGACACCCCAACCAAACTCTGCGTTCATAAATTCGGCGCCGAAGCCCGCACTACCACGCGGGTCACAATAAACCACTGCGAATCCGCGAGCCGATAACATCTGCGCTTCAAACCAATAGTCATATGTATAACATACATTGGGGCCGCCGTGAATGTAGAGCACGGCGGGGTATCTTTCGCCATCTTCGCGTTGCGACGGCGGCAGAAACCAGCCGTGTATCATGGAGTTGGCGTTTCGTGCTTTAATAGTGAGTTCTTGTGGCATAGTCGGGTTTTCTACTTCATTCATCCATGTGTTATGGCGCGTCAGTCGCGTTTCTGAACCGTTTTCGAGCATAAACAGGTCAGCGGGTTGAACCACATCACCACGCACATAAACCAAACGCCCCTTTCGCGGCACACGAAACGCATGAACACAGATGTTGCCGTTGGTCACGCGTTCGGGCATGGCGTCGAGTTGGAGAGCGAGGCGATATACATGACGTTCGCCTTTCCATGCCGAGGTGAAATAGATGAACCCACCACACTCGCTGATTTGCCAAGCGTCTGTGTCATATTCAAGCCCCGTATGCCCAGCCACGCGGCAATTCACGCCGTGACACTCCATTTGTCCGTTCATTAGGCAAATGTCCGCATCGCCGCCAACTTCATGTTTATATAATACAGGCACACTTTTATCGTCATATTTCGAGTAAACGATATAACTATCATCAACGCTAAACACCGGCGGCGCGTCAGGCGCAATAAAACCGCCGTCTGTGATACACTTCTCATCATTCTCTCGAATGTTATAGATGAAAATCTCGCTCAAATTACCTTTCGCGCCTATATGGGGCTTTCCATAATAGGCGAGATACTGCCCGCCATGAGAAAACGCGGGTTTAGAACAGCTAAAGCCCATTTGGGTGACCATGCTATGTTCATGAGTTGTTATATCCAAAAGACCTATTTGCGTCAAACTGCCGTCATACATGCCAAACGCGCTGTCCATTTTGTAGACCAAATCTTCTGCAACATACGGTTCGTCAGCTCGTTCACGCTCCCACGCCGCAAATTGCACGGCTGTCATTTCCGTGAAAATGTCAGTTTCGCCATTCCAAAGCTTTGTCACAAACGCGATTCTGCCGCCGTCGTCAGAAATGGCATAGTCAGAAACGCCGTGTTTAAGCGTAGTCAGTTGTGTGGCATTCGCGCCGTTCGAGTCAGAAATAAAAATCTGCTTGCGGCTCATTCCGTTTGTTATGTAGACAAGCCTTCCATCGAGCAGAAAGCGTGGCTTTTCGGCATCTTCACATACCAAAACCGTTTTGCTCGCTTTAATGTCATGGCAGAATACAGACGGAACAAACCCACCGTCTACGCCTGCCACACGCTTTGTAAAAACAGCTAACGCGCCGTCGTGCGACAAGTCGGGTGTTTCAATGTATTCAAGACTATAGATGTCAGAGATGTCAAGTTTTCTCAATACTATCACCAGCCTTTCTTTATAGATATTATGTCAATCTTTCTACATAATGTCAATACAAAGTTGGCGAAATAAACAAAGAACCCGCCATAAGCGGGTTCTTTGAAAAACTATTGCAGTATCCGTTCCAACTCCATAGCGGGGGCGGGTTTGGCGTAATAGTAGCCCTGAACCACATCACAGCCCAATTCACGCAAGAGCGTAATCTGGTCAACATACTCAACGCCCTCAGCCACTGTGTGAATGCCTAACTCCTTTGCCATGCGTATGACATTGGTCAGCACAATACGTGCGCGCCCTGAGTCGTTGGCATTGACGAAGAAACTGCGGTCAATCTTTATAACGTCAACCGATAGATTTTTAAGCAGACCCAGCGAGCTATAACCTGTTCCGAAGTCGTCCATAGACAGCGTGAAACCTGCATTATGTAGGCGGTTTAAGACAGATTGAAGAATGTCAACATTGTCGAATATCGCCGTTTCTGTCAGCTCAATTTCAAGATATTCGGGCGGAACGCTAAATCTTGCGGCCATGCCGATGAGATTTTGAACGAAATACTCATTGCGAAGGTGTTGTCGTGAGAAGTTGACGGAAATCGTGAACGGCTTCTTACCGCTGTCAATGATTTGCCGCAGGAACTTGCAGGCCTGTTCGAACATATACATGTCAAGTTTCTGGATGAACCCGTTTTTTTCAAACACGGGTATAAATAAGCCCGGCGAAACGACCCCATCATCTTTCGTATGCCAACGCACAAGAGCTTCGGCCCCGGCTAGACTTTCGTCAGACAAATTCCGCTTGGCCTGTAGATACATATGGAACTCATTGTTAGCGAGAGCCGCTTCCATATGGTTCTCTAAGTCCTTGATACGCAATTCGTCCTGTAGAATCTTGTCGTCAAATATACAATGTTGAACGCCCAGCTCCTTAGCCTTCCTATGCGCGATATTGGCCTTCTCTATGATGATATTGATATTGTTTCTGTCGGTAGGTTTTATAAAATACAAACCTGTCGGGAAACTCACGGTAAACGCGAACGAACTGCCCATCAACACATTGAAGGTATCGGTGAAGAGCGTATTTTTTGCGGCTAAATCCTCATCTGATATGTACTCACAGAGCAAAACATACTCATCAATATTGGCGCGGGCATACAGGTCGCGGGGCCCCAAACTCGCCCTAAGCGCAATGCCCATATTCGTAAGCACGCGGTCGCCTGTTTCAAACCCAAGCGTTTGGTTGATGAGCTTAAATCTATCTATATCGTTCATGATTAAAACAAATCTCAAATCGGGGTATTGCGCAAGCCGTGAAACAGCGTCTTGCTTGAACTTCGCGAGGGTGGGCGCGCCTGTTACCGCGTCAACAAACGCCAGATTCGATAGCTCGACGATATGTGTCTTCTGCATACGCAAAATCCAAATCAGCATAACGAGGAAGAGCACAATACATGAAGCTGTGAGTGTGTATACAATATTTGCGATATTCTCTGCTACAGAGTTCACAAATTCAGCGGGTGCGACTGTGAAGAGGTTCCAGCTGTTTATGCCTATCGTTGTATAGTACATCAGGCGGGTTTGCCCCTTATACCGATACTCCGACATGCCCGTGCCGTTTACATGCACCTTTTTCAGGATAGTGTCAAAGCTGTCACCCTCAAAGAAATCCATTGTGCTCCACGCGTCAAACAGATTCTTACTTTGTTCAATGAGCGTATACGGGTTTTTGCTTTCAGCAATGATTAGCCCTTCATTAGTTGTGATGAACGCATAACCCGTGCCAGAAAAGGACGACAAAAAGAGCTTATTTAATTCTTCTTCACTGTAAGAACCAAACAAAACGCCGACAACCCTGTTATCGAGATAAACAGGCGCCGAAAATACTATTACATATCTGTCGCGCAAGCGCGATTTAAGGGGTTCAGTAATACAAGGCTGTCCGCGGCGCGATTGTCTGAAATACTCGCGGTCGGTAACGTCAATGTGTTCGCCGTTATTTAAGACGGCGTGACCGTTTAAGTCGGCAAAGCCCATCAGCTCAAACGTCGAGTCTTTAATCAACGTACTCAACACGGGCACAAGCGACTCTGTGTCACTCAAATCAGACATTGCCACTACATCGGCGAAAGCGGTAATAAGCCGTTGTTTCCCTGCCAGCTCACTCGTGAAGTTGAAGGCCTGTTGTTCACCGATTTCAGCCAGTGTATTGAATGTAGAGATGCTCAAATAGTTCTTAATAGCAATATTCATGAAAACCAAGCCGCATATAACGGCTGTAGCCGCTGAAAAGACAAGGATGAAGATTGCAGGTTTGCTTTGACGTAAAGCTCCCATACACTCCCCCAAACGTATAGTTGGTTAAAACATCATATCACACACTACACCAAAATGTCAACTAATTCCATGAGTGATTTAATGGTCAGCCCGCCGCGCCCCGTAAGCGTTTCGGCGTGCAGTAAAGAACTTATGACGGCCTCTTCAACCGCATCTGACACGGCCTCAAAGGCTCTGTCGATATTATTATCCGAAAGCCTGATAGCCGTATCGATTTCCTTTTCGGGGTAATGCTGAACGCGGTTTGCCGTGGTGAACGCGACCGCTATATCACCGCTGGAGTGCCCATAGTAAGAACCTGTTCGCGCTAGCCCTGCCGGAACGCGCTTGCAAAGCCTTTTTAGTTGCCGTTCAGACAGCGGTAAATCCGTAGCAAGCACGATAATGACGGAGCCCCTGTCAGCCAGATTCATCACGTCAGTACGCTTGCCCATTACCTCACCGTTGACCGTAAGTCGCTTAGCCACCCCGAAATTAGTTAAAACGAGCGCCCCTATCGTAAACTCTGTGCCGTCATACTCGACAATACGCGAAGACGTGCCGATACCGCCCTTTAAGCCATAACAGACCATACCGCGCCCCGCGCCCACAGCGCCCTCAGAGAAATTGGGGCTTGCGGCGGCTATAGCGTCATGCACATGTTGTTCGGTCACAAGAAACTCGCGCACATGACTCAGACGTCCGTCATTGCATTCACAAACGACAGGGTTCACCGTGCCCGTTGTAAGCCCAATGTCGGGGTTTTCGGCGAACATGTGTTTTAACACAGCATTGGCGGCTGTTGCGACACTGAAAGTATTTGTAAGGACAATGGGCGTTTCAATTGTGCCGCATTCCTCAACCTGCATAAGGCCGATACTCTTGCCGAAGCCGTTGATAATGAAACATGACGAAACGACCTTTTCACGGAACAGATTTCCCGAATGTGGTAAAATCGCCGTCACACCTGTTTGGGCGCGTTCGTCGATGACCGTCCTATGCCCGACAAGAACGCCCGGCACATCCGTAATTGAATTCTTCACACCCGTTTTCAAATCACCAATGTGTATACTGAATCGCGACCTATCTATGCCCATGTTATCAACCTCCT
>CAZOVK010000030.1:0-24638 GCA_964583165.1 uncultured Defluviitaleaceae bacterium | reverse complement strand
GTCGGCCGTGTTCGATAGGCGCGAAAGTAAAGCATCCAGCTCGTCTATACGCGCCGATACCTTTGAGAATTGCGATTCGTCGATGAGTGTCAGATAGCGTTCGACAAGCGCGTGATATTCGGTCTTGAAAGACTCTAACATCTGGCGTTGTTCTTGAATCGAGCCTGCTATTTCATTGACTTGTCGTATAGCCGATTCGCGAATTTCCGCTGCTTGATTCTTGGCGTTTTGCAGTATGTTGTCAGCGGCAATTTGTGCGCTAATGATTGCGTTTTTGATAGCGTCGTCCTTATCGCGGTATGATTTAATCTGCGATTCAAGCGCATTGATACGTTCGTCTACGCTTAGAGGGTCATAACCGCGCTTGACAATTAAGAAATGGTCTGCCATGTCAATCAACCTTTCAATTATTATGCTGAAATAATATTAAGTGTATCAGAATATTGTACCAAATGCAATTCTTCTTTTATGCACTTTATCGCATGTTCATTCGGAGAATCTCTAAGAGCATATCCTCGGCTATTACGCTGTACTCAACGCCGAAGCGGGCGGCGAAATAACCGCGAATTTTGTTGAAGGCCGCCTTGCCCTTATCGAGATATTCTGATTTATGCGTGAAGTAGTCGCGTAGTAGGCGTGTTTCATCGGGCGTGAGCGTGAAGTTAGTTGAGGCGGACATCACAACTCCCTGTTGTGAGATATTGAGTGACTCCGCGGTGATACGCCTTGCGTTCTCATGTACTACGATGGTTGAAGCCGCATAGTCGCCTATGCGCCGATATTGTTTGTTGAAGAACATCATTATTACACCTATGCCGAAAATATCGACAAAGATTTTGAGAATCGTTCTGACGAGCGAGTGGACAAAGCCAATAGGTTGGCCGTTCACGCGGATTGTGCGAAGTCCCAACATGCGCTTGCCGAGGGTTTGACCGTTCATCAGCAACTCGACAATGATATAATACCCAAAAATTATCAGAAAAGAAACAATGAACATAAGCGCGACCGATACATCTTCGTAGGCGACGCTGATGGCTTCTTTTGATTGGCTCAACCACACCAAGAACAGTAAATAAAGGGCGAAGAGCACAGCGAGCATAAGCGCTTGAACCAAGAAGTCAATCGCAGCGGCGGCCAAACGTGAACCGACACCCGCTAAACGATATTTGATTTCTATGTTCTCCGGTGTTAAAATAGTAATAGTATTCATTAAAACTCCAATCTAAAGGAATGATAAGGTGACGGAGCAACAGTTTATCGAGAAGAACAAACCCGTTTGGCTAGAGCTGGAGGGCGCGATTGCGCTTCTCAAAAGGCCTATTGCGCGGCGCAAAGTTGATGTCGCGCGTTTTGCCGAGATGTATCGGCTTGTCAGTCATAACCTCGCCTACGCAAATACGCATTTCGCGGGCTCGCCCACTGTGGCGTATCTGAACGGGCTTATTACCGTGGCGCATAACCGCTTCTATGTCAAGCAGAAGGCGGGGCTTACGCCGATTATCAGGTATTTCACGCGCACATTTCCGGGGCTGGTGAGGTTATATCGGTTTTATATTATTGCCGCCATGCTCATGTTTTTGGTGGCGGGTGTGTTGACGGCGGGGCTTAGTGTCGCGAACCCTTCTGTTATCGGTTATTTCTTTGAAGACGGACAACTCGATTACTCGAACCTTGACCCTAAGTCAGAAACGGGTAGCGCGGGGCTTGCGTCGTATATTATGACGAATAACATACGGGTATGCCTTATGAACGTGGCGTGGGGCGTTACGGCGGGGTTAGGCACAATCTATGTGCTTATTATGAATGGCGGCGTTTTAGGGGCGCTGTGGGCGCATTTTTTCATGGCGACGGGTGACTTCTGGCTCGCCGACTTCTGGGCGCTCATTCTACCGCATGGGTTCATTGAGTTGGCCGCAATCTTTATAAGCGGAGGGGCGGGGCTACTCATGGGGCGCGGTTTTCTCGTTCCGGGGGAGTTATCGCGTTTGAGTTCATTTGTTAAGGCCGCGAAAACCGCCGCCGCCATGTTGCCGGGCATTGCCGTTATGCTTATTGTGGCGGGTGTTATTGAAGGCTTTTTTACGCCCGTCAGTCTGGCAGTCTGGATAAAGTTGGCGTTTTCGTTCATTACATTATTGGCATTGGTTGTATATTTCATTATATATAAGCCAAATGCAGACTTATGACCGTTTGAAGGCGGTCTGTCTAAGGATACCGCCTTTAGGCGGTATTGCTCATTGCGCCGCCTCTATTGTTACATTGAAGGAGCTTTCGGTGGAGTGTCCCGCGTTGTCTTTGAGCGCCACCTTGAATACATATGTGCCCGTTGCGTAATCTGACAGCTTTATTAGCACTATGTTATCCTTCCAAACGACGGGGTGACCGCCGAAGGTAACGGCTGTGGTTACGCCCTCAGACTCGGGGCGACACTCTACGTTGACTTGAAGAATTGAGTCATTGTAGCAGAGAATCCCGCGGTCAAGACCGTCTGTGAGGTTAATGGTTACGCCGCTGTCATCAATGGCAGATACGTTTATCACTTCGATTTCAAGTTGCTCATAGGCGTTCTCAATAAAGTAGATATTGCGCATTATTGCCGCTGTTGAGTTGTTGAAAACATCGTCATTAACGATTGTATAGATATTTAGGCCCATGACGAGCCCCAAGACGATTGTGACCAAAAAATGCCAGACTGTTTTGAGCGCGGCATAGGGGCGAGCTATGAACAGGTACCATAGGAACGCCAGGGCGACTGCGGCGTAAGCACAGTTGATTATGCCAAAAACCGTAAATGTATCGGGCGAGAACATGATACCCGCCAGAGCGAGCAGAACATACAGTAACGCGCCTGAAATCCCCAGAAACAGAGAAACGCCCTTGCGATAATTGCCCTTTGACGAAAACAGCGTGATTAGGTTCTTGAAACGGCGGTTGAGGGCGGTTCCGAAGAGTTTTTGGGTGCGTGGCTCCAGACGCTTCCAAGCCCTTAACAGGTCGCGGTTCACGTTCATTATCAAAACAATATTGTGTTCAAGATTACCCGAGCGACGTTGGCTGATGCGGGCGCGTTTTAATTCGCGTAAACAATCAATCCATGCGTTTATGTCGTCGCGTGGCAGAAAGTCTGTTATGCGTTCGGGGTGAGCGTTGAAGATATAGGGCAACAAGCTGTAGTCTATACGCTCGAAATAACCGCGCTTGATTTCATTGTCTAACCATTCTTCGGCGACTTCATAGATGTCCTTGCCGTATGGGCTGTCGATGGCTTCTAAAAGTAGGGATTTAATCGCCGTAGATTCGCCCTTTTTAAGCATTTTGTCGAAGGCGATGAGTTTGCATGAGCGTTCAAAGCGTTCGGCTATGTCCTTGTGTGTGATATGCTCGACGATTTCGGGCGGTAGCGACATTATACGGTTTATGGTTTCAGCGTTTAGAGATGTTTTCTCATCAAAAATCTTTTCAAACGCCTGTTCTAAGGGCGTGTGGAGAAACTCCAGCTCTTTGTCGTTTTTTAGCGCGTCGGCGACTAGTTTCAGTGTTTCGCCAAACGACTCCCAACGGATGCCGTCTGATGTCATTTCTAATAATGTACCGCGCATTAGGTTGGAGATTCTGTCTTTGAGGGGTTCTGCCAGTGACGGTATGTCCAGTTTGTCTAGGGCGTTTAACATCAGCCCCAACTCAACAAACGGGCAGACGGACAGGAACATACCCGCGATTGAAGCCGCGAGTATGTCTAAATCGGACTTTACGTCAGGGTTATGTATGGAGGCGCGAAGCTCTTCTAGGTATCCAAACGCAAGAACCGTGTCTGCCTCTGTCAGCAGTTTGGCAGACGGGGCTATGTAGGCGCGGTAAATATGGTCGAGGTTCACCCAATCAAACACCGTTACGGAGGTTTTTGAGAACTCTAACAGCTCGAACAGAATATCGGGCACAACGCCGCTGTTCGCGCCACCTGACGCTATAGCCGCCACGGTACATTCAATGAGCAAAAGCCCGCCGTTGATATACTTTTCTTCGTTAAACAGCGTCTTTTTCAGGTCTTCAATGAAAACCTCTTCGTCCGCCGCTATGCCGAAGATGGCTAAACTGCTTGTGTCGGTTCTAAGCGCGGCATCGGCTATCAGTGAAGCGTAGGACTCCATAATTTCGCGGCGTTTCGCGAGTGAAGTCTTGTAGAGTTGAACACGCGCACGCTCGATTTCGCTGTTGTCGGGTCTGTCTATGTAGAGAGATTTGTTTGTCAAATCAGCAAGGGTGAGAAAGGCCGCCAAAGATGCCAATGAAAAGTCGTCGGGGGCGATATGCGTTTCACATTCGGCATAGAACTCCTCTAAAAATTTGAGCGGTATCTCCTTACGCGAACAACGCGCAAGCACATTCGCGTATAAATCAAGGTTATGAGGTGCGTTCTCAATCGCGGCGAACCCATCGGGCAATTCAAACACCATTTGCCCGTGTTCGGCTAATTCTGTTACGGCGCGGCGGTTATCCTCCGTATTGGGGGCGAACGCAAGGGCGAAGCGGTTTTCTGAAACATCGAGGTTCTCGATACAGGACGCGAAGTATAGATACCTTGTGATGCGTGGGGGCAAGAGCGTAAAGAGTTGAAGTATTAGCCCGGTTGGCTCCGTATTCTTGGGGTTATAGAGCACATAACACATAGTCTTTCGCTCGGCGGCATCAAACGCCGCTTTCACAAACGCCATAAAAGCTCCATCACTGAAACTGTTGATTATCGGTGGGGCAAAAGGCTTCTCTATGTATATATCATCAGCCGCATAATCGATAGCGGCGACATCTCCGGCATGTTCGGGGAATTTAAGCGAGAAGATATTTAACGGGTCATTCAACAATCGCTCACGGTCGGCAGAATCAAACAAGAGCGCCGCCATGAGTGTTTCAGTTCCATTAGGGATAAAGCGGCAAACAACGGCCGCATTCGTGTCAGCTACGCCGTCTATGAACAATATTGAATCAGCGCCCGTTGGTATCGGCAACGCATGAAGGAATCCCATTACCTCGTCCGTTAAACAACCCTTATCCGCACGCAAAACTTGCGCGCCGTCATTCTGTAGTAAGCAAGCATACAAGCAAATCATAAGTCCTCCAGTCAGGGTCATTTTACTATATAATATAACAAAATGTGCATTGTGTAAACCATGAAATTCAAGTAATCAGCCTGATATTGTCTTAATTATAATTTAATGCTGAATGTAGCTGACATTTGCCTAAATGCGAATATTTATTTGTTGATGAATGAGGGTTTGAGCGGTATATTAGGGATGAATGCAGAGAGGGCAATTACAAAAAAGAATGGGCAATGGTTTAACCATTGCCCATTATCAATTACCTCTTTTTCTAAGAGCTTGTCTATATCCCGCTTTCGGCGAATTTTCGAGATGAATTTTCGTCAGGCAAGGAAGCACGGCGACGGCGAAATGCAACTAATTGCGCCTAGCCGCGCTGACGCAGCATGGCGGGAAATCAGCCGAAAAGGCGTCGGAATGAGGATATTAGACAGGCTCTAAGTTGCTTTATGAGCCACAGGCGACAGCCTAGTGAACGCGGCAATCACGAAACCTGTCAAAAAGCCCGCTATATGCGCGGCATTACCCACGTTTTCTACCATCAAGCCCAGAATCAACCCACTTGTCGCAAAAAGTAACATAATATAGAAATTCAGCCCGTCCATACTCATGCGTGTGCGGTATGTAAAGACGATTGATGCGCCGATTAGCCCGAATATTGCGCCTGATGCGCCGACAGCGGGTGTCGTGCCGAATGCCAACATAGCGCAACTGCCCATCAGCCCCGACATTACATAAGCGCCCAAGAAGAACCAATGCCCCGCGAAGCGTTCAATGCGCGAACCGAACACATACAAACTGAGTGTGTTAAACGCAAAGTGCGCCAGCCCCGAATGTAAGAAAATGCTTGAAAACAGGCGGTAGAACTCCAGATTGCCAACGACCCTTGCGGTGTCTAACGCCCCATAATTGATAAGTACATTCAAATCGCTCGAACCGCCCATAGATTCAAGCACGAGCATCATAATCGCGTTTATCGCGATTATGACATACACAAACGACGGTCTGGCTCTAGCCTTTAAGCTTTCGGCGGCGGCGTTACCTTGCAGGGCGTTTTGCGCCATGGCATAAACCCCAGCCAGCTTATAGGGTGCTTCCTTATCAACAAACAATTTCTCTTCGGATAAATCCACCACGATGTCTACACAGTAGACGTTCTGCTCCAAAAAAGGCTCGCATCCCTCAATCAGCCTGTTTAACTCGTCGTCGCGCTTTTCGGCAACAATGATATTGAATATTATCACGTTCCTAAAATGATAGTCCGCCGTAATCACGCCGAAAGTACCCAAGTTGGACTCTTTGATACGCTTAATTCCGTCAATACCCAGTTGGTCATAGTTCTGCAATGAAACCGCGTAGAGTATCGTCCCGTCATTCTTGACATAACAATGACTCGGAAACAACCCCACGCCCGAATCAACTATCGAATGTGACAGCGAAAATTCACAATCCGTCAGGGTTTGAGTAAACACTTGCCCAAAACGTGAATAAGTCAACACGATTCTATCATTTCCCGATTCATAATATCAAGCCCCAGTATGTTCTTCAAAGATAAACATCTACGAATAAATATACCGAAAGCTCCGCCGCTTGTCAATAACAATAAATTCATGACCACTCGAACGTAGAAACAGACATATGTTCATCTGCAATATTTTGGATAATTTGTACAAAACTGTTGACAACATCAGACATCTGTGTTATAGTAAACATGGTAGTTCGCTAGCGTATGCGGCGTAAGCCACAAGATTATTTTTTTAAGTTTTGGGAGGTTTCATGATGAAGAAGGGCAAAGTAAAATGGTTCAACGCAGAAAAGGGCTTCGGCTTTATTTCCGTTGACGGCGAGGGCGATGTTTTCGTTCACTACACAGCTATTCAGGCTGATGGCTACAGAACCCTTGAAGTAGACCAAGAAGTTGAGTTCGAAGTTGAGGAAGGCGCGAAAGGCCCCCAAGCTAAGAACGTCGGTGTTGTGCACAGATAAGCTAGGTTTTTAGCGCGTTTGGCGCTGATTATATAGATGAGCTGTCACTTACGAAGGCCCTGCTAACGCGGGGCTTTTTGTCAAGTCATTAAACAAGCGGAGCGGTCGATTACTAGACAATCCGCGATACGACATCTTGTCAAACGGTTAGAGATACCCTATAATATGATAGGGCAGTAACAAAGAACAGAAGTTGGGCGATGGCATATGTTGCCGCTACTCAAACATAAGTGTCTGAGGGTGCTCTTATGTATCAACAAAAATCGGAGGGGATATTTTGTTTACGAAAATGGTAGGGGCAACTCTGGAAGAGAATTTTAGATATATGCTAGAAACTATTAGACTTACTGTCCAAGCCGAAACTGATTTGATTGCGAACCTGTCGAATATCTCGGCCGTCATAAACGTTTATTTAGACAACATAAACTGGGTGGGGTTTTATCTCTATAAAGAGGAACAACTGGTACTGGGGCCGTTTCAGGGGCTTCCTGCTTGTGAGCGCATTCAAATGGGGAGAGGCGTCTGTGGCACGGCCGCTCAAACGGGGCTGATTCAAGTTGTGAAAGATGTTCACGCCTTCCCGGAGCATATCGCGTGTGACTCTAACTCGAAATCAGAGCTGGTGGTTCCGCTGTTTAAGAACGGGCAGATTTTCGGCGTTTTAGATATTGACAGCCCCGTTGTCGGGCGCTTTACGGATTTAGAGGTTCAAGTGTTTACGGAAGTGGGGCAAGTCATTTCTGATTACCTCAAAGGTATATAAATAGTTTATCTTTACACGCCTTGATTGATTTACAAGGCGTGTATTACTGCTATTATAGCCATGATTCTGTCACGGGTTGGCGTGACTGTTCTAGTAACCCGCGTTTTTCAATTCACTCACAATGCCCACATAAACATCTCTTACATCAAAACCTTTAATATTCATACGCCGCGCGTCCACTATGTCAGCGTGAGAAATACCGCGTCGTTTATCGTGACTGATTGCGCCCTTGAAATTGCCCCACTTCGCCGACTCGACAGACACAATCCCGTCACACTCACCGTCAAAACACTTGACAACCAAATAGGGCACGGACAAGAACATATCGCTGACCGCGCTTTTCATCACACATGAGTAACTCTGATAGGACACAAGCTTTGAATCAACAGCGCATTTATTAAATCGCTCACACGCCGCCGTAGTAAGCGAACAACACGCATTATAAAAGTCGGGTTTCGTATCACCTAAAACCTTGAAGTACAGGTTTACAAAAAGGCCAATAAAGCACATGAGCGGTTTTGGGAAGCGGCAAAAGAAATCCATCGTCTTAGAACCCCGATGCGGTGTTGAGATTGTCGTAAGAGTCGCGACAGAGTTTTCCATGCCGAGTTGGCTGATAACATACCGCGCCTCTAAGCCGCCCTTTGAATGCGCAAGTATATTTACTTTATCAGCCTTCGTTTCTCGCATGGCTTCTTCAATCGTCGCCTTAACCACCCTTGCGTTCTCCTCAATCGTCCCCCACGCGTCTTGTTTACAATAAAACACTCGCGCACCCAAATCGGTCAGCGCCAGCGGTATACGCCCCCAGTAGTTCAGCCACTTTCTATCGCGAAAACCCGTCCCGTGAACAAGGATTATCGGGTATTTGGTTTTACATGAATTATTAACCGAATCCACTGATGCCACGCCCATTTCTGTGCTCTTTATTTTTATATACGAACTATCGCGAAAAGTGATTGACATTTTACTATTTTCCTATTATAATACTATCCATGCGGATATGGCGGAATTGGTAGACGCGTTGGTCTTAGAAACCAATAGGCGACCCCTGTGCAGGTTCGAGTCCTGTTATCCGCATTTTTTATACCTTTTTGCTTATAGCGGGGGATTTTAGCTGAAAACCTCCATAAGAAAGATTAACTAAATTCATTACATAAAAGAGCGCACGGGTTATTTATGCGGTTAGTCATGCGTAGCCATGTTAAATGTCACCGTGGATGAAGTTATCAGCAATTTCAAGGCTGTCGAATGCAAATTTGGCGGCTTTTAGTTATATGGCAGAAAGGGTAGGAAAATATTATTATCAGATGAGGTATTGTTATGGCAGTTACATTCAGATACGCTGAAAAAACGGACACGGCGCTAATCCTTCAATTCATCAAGGAACTGGCCGTTTATGAAAAAATGTTAGACGATGTTGTAGCGACGGAAGATTTGTTAAACGAGTGGCTGTTTGAAAGAAAACACGCCGAGGTCATTTTTGCTATAGTTGACGGCGCGGAAGTAGGGTTCGCGCTGTTCTTCCATAATTTCAGTACATTCGTTGGGCGGGCAGGTTTATACCTTGAAGACTTATTTGTGAAGCCCGAATGTCGGGGCATGGGCATAGGTAAAGCATTGTTAAAAAAGCTCGCCCAAATAGCTGTTGAGCGCGGTTGTGGGCGTTTTGAATGGTCGTGTCTAGACTGGAACAAGCCAAGCATAGACTTCTATTTGTCGCTCGGCGCAAAACCTATGGACGAATGGACGGTTTATCGTATTGATGGTCAGAGGCTAACCGATTTCGCTGGTGAATAGGGGCGATTTGATGAAAATAAGATCTGTGCGCGAGAACCCTGAATATGCAAGTGTAATGATTAAGTATGTTCAGAGCAAGTATGCGAACGAAAACGGTATGATGGTATACGAAGATTGTATAAATCACACCGCGACAGCTGAAAACCCTTTGCCGCAATGGTATTTGCTCTATAAAAACGATACGATTATCGGTTGCGCGGGGCTTGTCACGAACGATTTCGTTAGCCGTATGGACTTATACCCGTGGATTTGCGCGGTATACATAGAAGAAACCGAACGTGGTAACGCCTATGGCTCGCTATTGTTAGAACGCGCAAAACAGGACGCTCGGGCGGCTGGCTTCAAAAAGGTCTACTTGTGTACCGACCATATCGGATATTATGAGCATTATGGTTTCGAATTTTTGGGGATGGGTTATCACCCGTGGGGTGATATTTCGCGCATATACGTGTCGGAGGTGGTTGGTTAGTGGCTGAAACGGCGGCTAACTCTAATGAACGGCTCGGAACGGAAAAGATTCCGAAGCTTATGTTGTCACTGGCCTTACCTACAATCGTCGCGCAACTCATAAACATACTCTATAATCTGGTTGACAGAATGTACATCGGGCGTATCGAGGGCACAGGTGGTCTTGCGCTGACAGGATTGGGTTTGTGCTTCCCGATAATTATTATCATTTCTAGCTTCTCGGCGTTCGTGGCGTCGGGTGGCGCGCCACTCGCGGCTATTGAATTAGGGCGCAAAGACACAGACAGAGCGGAGAAGATACTCGGGAGCGGTGTGTTTTTGTTGCTCTGCTTCTCGGCTGTTCTAACGGTATTGTTCATGATTTGCAAACGCCCGTTTCTGTTTGCGTTCGGAGCGAGTGACAACACTATCGGTTATGCCGAAAGCTATTTGAGTATCTACCTATTAGGTACAATCTTCGTTCAGCTTTCAATGGGGCTGAACACATTCATAGTCGCTCAAGGTCGCGCGAAGATAGCCATGTTGAGCATACTCATAGGCGCTGTGACAAACATAGTTCTTGACCCTATTTTCATTTTCGCGCTCGGCATGGGTGTTAAGGGTGCGGCTCTCGCGACAATCATCTCGCAGGCGCTCTCCGCTGTCTGGATTTTGCGTTTTCTCATATCACCAAATTCGGTCATGCGCCTTAGGCTTAAAAACCTACGCCCGAACATCTCCATCATTCTACATCTGGCCGCACTCGGTGTTTCACCGTTTATCATGGTGTCAACAGAAAGCCTTGTAGGTATCGCGCTCAACGCCAGCCTACAACACTACGGCGGTGATTTATACGTCGGTTCGTTTACTATCCTTCAAAGCGTTATGCAGATTACTATGGCGCTCTTACAAGGCTTCACAATGGGCGTTCAGCCTATAATAAGCTACAACTTCGGAGCAAGAAACTTTGAGCGCGTGAAGAAGGCAATACGTTATATTTTAACAGTAACCTTTCTCACCAGCACGGTTATCTGCCTGATTTGTGTTTTATTCCCGGGGCTTTTTGCGCTGATTTTCACTAAGGAAGAACCCATGATTGAGCTTGTCAAACAGGTCTTGCCCATTTTCTTTGCGGGTGTTTGGCTGTTCGGGCTTCAAGTGGGTATTCAGTCTGTTTTCTTGGGGCTGGGTCAAGCGAAAAATTCGCTTGTAGCGGCCATTATGAGAAAACTCGTATTGCTTATACCACTTGTGTTGCTGTTGCCCATGAGGTTTGGAGTTATGGGTATTTATTGGGCCGAACCGATTTCTGATATTACAAGCGTAATCATTGTATCTATCCTGTTCGCGTTCACCTATAAGAAGGTTATTAAGAACCAATAGAAAGCGGCGATACAATCGCTTGAGAACAACAGTGGGTTTTGCTGTATTGACACTGACGGTTCAAATTAGCTCGGGGTAATAATACATCTATCAAGTTACTAATCTAAATCAAATGAAAGGACAAGTATGATTTAGCTGTTTAACGTCATACGGGGTATTATGAGAAACTTCGATGAACTAAAACAATTGCTGGTACAAATAAAAAACGATGTGTATCGTGTTTCCGATGATTGTGATATAAACGGTTTAGTGACAGACATGCTTAGGTTTATCGGTCATACCGACCCAAAATTAAGAGATGACCTTATATATTCAACCTTCTGTGAATGGAGCGAAAATGGGGTTATTTCGCCTGACCGTATGAAAAATATTTTAAGTGTTTGTTTGGACGAGCAACACTTATTTTTCGGCATAGGCGAA
This sequence comes from uncultured Defluviitaleaceae bacterium, assembly GCA_964583165.1. GTDB lineage: Bacteria > Bacillota > Clostridia > Lachnospirales > WRAX01 > CAZOVK01. The sequence continues at coordinate 12,746 of CAZOVK010000030.1, read as the reverse complement.
AAGAACACAGATTCTGTGTTTACCCGTACTTTCTCAATGTTGATTATCCCGCTTGCCTTGATGATGAATCTAAAAGACGCCTTTTTGACTGAAACCGAGGAATTGAACATTAAAGAAACCGTTTTGCGGTATGTCAAACAGGAAAAAGACTTCCGTGGTTTTGTTGACAATAAAGGATGGGCACATAGCATAGCCCATGCCGCCGACGCGTTATGTGAGATAGCTAAAATGGGTAGTATTCGACACAAGGATTTACTTCAAATATTGGACGTTATCAAAGAAACAATGTCGAATAGTGAAAGTGTATACGCTCATCAAGAAGATGAGCGTATGGTAACTGCTTTTGTGGGCGTATATTACCGTAGAGTTTTAACGGACAAAGACATCTGCGATTGGCTTAATAGTTTCAGAGCAACAGAAAGGGAAGAATTTCCCATCGTGACACCGTTTAATGTATATCGAAAAGTTAATCAAAAAAGCTTTTTGAGAAGCCTCTATTTTAGGATACTACCCAAAGAGGACTTCAAACAAATAAGTACATACTTGACTGATATGTTACAAGGTACGTATGCGTGGCCTCACCGATAAATAATCGTCCATCAATCAGTTAATACTATCAACAACGGCATTAACTGAAGGGATGCACTATGACAGAATCAGTATGGACAGATACAATAGAATCGCCACGTTTCGGTTCACTTCAAGACAACATAAGCTGTGACGTCCTCGTGATAGGCGGCGGCATGGCGGGCGTTTTGTGTGCTCATTTTCTAAATCGTCTGGGCTTTAATACCGTTTTGGTTGAGGCAAAGCGGTTGGGCGGCGGCGTGACAAAGAACACAACGGCCGTCATAACGGCTCAACATGACACACTCTACCAATATTTCATAAAACAATCGGGCGCCAAAAACGCCAAGAGGTATCTCCAAGCCAACCTCTGGGCGGTGAATCAATACCGCGAAATGGCTCAAGGTATCGCTTGTGATTTTGAAGACAAACCGTCCTACATGTATTCGAGAACCGACAGGGCAAAGATGCAGGCAGAGGCCCATACCGTGAATTCTCTCGGCTTTGGGGCGGTGTTCACTCAACGCACCGCCCTACCGTTTTCTGTTGCGGGCGCTGTGAGATTCGACGGCATGGCGCAATTTCACCCACTCAAATTTCTTTATGCCTTAGCCAAAGATTTGAATGTATACGAGAACACATTTGTCAATGAAATCAAGGGTACAACGGCTTTCACAGACAACGCCGCTATCCGCGCCAAACACATTGTTGTGGCGACACACTTCCCGTTTATTAACCGCGCGGGTTTTTACTTCATGAAACTGTATCAACAACGCTCGTTCGTCATCGCACTCGAAAACGCCCCGACACTGGACGGCACATACACCGACGATGCAGAAAACGGCATGTATTTCAGAGATTACGGCAATCTCTTACTAGTGGGTGGCGGTGACCACCGCACGGGTAAATCGGGCGGTGGATTTAGGGCAGTCAGGCAGTTCATAAAACAATACTACCCCCACACACAAGAGAAATACACATTTGCCACACAGGACTGTATGAGCCTTGACTCAATACCCTATATCGGTCAGTACGGCAAGAGTATGCCGAATGTCTATGTTGCCACGGGATTTAACGAATGGGGCATGACCTCTTCAATGATAGCGGCGCATATAATCTCTGACGCGATAATGGGCAAGCCCAACCCTTACGCCGAAACATTCAGCTCTACGCGTCAAATTCTGCATACCCAACTGTTTGTTAACGCGGGCGAAACCCTCGTCAACTTCATCCAACCGACAACAAAACGTTGCCCCCACCTCGGTTGTGCCCTAATCTACAACAAGCGAGAACACTCGTGGGATTGCCCCTGTCACGGCTCACGCTTTGACAAAAACGGTAAGCTCATAGATAACCCCTCAAAGCGTGATGCGCATGTCTAGCGGCTTCTCGGGCATGTATTACAAGCACCAAAAGGGCGGGCACAGCTTTTGCGTCATCCACGGAAAGGCCAATGAGGGCGAGTTTGTTCAGGTCATAATGGATGATAGGGTATATCAGTTCAACACCGCCAAAAACTGCCGTTTTGGCTCGAACGGGATAACCCTAGACTTGCCCGGTATTAAAGCCAAACTCACCTATCATAAACACACGCCGCTTAAATCTGACATAATGGGGCCGTTTCGCTTTCTGCCCATGCAGTGCCGCCACACTGTTGTCAGTATGTTTCACAAAATAACAGGCAGTGTCTGTATTGACGGCACGCATATGGATTTTGACGGTGGTATCGGTTATATTGAGGGTGACAGCGGGCTGTCATTCCCGAAGGAATATTTATGGCTACACTGCAACGATTTTACCGAAAAGTGTTCTATACTCGTTTCTATCGCTGACATACCGCTGATGGGCATTCATTTCAGAGGCTGTATATGCGCCATTGTTTATAAAGGCAGAGAATATCGCCTTGCGACTTACCATAATGTGAAGATTCACAGGGCTGATAGTAACGCTATCGTATTAACCCAAGGCAACTACAGGCTTAAAATCGCTATCCGCTCCGATAAAGGCGTTCCGCTCAAAGCCCCCAAAGAAGGTATGATGACTTACATTATCCACGAAAGCAACAATGCGGCTGTTAAAATAGAATTCTCAGAAGGCGCTAAACGAATTTTTTGTTTAACCAGCCAAAACGCCGGTTTTGAATGCAACCTCTAAAATAAACAGGGCGGCTCACGCCGCCCTAAGTAAATCTATAGAATTATGCAAATCAATGTGCCCGAACCCTCGTTGATTACCTTCTGTAAAGTTTCCTGCAACCTCAGTTGCGCTTCCTCGGGCAAGCGATAGAGTTTGCTCTGCAAGCCCTCTTTCACCATCTCGTGCATGGACTTGCCAAAGACATTCATCTCCCAAACACCCGCCGGCGACTCGGCCAATTCGTGCTGGAAGTAGTCAATGAGGTCTTGGCTCTGCTTCTCTGTGCCCACAATCGGGCTGATTTCGGTTTCTATATCGGCGCGTATTAGGTGTATTGACGGAGCCGTTGCCTTTATCTTAACCCCATAACGCGAGCCATGTTTCACGAGCACAGGCGATTCTAACTTCATCTCATCCATAACGGGTGTAACAACACCATAGCCCTTAATCTTGACCTGCTCCAGAGCATACTTGACCTTGTCATACTCGCGCTTAGCTTCGGCCAACACCTTAATTGTAGAAATAAGTTGATACTCGCCCTGAATATCCATGCCCGTCGTTTCAGACAACACGCGGTAGAACAGATTATCGGCCACGTGCATTTCAAGGCACGCGCAACCCTCGCCTAGTTTTACGTTATCGGCGTATGCCTTTTTTATGTACTCATTCTGTTCGAGCGCTGTGATACAGCTCTTGACTTGGCGCAGTTTCTGCACCTGTTTCATCATTTCCTTAACCGTCTGGATAATGCTCTTTTTGAGCCAGTGGGCCTTCTCCAGTGTTTCAATCCATTTCGGCAGATTCATGCAGATTTCACGTATCGGGAACTCAAACAGAATCTTTTCCATAATCGCGTTGATATCGTCTGCCTTTAGCTGGGCGCAATTCACAGCCAAAACGGGCAATTCATACCGCTCGGTAAGTGCCTGCCGCAACTCCTCCGTTTCGGGCGCATACGGCTTTGTGGAGTTCAAGAGTATCACAAACGGCTTGTTAATCGCTTTTAACTCCGCAACTACCCGTGCCTCGGCATCCTCATAATCCTGCCGTTCTATACCCGTGATACTTCCGTCGGTAGTAATAACAATCCCAATTGTCGAATGGTCATTGATAACCTTTTTTGTTCCCAACTCCGCCGCCTGTGAAAACGGTATCTTCTCGTCATACCACGGCGTACTGACCATGCGTGGGGCCTCACCGTCCATATGCCCCGACGCACTCGGTATCAAATATCCCACACAGTCAATCATTCTCACGCGGCACTTTGTGTTCTCGCCCAAACTAATCTCAACCGCTTCAGCCGGCACAAACTTAGGTTCTGTCGTCATAATATTCTTACCCGCCGCGCTCTGTGGCAGTTCGTCCTTCGTACGCTCCTTCGCGTAGTTGTTCTCCATATTCGGCAAAACCAACAAGTCCATGAACCGCTTAATAAACGTGGATTTACCCGACCGCACGGGCCCTACGACCCCTATGTATATCTCCCCACTCGTCCTCTCGGCTATGTCTTTGTAGATGTCAAAGTTCTCCATACATACCTCCATAAAAGTGTATTGTTACAATTATTTATATGTCCGACCTTGTTATATAGAATGCGAAATTGTCTGATAACTTCTAATGTCCGTTGACCGCCCTAAAACAATTGAGATTATTAGTCGTATATGCTGTCAGTGACAAACGCTAAGCAAAAAATATTGAGAGGATTAAAAATGGGAAAAGCAATTGTAGTATATAGCTCAAAACACGGGAGCACAGAGAAATACGCTAAATGGATAGCTGAAGCGCTCCAATGTAAGGCCATGAATCGCAAGGAGGTAAGCGCGACCACACTCGCCGAATACGATACGATAATTTACGGCGGTGGTCTTTACGCGGGCATGGTCAATGGCTTCGGATTCATTAAAAATAACATCGACGCGCTGAAAGATAAGCGTCTTGTATTGTTCACTGTCGGGCTTACGAACCCGTCGGTTGAAGAAAATCAAACGATGATAAACGAGGGATTGCGTAACCAAATGACGGCTGAGATGCGTGACAGAATTCAAGTATTTATGTTGCGTGGGAATATTGAACGCTCTAAACTCGGATTTTTTGAGAAACTGATTTTGAATATGGTGAAGAAGTCGGCAAAAGGCAAGAAAGACAGTGAGCTTACAAGCCGTGATAGAGACATACTCGCATTAGACGATAATAATATTAATTTTGTAGACAGAGCGGCGATTAGCCCGATAGTTGATTTTGTTAATGGCATGGGGTTTTAGGTGATTTTATAGACGGCGTGACATCAAAAATCTGATGTCACGCCGTTTTACATGGTTTTTAAGATGTTTTGCTCTTAATACTGCTATCATTTGGTCGATAGCGCAAGCAATCTATTGAAGTAAACGAGTTCTTGTCGTATAATGTTATAAGAAAGCTATCAATCATTGAATAAAAGCAGTAGGAGAGGTCAATGGAACCCAAACCTAAAGAGATAAACAACTATTGCCGCAACCGTTGTTACGCACAGTTAAAACATGCGGCTTTCGGAATCATGGTTTTTGGTGTAAGTCTTATCATCTTTTCGGGCATCGTCTTTTTCGGATTTGATTTTGGCGGTGATGTAGCAACGTGGGTCGCCATAATCGTATCACCCATTGCGGCTTTAGTTGGGCTTTGGTTCGCGGCGTTGGGGTTTAGGGACGCGTTTTTCCCTGAAAAAAGCGATTTGGCGAAATCCATACGTTCTCAACTCGATAACCCTGACGACGATACGCCCATTGAAGAATTGTTTGATATGGTAGATATGGATATTGCCTATAACGGCAAATGGTTTGATAAACTCGCAATCTGTAGCGAGTGGGTTTTTGGCGACGAGGTCATGAAGATTGAGCGTGTGCGCGGCGTGTTTAATGAAACAACGAGTAGCGTCAACGGCAAAGGCAGAACACGTTATACATATACATTGACACTGGTGGACAATAGAAACCAACAACAAAAGACCATCTTCACCAATAAAAACGCCATGATGTCGGCATACGACACGCTTCGTGTTTTAGTACCGGAGGCGTTTTGCGGCGGTGAGAAGGAACTGGACAGATTTGTTAACCTGTCTGAGAGGGAGCGCGTCGATTTTGAAACCGATTTCAGGCAAAAACGTGTAATTAGAGAAAATATCGAGAACGACAGAAAGCGGTTCCCGCAAGATATTGTGCTTTATAGCGGTGATGGTAACGCAACAAGCAGAGTAAATACCGATACGCTGAAACAGGCCCAATCGGTGTTACGCGTTGGGGAGTATTTGCGCTTGATTTGTACACACGCCTTAACAGATAAGCATGGCAGTTTTTCATTTCTAGACTGTGTTAAGGCAGAAAGCGCTTATTATTTGGTTTGTTCATATGAAAACGATAATAAACCGCTGTCCTTCCGCGCGTTTATGTCAGAACATGAAGCGCTTTCGGTGTTAAGTCGGTTTGTGACAGACAAATCTATCCCAGACGTTAGCCGTTGGGAACAATTGACCACACGGCACATGACAACAAGCAAAACAGGTGAGAAACCCGTTTGTGAACTCATTATAACCGAACATAACGGGGGTAGCAGGACTTTCACAAGTTTCACACGCGAAGATATAGAACTGGCGTTGGAAGACGTTTTTAGCGCCAAGACTCAGGCCGTGAGAATTGCCTGCGAATGGCTTTACTTCATCATAAGCGCTAAAGCTTCGGGTGATTCGTCACTCGAAGCGGACGCCTCTATCCCTGTCGATGATATGCTTAGGCATTTCAATACAACATGTGACAGAATACAAGCCAAGCGGTGGTTACTCGCCTTTTATGACCGAATAGATTCGATTTTAAACAGCGCGCCCACTCAGATTATGGCTTTACTGCATGGGTTTTATCCGAACGAAGCCCTGCCGGATATTACGGACTGGAAGGACATAACGAAGCAAGTACAAAAAAACAGCATGAAATGAGGGTGTTCTAATGGGCAAGTTTTTCAGTGATGACGTAGAACTCGCGCTTAAATGTATTTTCTATGACATGCGCTCAGGTACATATGACGGCAAAAAAGGGATTGAACTATTGATTGCCGCCGACAAAAGGGATGATGGGGACGCGGCTTACTTTCTGTCGCGCTGTTACGCGGGCAGACAGTATGTTTGGAGTAAGCACAACTTCTCTGAAGATGACGATGAAGTTATTCGTCTTATGAGAAGAAGTGTCGCGCTGGGTAGTGCTGTAGGGCTTCTCGGCGCAATGCGCACAGAGGGGGTATTAACGCCGTCAGTGTTAAAATACATGCCTTTTTCTGGCATAAAAGAGGTATGGGATATCGTTTTCAAAAAGGCTCAAGACGGCGAACCGTTTTGTCAGTATATGATAGGCAACACATACTTCTGGAGCGATATTGTAGAGATAGAAGGCAGAACACCCGAAACATTCACCAAAGAGGCCGATTTTGTCGAGTATTTGAAGGAAAACTATGTTAAGTGTATCCCGTGGTTTGAAAAGGCGTTTGAAAACGGCGTATTCTTCGCTGGCAACAACCTAAGAAACCTGTACTCAAGTGGCAAAGGGCAACTCTTTGTACCGCAACCGGAAAAGGATAAACAGCTCATAAAACGAGGTGCAGAGCTCGGTTATCCGAACTTCCAAGCATGGTATGCCGAAGAACTGTATAAAGACAAAAAATACGAAGAAGCGTTGGTTTGGTATCAAAAAGCGGTTAATGGCGGTCAAACAGACTATTTGTTCGAAATCGGTAGGGCATATCTGAAAGGCGAAGGCACAAGAAAGGACACAGCACGAGCGCTGGAATATTTTGAAAACGGGATAAGAACATATAATAGCATCGGTAGCTATAACTTTGCCGGTCAGATTTATTTTGAGGGGCGCGACGGAATCCCGCAGGACTACGCAAAGGCCCTGCAATATTTTGAGAGCGCGCGGAAGGCAGAGAATCTCTGGAGTAATGATATGCTCGCGTATTGTCATCTGCATGGATATGGTTGCAGACAGGATTATGCCTATGTTAAAAAACTGCTCGAAGAAGTAGACTGGAACAGCGATTTGAAGAGATATTGTCTGGGGTTGATATACGCAGATGGCTTGGGTGTGCCCGAAGACATCAAAAAGGGCGTTGAATATCTGCAAAAATCCGAATTGACGGAAGCAAAACAGGCATTATTGAGGTTCAAACGCACGCTATTCGGCAAGTGGGTTCGTAAATAGCTCAAGGCGGTCAAATCAACCGCCTTGTTTAAGCAAATCCATGGTTTCAAAACACCGATTTTTTGAGGTAAACACCAAATACCTAAAAAGAAAAACCCGCCCAAACAGTTGATTCGGCGCGGGTTTTTCACTACAGGGGCGGCAGGACTTGAACCCGCGGCATTTGGTTTTGGAGACCAACGTTCCACCAGCTGAACTACACCCCTAACTGGTTATAATTATATTATGAATTCGGTTATTTGTCAAGGATAATCTTCAAGATGTTTCGATAAATGAAGAAGGTAAAAATATTAGGTTGACTATATTGTCAAATTTTATTATAATGTTCTTTGTGACTTTAGTTTGGGAGGTGCAATGTGAAAAGGACATTCCAGCCGAAAAAGCGTCAGCGGAAGATGGAACACGGTTTCCGCAAGCGTATGGCAACAGCCAATGGCCGCAAAGTTTTACTTAGAAGACGGCGCAAAGACCGCGCTGTGCTCACGGCATAGCGTGGGCGTTATCAGCCTGAAAAAAGACAGGCAGTTTAGGCTTGTCTATAGAGCGTCCCAAAGTGTTGCCGACCGTCTAGTCGTGCTGTATTACCGAAAGAATGGTACAAGCGCGCATAGATTTGGCATCTCTGTCTCGAAGAAGGTCGGCGGCAGCGTAATCCGTAACAAGGTACGCCGCCGCCTGAGAGAGGCATACAGACTATCGGGGTTTTGTGGGGGCGCTTATAGTGAAGCGTTGGATTTAGTGGCACTCGCCCGCGTTTCGGCGGCGGAGGCGAGCTATGAAGACTTGTCTGTGTCGCTTGTAAAGCTTATAAAGAAAGCAGAAACGAGAGCAGGCATTATTAACACGGAATCGGGTTATTAGTTTGATGATTTTGACACGGTTACAGGGTGCTGCAAAGAAGATTTGCATGGCACTTATTCGATTCTATCAACTAGCCATATCGCCGTATCTTCCGAACAGCTGTAGGTATACTCCAAGCTGTTCTCAGTATACGCTTGAGGCCATAGACCGCTACGGAGCGATAAAGGGAACCTTTATGGGCGCGAAGCGGATTTTGCGTTGCCATCCGTTCGCTAAGGGCGGGTATGACCCTGTGAAATAGTCGGGGGAGAGCATTCGCATTCAACTTCTTTATAGGAGGTACACCTTGCACACAATTTTACCAATGATGACGGCCATTATCGAAAAGGACGCGGGCATTATAGTAGGGCCAATCGCGAGCGTTCTGGGTTTTATAATCAATCTGATATTCCAAATGGTTGTCCAGCTCACAGAGGTCAACTCACTGGGCTTTTCGATTATCCTGCTTACTATTGTAGTCAGAACCCTTATGCTTCCGCTTGCATTCAAGCAACAGAAGAGCACAATCGGTATGGCGCGTCTTGCGCCAGAAGTTGAAAAAATTAAAAAGAAGTATGGCGACACGAAAGACCCCGAACTGGCTAAGAAAATGAACATGGAGATACAGGCGCTTTACACGAGTAATGGCGTGAATCTGTTGGGCGGCTGTCTGCCCATGTTAGTTACACTGCCGATTTTCATTGCGCTGATGTATGTCATGCGCCAGACTTATCTGTATGTCCCGAATATCAGCGATATTTATACACGTATAGCAGAAACAATCCAGACTATGCCGAACTTCGCCGAAGTCATGATGCCAATCGCATCTCCTATGGTTCCGAACGGCATGAAGATAGACATAGCCGTTGTTTCTGACCTAGTGCGCATTGTCAACAAACTTACGCCCGACAGTTGGACGGCGATAATAGCGGCGGCTCCTGCTGATGTGGCTAATACCCTGACGGGCTTGCTTGCGGAACGCGCGAATATTGAAACTTTCTTTACCATTAACTTGGTTAATAACCCCGCTTTGGCGTGGCCTTCAATCATCATACCGATTCTTTCGGGTGTGACACAGTTTTTGACATTCTGGCTCATGGAAAAGACAAGCCCGGCAACAGAGGGCCCCGCAAAGACGCAACAGACTGTTATGAAGTTCGTTATGCCCGCGATTATGATATACTTCACCATGACCGTATCGGCAGGCGTTGGCTTATACTGGACAATGTCTAATATCTACCAAGTAGGTCAGCAGTATTTCATAGGCAAATTCTACCCGAAAACAGCGATTGTGCTGCCGGCTGAAGAGAAGCGCGGCAAATCAAAATCAAGGAAAGCGGACTAGGAGGCATTTTTATGGATACGATAGAAAGAACCGCCAAAACCGTTGATGAAGCGGTTGCGGAAGCTCTCAAGTTCCTTGACTGTACGGCCGAGGAAGCCGAGATAACAGTGCTTGAAGAAGCCACGCGCGGTTTCTTAGGCATAGGCGCAAAGCCCGCGCGCGTTCGTGTGACGAGAAAGTATGACCCCGCGCTTGCCGCCAAGCGCTTCATACGCGAAATCAGCGCCGCCATGAACATAGCCATTACGCCTGTCGTTGAGATTAAAGACAAGTATATGTACATCAGCATTATCGGTGATGATTTGGGCATTCTGATAGGCAAGCACGGTCAGACGCTGGACGCTTTACAGTATCTGATTAACCTGGTCGTGAACAAGAACAGCGAGAGTTATATTTCCGTCATTCTGGATGCCGAAAACTATCGTCAGCGTCGCAAAGAAACGCTGGAGGCATTGGCGCATAACCTCGCCAAAAAGGTCAAACAGACCAAGCGCAATGTCGTTTTGGAGCCTATGAACCCGCATGAGCGCCGCATAATACACAGTTGCCTACAAAACGACAGATTTGTTACCACATATAGCGAGGGTACGGAGCCTTACCGCAATGTGGTCATAACTCTTAAAAAGTAATCAAGCGGTTAATCCGCCAAAATTAAGGAGGTAACAAATGAAAAAGTTTTTAGCTTTCATGATTGCTTTCTGCATGATTACGGTGAGCATCGGTGTTTCGGCGCTTGCGGAAGATGTAAAGCCCTTCTTAAAGGGTAGCACGACTATCAGCATCTATGAACCGGGTACGACTTATGATGATGGATATTCTGTTGACTATGAGGCAACGGAACAAATATACTTGCCTGCTGACAAAAAGATTATTCTTCTGATGATTAACGGCGCATTTATTCCTGATGCCAGTATCATCATTAAAGATGACCGAACGCTCGTGCCAGTCCGCCTGATTTCAGAAACACTGGGCGCTAAAGTAGATTGGGACCAACCGACAAAGACTGTGACGATTACAACCGACGAGAATGAAGTGGTCTTGATTCTTGACACAACGGCGGCTATCGTGAACGGCGAAGCCAAGGTTTTGGACGTACCTGCGACGGCTTTTAACGAGTCTACGTATGTGCCGTTGCGCTTTATCGGTGAGGCTCTTGGCGCGGAGGTTCAATACATACCCACGCTTGCGTTCGCCCCGACAGCCAGAGAAGAATTAAACAATGTCAGTTGCGTAATTGTTGATAAAGCCGAATCGGACGATGTTGCCATTGATATAACAGAAGCGCTAAAGACAGTCAAGGCAGAATCACAGGCAACTTATGACATGATTAAAGATTATGTTGGGCTTAACGGCGTAGAATTGGGCAGTGAGGGATACCCCGACTATGACCCGAATGCTATCCTCTATACAACTAAGAATTTCGGGCGTTATTATATCTTCGTTTTAGCCACTTATGAGAAATACCCGATTTTCTTTAACAAGTACACGGGTGAGATACTCAGCCAGAACCCGGGGTTACCGTTCTTGAATATCGACAACGGATTCCCGCGTCTTGGTTTCCTTTATCAGTAAATGCAAAAAACCCCGCCTAACGGCGGGGCGTTTTTCATACTAGCAGCATCCGCACCAGAATGTTTGACAAGCTTGAATCTTTGTTGCTAAAGCGCCCTCGATAGCGGCGGCGGCATTAGCCATAGACTGAACAGAATTGTTCGCTGCCATAATCTGAGCCGGTGTTCCGGTGCCGTTGACGAAGTGTTGAAGCAGCTCGCCGTCGGCGTTAAGGATGTGGGACAGAGCCGTCTGTACCAGCGCGATGGACTCAATCATGTCGGCTAAGGCCTGATTCATGTTGGCGTCCGGAATTACGGGCATACCCATGTTGTCGCTCTCCTTTCATATGTATTGAATGGTAAGTACTTGGACTTGCCTATCTGTTATTACATTATGCGGATAAGCTGTAAGTGGTGAGGCTTATCCACACATAAATTTGCTGTAAAAAACCCGCCATGCGGCGGGTTCTTTGTTTGTAACTAGCATCCACACCAGAAAGCCTGTGAAGCCTGAATCTTTGTCGCCAGATTGCTTTCAATAGCTGCAGCGGCTGAAGCCATAGCCTGAACTGAATCGTTCGCGGCCATAATCTGAGCCGGTGTACCACCGCCGTTAACGAAGTGCTGAAGAAGCTCGCCGTCAGCGTTAAGGATGTGGGCCAGAGCTGTCTGAACCAAAGCTATGGACTCAATCATATCTGCCAGAGCCTGTTTCATTGTTGCGTCCGGAATTACGGGCATACCCATGTTGTCGCTCTCCTTTCCTATGTATTGAAAGGTAAGTACTTGGACTTGCCTATCTGTTATTACATTATGCGGATAAGCTATAAGTGGTGCGGGCTTATCCCTAAAAAATTACCAATAGAATCACGCGCGAATACGATAGAGTAGGGGGGTGTTCACGTGGAGCAAGCACGCGGTGAGGATATTTCTGACTACGAAGACAAGGTTATATCTAGGTTGACATATATCACAATTACACAAAGGCGTTTGGCCGAGTATCTGAACGGGCTTGGTTTTTTGTTGGGTTTGCTTATTAACGTCGGCTTTGATGATGAAACGATTCTGAAAATGAATGCGCATATA
>CAZOVK010000029.1:0-25434 GCA_964583165.1 uncultured Defluviitaleaceae bacterium | reverse complement strand
TGGTTTTGTTCGCACTTTCTAAATCCTTCTTTATCAAGCTAAACTGCTCACGTGTCATGTCGCTTGGGTATGGTCTGCGCATTTAAATCCCTCTCTATAGATATCTTAATTGTATTTGCGCCAAAATACACACAGCCTGCGCTTCTCATTATATATCCAAAAAGGATTTGCTTGCGATTGTGACTGCAGACATACGCGAAAAAGCGGGGGAAGTTTTGCCGATGAAAGTGCTGCTAGAGAGCGGTTCTATGCAATCAAGAAGCAATCAACCAGCTCAAAGCTAACAACTGATAGGAACGCGCTAAAGAAGGTAAATAAACGGCTTGCTGAGTTGGATAAGCTGTTGCAAGCGGCTTTTGAGAAATCGGTTTTGGGCGGTGAGTCCTCGGAGATTTTCACTGAGTACGCACGGAATTAGCAAGCTGAAAAGCAAGAGCTACTGAAACAGGCGAAGCTGTTGGCAATTTCCATCGAGCAGCAGAGCAAAGATGAAAGTGATGTTGAAACCTTTATCGCCCTGATTAAGAAATATGTCAATATTACTGAATTAGACAGGGCAACTGCTACTTTGTTGATTGACCATATAACCGTATCGGCAAGTACAGTGCAACCTAGAGAAATTGTGATTTACTATAATTTCATCGGGAATGTTGAGCAGTAGACTTTGTGTTTATGCGGTGCTTACTTTTCTAAATGCCGTCAGAGGCATTCAGCAATCAACCGCCGGTAGCCCCGTTCAGACTCGATTTGAAGCCGTGGTGAACGTAGGAGAAAACGAAACAGTAATGACGACAATACCGTATGACGAGGGTTGGACGGCTTCTATTGATGACAAACCCATCCGCATTAGGCGCGTTTATAGCGATAGAGATTGACCTGGAGTTTATGAGATAACATTGTCATACACACCAAAGGGCCTTGTACGAGGTATAGTGTTGACATTGACGGGTTTTTGGGCGTTGCCGCGTTGATTGTTGGGAGAAGAGATAAAAGAGTGGGCATAAAGCATGAAAACACTCATTATAATACCCGCTTACAATGAGGCTGACACTATTGAATCTGTCGTTGACTCTGTTATAACGCTGTTCCCCCAATATGACTATATTGTTTTCAATGACGACAGGACGGACGGCACATCCACCATATGCCGACGACGTGGGTATAACCATATAAACTCGCCGATAAACATGGGGATAGGCGGGGCGGTTCAAGTTGGGTATCAATACGCGCTGGAGAATGGGTATGAAATAGCCGTCAACATGACGGTGATGGTCAGCACGAAGCCCGCTGTATCAGTCAAATGATTGAACCCATTTTGAGGAGTGAAGCTGATATGGTTATAGGTTCGCGCTTCATAGGGAATGTCGGCTATCTCTCCACGCCGTTACGCCGCGTGGGTATAGTATGGTTATCAACGCTGATAATGCTGTGTTGCGGTGTTAGAGTTAAGGATGTAACAAGTGGGTGTCGTGCCGTAGGGCGAAAACTTATAGAATCATACGCCAAAACATATCCGTGTGATTACCCCGAGCCTGTTTCTATCATTCAAGCCAGTCAAACCGCGCCAAGATAAAGGAGATTGGTGTAACAATGCGCGAACGGAGCGGCGGGCGAGTTCTATAGACGAGTGGGCTTCTATCGCCTACATTGTGGTCACGTCAATGATAATCTTACTTTATCATTTGACAAATGGCAAGGGGAGTTGGGAATAGTGCTGTCGCCTTTATTGCAATGGGGTTTTATAGCGGGACTAGCCACGTTCCTGCTGATTATATTGTATATGACTAAAAACGTGCAATTGGATAAGATATGCCGTGCTCTGGATATTCTTTGACATACTGTTGTTGACGATTGCGATATGCCCAGAAATATTGGAGGCACTTGCGAATGTTATCGGCATCCAAACACCGTCAAACGCGCTTTTCACTTTATTGTTTTTCGGTATACTGTTGATAATGTTGAGTTTAATCTCCATTGAATCACGACGGTCACAACGCATTCTGGAGTTATCGCAGTAGGTCGCACTGCTCGAAAAGCGTTTGCGAGAAGTGAAAGAAAAGGGTAAGGGGAGGATATGAGCGCATATCCTCCCTTCTTTTACCCCTACAAACCAATCTGTTTGTAGCAATACCATTCGCCATTCTTTTGCAGTTGGCTTTTGAGTTGTGCCGCTACATCGGCTGTCAAGTCCAGTTGTGATACGTCAAAATTGAGCGTGGGACAGCTGCCCTCACAATGACGCGGGAAGTATTCGCATGAGCGGCATTCGTCACTCTTATGCGTCAAGTCGCGGAACAACTGCCAGCGCGTGTCGTCACCCCAAATGGCTTCTATCTCGTCGAGATTGTCATATGAAGCCTCTCCTGCCGTAAACGGTGAGCGCAACGCCTCGGGTGCTGTTGGGTCAGATGCCGGGCAATATGAACAACCGTAAAGGACTATCTTGCGGCGCACATTGTCAAAATCTAGGTTTGTGCCCTCGCGACCCGCCGCGCATGAGGAGGTTTTGGTGAAAATTCGGTCCATAATGATGTGTTCACGCGCGTAGTGTTTGACTGTTGTTGAGAAGTTGATGCCATACTTCTCTTTGTAGCCCGCCATTCTCTGAATCGCCGCGCAAAACTCCTCGCCCGAGAGCATGTTTTGGAGATAACTCTGTGTTCTGACCTGTGCGCGAAGTGGTATAAGCACAACACTTTCAGCGCCGAACTCTTGCGTGAGTTGCGCGAGGTGTTCTATGTCGTTTACGTTGTTCCTGCATAATACGGTGTTTATGCGTAGGCGAATGTTTGTGTTACGACGGCGCAACGCCCTTAGATTTTCGATTATGCGTTGGTATGAATGGGGGCGAATAAGGTTGTGTGACTCTTCATTACCATCAATAGATACAACCAGCCACATGTGTTTCTGATTGCAAAAATAGTCCAGCACTTCATCCGTCCACAATCCGTTTGTACCTACCGACACATAGACATTATTCTGCTTAAACGCCTCAACAATCGGGATGAACTGCCCCGCAATCGTCGGTTCGCCACCGCTCAAACGTACCTCCATTAACCCCTTGCGCCCAAGATATTCCGCAAGACGAAAAACGGTCGCGGGTTCGAGGTCGCTTTGGTGGCTGTCGGCCTTTATGAAACAGTGGTCACATAATAGATTACAACGGCGCGTGATTTGGAAATACGCACGCCTGAAAAACGCGGTATGCGTGTCGGATTGCCCGTAAAAGATGTGTTCGGGCGGTGTAACAAGGCGTAAGTCGTTAAACTCTTGTTCGGTTATCGTTTTCAAACTGCCAGATATTGTATCAAAAGTATGAAAGCCGCCAAATTCGGGCAGTTCGCTGTAAAGTCTAATCATCTGCTTCCCCCGCCTCTGATTTATGTAAACTTGCCACTTGGTGTTCACTGGTTTGCCTGTTGCCGTTAAGTGGTTGACAGAATAAACATTGCCCACACGGAAGCCCCTCAACGCGCCCACAATCTCCCTCAAGTGAAACTTCACGTATGGCCGTCAATTTTTCACCTCGCCAGATTGAAGATATAGATGATTCCGTAACAAACCCTAATTCAATCTCGCGCGAACGCTCTTCGCGGAACAACTCGTTGAAACAGACAACTGCCATGCCATCTGTGTCAATATTGAAACGTGCGAAATGCACAAGGCAACTCTCGCGGTTGACAACGGGTTTTTCGTCACCTATGATGTGGTTATAGTCATGGTAAGAACGCACAAATGCGTCAGCGACAAGCCCAGTGTTCTTCCAGTAGCTTATGAACTCAGCGTCAGCCGCCGCGTCACACGTTTGAACGCGGCTCACGATAATACGCGCTCGCCCTGGGAGTCTTGAGAGCGTTTCGAGATTCTCACGCGCTTCGTCATACCTGTCCTCACCCTTTGTCGCCAGATAATCGGCACGTGATGTGCTGTTGATTGACACCTCAACAATGTCGAGTTTCTGCTTTAACATCAATAAAATAGATTCATCGCAGCCAACCAAACCCGTAAAAATCCACGTTTTCACCCTTTTGTCACAGATAGAAAGCGCCTTGGGCAAATCAGCCCACAACAGCGGTTCGCCAACAGAATGAATGCGTAGTAGCGAATCACTGTAATGCTCCATCTCGTTTACAATGGTTTCAAGCACAGATAAATCCATAGTACGTTTTCTAAAACGTGTGGCGCGTTCGCCCATTGGCGTTAACCCCACAGGGCAATGAACACAACTAAGCGGACAAGCCCCTGATAAAACATTGACATTAATAATAGCGGGAAAAGCTGAAACATTCATGTTACCCCTCCTAAGACGGATTGACCGCTATGTTCGAAACACCGCTGTCTTTCATATGCCTTTTGCTACTTGAAAGAATGTCGTTTGCGGTCTGAACCCAACGCGTGACATCTTCGGGTGTAAAGCTGTTGCCTGTTTCGGCGTTATGGTAAGACATAACGGCCGCTGTTCGTTTGTTTATGCCGAGCTGTACGTAACCCTCATAATCACTGTCGAGTATAACATACCCATAGGCGGCGGGTTCTGACCAAAGTGGCGTACCGGGGTAGGGGATAAGCGCATAAACGGCGAACTCGTCAAAGGGGAGGGTCGCGGCCTTCGTGAAGTCACGCTTTATTGTTTCGTCACAATCAAACGGCAAGCCCACCATGAATGACGCGCGTGTCGTGAGTTTTGCCGCGCTTGTGAGTTGCAAGATTTCCTCTTGAATCGGTGGCTTGCGTAAAAATTTGAGATTGTCGGGGTTAACTGACTCAATGCCGACAGAAACCATAACGCAACCCGACTGTTTGAGCGAATCAATTCTTTCGGCATTCAACCTGTCAAGACGCGAGAAAATTCTATACTTAATATGTAGATTTCCAAGCTCCGTAATCAGTGTATCGATATATGGATGGTCGGTAAAACTGTCGTCATTAAACCGAAAAGAGGTGTAACCCAAATCCATTAGATATTTTATCTCATCTATTATGTTATGTATCCCGCGGAACCGCACAACACGCGAGCAACCGCCGAAAATGATACTATTGCAGTGCAAACAAGAGAACCTGCAACCGCGCGTGGCAAGTAACGACACAACCTTCTGCCCCTCTAACACACGCGTGAAACGATTTTCTGCAATGGCGGGGCGCTCCGGAAACGGTAAATCGTCTAGGTTGTCTATAGGCTTGCCCTCAAAGACACAATCTCTGGGTGTTTCACCACGCTCATATGCGCGAATGATTTCTAAAAACGACTGTTCACCCTCACCCGTCACTACACAATCTGCCAGAAGCTGAGTCAAAGCCGCCGCGCCGACAGATGTTGCGTGAACGCCGCCAGCCACAATATAGGCATTTGGTTTTTTCGAGCGAATGGCGGCGGTAATACGTCGCGCGTTTGTCACATTGGTTGAAAAACAACTGATGCCGTATATGTCGGCGGGCTCAATATCATTTATCGCCACTTCAAAATCTTCTGGGCTATAGCCCACAAACTCACGTACAATTACGTCATACCCAAACGCCCTAACATACGCCGCAATATAAGCCAACCCAAGGGTTTGTTCGGGCGCGTCGTCCTCAATCAGAAAACATGGGGCAGATATTAGCAGAATTTTCATGTTGCCGTCCCCTTTTTAGTGGATATATGAAAAAAGGCGAAACAGGGTTCGCCGTTAGGTAAAGTTGACTTGTTAGCTCAATGGATTAGGGATATAATCTGATATCCACAAGCTCTCGCTGTCGTATACACACGATTTTTGAGAGCTTGTGGTTTATTCAAATATGTTTGTGCTATGGGTGAAGCTTTTGCCACGCCATAGACTGCGAAGTTCTTACAGGTTGAAGAATGTGCTCATGCCCGGATATTCCGCGACATCATAGAGTTCTTCTTCGATTCTCAGCAACTGGTTGTACTTCGCGATTCTGTCAGAACGGCAGGGTGCGCCTGTCTTAATCTGACCCGCGTTACAAGCTACAACGATGTCGGCGATTGTGGAGTCTTCTGTTTCACCCGAGCGGTGAGAAACAACGGCTGTCATGTTATTGCGGTTAGCGAGAGCGATAGCGTCAAACGTTTCTGTCAGTGTGCCGATTTGGTTGACCTTAATCAAAATCGCGTTGGCGCAACCCATGTCGATACCCTTTTGAAGGCGCTCTGTGTTTGTAACGAACAAGTCGTCACCAACGATCTGAACGCGCTTGCCTAGGCGCTCTGTCATAAGTTTCCAGCCAGCCCAGTCGTCCTCTGCCAGACCGTCTTCGATAGAAACGATAGGATACTTGTCAACAAGCTTTTCCCAAAGCTCAACCATTTCTTCGGATGTGCGGACGATGTCATCCACGCCCTTCATGCGAGCTTCGCCAGGGAAGTGGTAAAGGCCGTCTTTTTCGTTGTAAAGTTCAGTAGCCGCCGCGTCAAAAGCAATGCGAATGTCCGTGCCGGGCTTGTAACCTGCTTTTGTTACCGCGTCAAGGATAACGTCGATAACTTCGTCGGGAGTGGCAAGGTCGGGCGCAAAGCCGCCTTCGTCACCAACAGATGTAGCAAGACCCTTGGATTTAAGGACTTTCTTGAGTGTGTGATAAATCTCGGAGCACATGCGAAGGGCTTCTTTGAAGCTTTCAGCGCCAACAGGCATAATCATAAACTCTTGGAAGTCAACCGTGTTGTCAGCGTGCTTGCCGCCGTTAAGAATGTTCATCATGGGCACTGGCAGTTTACGAGCCGCGAAGCCGCCAAGGTACTGATAAAGAGGCATACTGAGCGCTTCAGCCGCCGCACGTGCAACAGCCATGGAAACGCCGAGAATCGCGTTTGCGCCGAGTTTTGCTTTGTTGGGTGTGCCGTCAAGCTCAATCATTTTCTTGTCAATCGCGAGCTGGTCAAGCGCATTTTCGCCCATTACTTCGGGTGCGATTATGTTGTTTACGTTGTCGATGGCGTTTTGAACGCCAAGACCGTTGTAGCGTGTGCCGCCGTCGCGAAGTTCGACCGCCTCAAACGCGCCTGTGGATGCGCCCGACGGAACAGCTGCCAAACCCACAAAGTTCTTGCCCTCGTTTTCAACAACAACCTCAACCTCAACCGTCGGATTGCCGCGGGAGTCCATAATTTCACGGGCGTGTACGTCTACGATTTCGATATAACCTTTCATAATAAATTACCCCTTTCTTACGCTTTCATGATAGTTTCAAATTCGGGTTTTAGGCTTGCGCCGCCCACCAAGCCGCCGTCAATATTCGGCATGGCGAAGAGTTCAGCCGCATTTGCGCCGCTCACGGAGCCGCCGTACTGAATGCGTATGGCTTCAGCCGTGTTCTTGCCATACAAATCGGTCAAGCAAAGTCGAATCTCGCGGCAAACGTCCTCGGCTTGAAGAGCCGTCGCTGTTTTGCCCGTGCCAATCGCCCAAATGGGTTCATACGCAATAACAACTTTAGTCACGTCATCGGCCGAGATATCGTTTAAGGCTATGCGCGTTTGAAGGCGCACGAGGTCATTTGTGATACCCTGTTCGCGCTGTGTTAGTTTCTCGCCAACACAAACAATAGGGATAAGCCCGACTGATAACGCCTTCTTGACCTTCAAGTTGACCGTTTCGTCCGTTTCGTTGAAATACTCGCGGCGCTCCGAATGCCCTATTATAACATATTTTACGCCCATTTCCAACAGCATTTCTGCTGATATTTCGCCCGTGAACGCGCCGGACGTTTCAAAATGCATATTCTGTGCGCCGACAGCTACCTTTGTGCCGTTCACGGCTTCTAAAACACAAGCCAAGTCAACGTATGGCACGCAGAACACAACCTCGGTTTCAGAATCGCCCGCAACGGCGGCTAACTGTTTCGCCAGTTCGGCCGCCTGTTTCGGGATTTTGTTCATCTTCCAGTTGCCCGCTACAATCTTCTTTCTCATATATACCCCTTATTTATCAGCGATACAAACAACGCCCGGAAGCTCCGTACCTTCAAGGAATTCAAGGCTTGCGCCGCCGCCTGTCGAGATATGTGTCATCTTGTCGGCGAAACCGAGTTGGATAACAGCTGCGGCCGAATCGCCGCCACCAATAATAGTAACTGCTTGGTTCTTGTCAAGCTTCGCGAGGGCCTCCGCAACCGCGATTGTGCCCTTGGCGAAGTTAGACATCTCAAACACGCCCATTGGGCCATTCCAAACGACAGTGCGTGCTTCGGCAAGAGCCGCCGCGAAGAGCGCCTGTGTCTTTTCGCCGATGTCAACGCCCATCCAGTCAGATTCAATCGCGTCAGATGCAACAGTCTTATGCGGCGCGTCATTGTTGAACTCTTGAACGACAACCGTATCAACAGGCAGGAGCAGTTTCACGCCCTTTGCCTTCGCTTTCTCAATCATTTCCTTCGCATAGTCAATCTTGTCGGCTTCTAAAAGCGATTTACCAACGCCATATCCCATAGCCGCAAGGAAGGTATACGCCATGCCGCCGCCGATAATCAGAATGTCAACCTTTTCAAGCAGGTTGTTGATAACATTGATTTTGTCAGACACCTTTGCGCCGCCGAGAATAGCCGCGAACGGGCGAACGGGGTTGTTGACGGCATTGCCAAGGAAAGCGATTTCTTTTTGCATGAGGTAACCGACAGCCGAATCTTTGACAAATGAAACGATACCGACTGTTGAACAATGTGCACGGTGGCTGGAGCCGAACGCGTCGTCCACATATACGTCAGCGATTGAGGCGAGGTCTTTCGAGAACGCCTCTTCGTTCTTGCTTTCTTCCTTACGGAAACGCGTGTTTTCGAGCAACACGATATCGCCGTTTTCCATCTTCTCAACAGCCGCGCGTGCGTTTTCGCCAACAACCGAATCATCAGCCGCGAAAATTACGGTCTTGCCGAGCAGTTCAGACAAACGAACCGCGACAGGTGCTAAAGTTGCGGACGGGTCTGGGCCTTTCGGCTTGCCCAAATGTGAGCAGAGAATGAGCTTACCGCCGTCTGCGATAACCTTTTTAATCGTGGGCAGAGCCGCGACAATACGATTATCGTCGGTGATAACCCCGTTTTTCATCGGCACGTTGAAATCACAGCGCATCAGAACGCGCTTGCCGTTCAATTGCAAATCGTCAACAGTTTTCTTATCAAACATAAAATCACCTCTATATTTTTCAGCTTTCCCCTTGTCCGTAATAGGCGTGTTCGCCGTGCCGACGTAGGTAGTGCTTATCCATAAGCACGTCCTTGATGATGGGCACGTGGGGGTTGAGCTGTTTTGTGATGTACGATGTTTTCGCGAGTTCTTCCATTATAATGGCATGATAGACCGCTTCAAGCGCGTTTCTGCCCCACGCGAACGGGCCGTGGTGTTTGAGCAATATACCGGGCACTTCGTCCGTTTGGAGTTTTCGCGACGCGAATGTTTTTGCCATAACCCGCGCCGAGTTCAATTCGTAGTTCTCCTCGATTTCTTCATCGGTGAGCGCCCGCGTACATGGGATTTCACCGTAGAAATAGTCTGCGTGTGTTGTGCCGAACGGCTGAATGGCCGTTCCCGCCTGTGACATGGCTGTCGCGTATGACGAATGGGTATGCGATATGCCGCCGATACATTCGAACAGTCTGTATAACTCTACATGAGTCAGTGTATCAGATGAGGGCTTGAGCCCCTTTTCCAGCGGTTTACCGTTCAAGTCCAGAAGCACCATAGACTCTGCCGTCAGATTGTGATACGGAACGCCCGACGGTTTGATTACGATAACGCCCAACTCACGGTCAATCGCGCTGACATTACCCCATGTGAAGAGAACCAGACCGTGACGCGGCAATTCCATGTTAGCTTCATAAACTTGTTGTTTCAAATCTCTAACTCTATCTGAATCCATAATTGCCCCTTATTTAACGGCTAACTCCAGAATCTTGAGCACTACATCTACAGCTTTTTCCATTGTCTGAACACATGCGTATTCATACGGCCCATGTGCATTTCCGCCACCCGCGAACATGTTCGGGCATGGCAGACCCATGAAGCTCAGACGCGCCCCGTCAGTGCCGCCGCGTATCGGCTCGGTTATCTGAGTTATGCCCAAGTCCTTCAAAGCCGATTCAAGTAAGTTGAACACAGCCGGGATTTCGTGCACCTTTTCTTTCATATTAAAGTAGGAATCGATGATATGGATATTGACCGTGCCTTCACCATACTCGGCATTTGCCGCGTCAACTAGCGCAATCATCAAGTCCTTCTTTGCGTTAAACTTGTCGCGGTCGTGGTCACGAATGATGAACACGGCTTCGGCCTCGGGAATCCCGCCGTTGATGCTCGTCATGTGGATGAAGCCCTCATAACCCGCCGTGCGCTCGGGTATCTCGTTCTGAGGCAATTTCATGGCGATTTCGGCGAGGATGCGCCCCGCGTTTTTCATTACGCCTTTAGCAGTGCCCGGGTGAACGCTCTTGCCATGTACAAAAATCTTAGCTGTTGCCGCGTTGAAACTCTCGTATTCAATACCGCCCAGATGACCGCCGTCCAGAGTGTAACCGAAGTCCGCGCCGAAAAGCTTCACATCAAAGTGTTCAACGCCCGCGCCGACTTCTTCATCGGGAGTGAACGCGACACACACCTTGCCATGCGGAATCTCGGGATGTTTAATCAGATAATCGACAGCTGTAATAATCTCGGCGATACCCGCCTTGTCGTCAGCGCCCAACAGTGTTGTGCCGTCAGCTGTGATAAGGTCACAACCCACGAGCTTCTTCATAGCCGGGAACTCATTCGCAGAAATCGTCAGACCGTTCAACACAATGTCAGACCCGTCATAATTCTTGTGAAGAATCGGTTTTACATTCGTGCCCGAATAATCCGGAGACGTGTCCATATGAGCCAAGAACCCAATCGCGGGCACGTCTTTATCAACGTTCGCGGGCAAATACGCATAAACCGTACCGAACTCATCAACCGTCACGCCCGAAAGCCCAATCGCCGTGCATTCATCAGCCAAAACCTTTGCGAAATCGAGCTGTTTGGCCGTACTCGGGTAACAAGTCGCGTCGTGCGCAGACGTTGTGTCATACTGAACATAGCGCATAAAGCGTTCAACCAATAAATCGTACATCCATATACCCCCCGAAAATCTCATACTTCCAATATTTTACAATAGCGGAAACTCAAAGTCAAACATTTGACCTAATTTTTACAAATTGGGATTTGCCTTGCGCCAAGGTACTCCGCTTCGTACAAGTCGTGTGTGACGAGCACGATTATGCCGCGGGCGCGACGTTTAGTCACGTCCATGACACGGTATTTCGTCCGTTCATCCAGCCCCTTGAACGGTTCGTCTAAGAGCAGTAAATCATAGTCCGCCGACAGTGCCCGCGCGAGTGCAACACGGCGTTGCATACCGCCCGAAAGCTTGCGCACGTTTTTGTCAGCCGCGTCTGCGATTTCCATTTCTTCTAATAATATAGTAGCCAATTTTTTGTCGCGGCAAACCAGCTCGATATTGCGACGTGCCGAAAACCACGGGAGCAGGCGTTCTTCCTGAAACACATATGACACGCGAAGCCCCGAAAGCCCATCAATGCGTCCGCTGTCGGGTTCAACCAACCCCGCCAGTATATTTAGTAATGTGGATTTACCCGCGCCTGAAGCCCCGTTAATGGCGGTTATGCCTTCGTTTAGTACGGTCGAAAAGTTAGACAATACCACCTTTTCTCCAAAAGCCTTATTCAAACCCTCAATCTCTATTCTCATCACTGCACATGCCCCGCTTTCGCGAGCATTTTCACGACATGCCCGAAGATGTGTTCAAGAATGCGGCTTAAAATAATGACGACAGCAGTCCACGCGAACAAATCAGCCGTGTTCAAAAGTATCTTGGCATTGTATAGGCTCATGCCGATACTCTGTGAAGGCAAGCCGATAATTTCAGCCGCGACGCCCGACTTCCAGGCAATATCCATGCCGGTTTTCGCGGCAGGCAACAGAAACGGCAGGCTTGCCCGCGCCGTTAGGCTCTTGAAAACCACCCACGGTGACAGACGAAACACGCGTGTCATTTCGAGAAGCTTCTTATCCACATTCAAAACGCCTTCAATCGCGGCGAAGTAGATGACAGGCACGACCATTAGAAAAGAGATGACAACAGACAGATATGCCGCCTTGAACCACACCAGCGCAAGAATCGTAAACGATGCGACGGGCGTTGACCGCACAACAGACATGGGCGGCGAAAGCAATTCGCGCACGAGTTTTAGATGAGCCGCCAGAAAGCCGAAAACCACACCGAACACAACAGCGAGCGCGAACCCCGTCAGAATCTTCGTGAGCGTGTTTAATGCCGAAACCCAAAACGCGCCCGTTATTGCCAATTCGGTAAGTCTTACGAAAACGCTTACAGGAGATACAATAAGTATCTCCTGCGCGACCAATACACTCACGAAATGCCAGATAAGTAGCCAAAACGCGAGAATGGCGACTTTACGGCTATTTCTTATAATAGAAGCCCTCATCGGGGAGCTTCCCTCCTATAGATTGCGGATTGGCGGCGTTGAGCGTTTCAAGATAGCTCGAAACGAATTTCTTGCAGTCTTCGCCGTCCTTGAAAACAATATTACAGCGCGGGATGGCGGCCTTCGCGACCTCCGCGTTCGGTGTAAGGCTGAATTTTGCTACAAGCCCGGGTGCGTCTGCGCTAGTGTTCACAAAATCCACACTCTTTTTATAATCATCTAAGAATGCGTCGAATGCCTTTTTGTTCTTCTCCAAAAACTCCGTCCGAACAATTAGAACGCCCGTAACAAGTGAGAAATCGGGCTGAACCTTGTCCCACTCCTCGGTGAGTGACAGCGCAATCTTCGCTTTCTCGTTCTGCGCCAACACCGTTGTTACATAAGGCTCAGGCAACATTGCAAGCTCCGCTTGACCATTCGCGAGCAAAGCCGCAAGTTCTGTGGCTTCAGACTTGTACTCAACCGTCACGGAATCCGTCAGATTATTCTTTTCAAGCACATAATTAAGCGCGTACTCGGGCGTCGTGCCCTTGCCGACCGAATAGAGCGTTTTACCTGCCAAGTCTTCAATTGTCTTGACAGAATCTGATGTATCAAGAACATACAATACACCTAATGTATTCACAACGGCCACCTTAACAGCGCCGTTTGTCTTGTTATAGAGAATACTGGCCATATTCGCGGGAACAGCGGCTACATCCACTTCTCCCTTGGTTACACGTGCCACGACATCATCAGCCGTGCCAGTGACCGTGATTGTGTAGTTCTTGTTCGTGCCGTCCAACTCGTTCTGCATGAGCTGGATAAGCCCCATGGCCGTTGGACCTTTGAGCGCGACAATGTTAATGGGCGTGTTGGGTGTTGTGGAAGAACAGCCCGCGAACAGACCGACAAGCAATACCAAACAAATTATAATAGAAGAAACACGTTTCACTTTAACACCTCCGCACCGAACGCTTTACCAAACTCAAAGGCTTGTGCTAGTTCCGCATCCGAGGGGTTAAAGTTGATTTTCAGACCTTCAAGTGGCATTCTCATGCGCAATTGCTTGAATCTGTCCATCATATTGCCGACAGCTTCACCGCTCCAACCGTATGAACCGAACGCGCCGACGATTTTCCCCTTGTGGATAATCGGATTCAGCGAATATAACAGCTCATAGACAGGCGGTAAAGCATCACCCACGAGAGTAGGGGAGCCGACAAGCAAACCTTGTGCGTTCAAACAGAAGTCCATCATTTCAGACTTGTCACAGTCAATCATATCGAACACGCGCACGTCTAAATCACCCGCCGCGCGAACGCCGTCAGCTATACGCTCGGCAATCTTGCGCGTGTAGCCGTAAGACGTGACATACGGAATCGCCACGGTTTTCTTTTCGGGCGCGTGGACAGTCGCCCATTCGCGGTAGAGATTCAGATAATACGGTATATCCTTCCGCAAAACAGGCCCATGCCCCGGGCAAATCATCTGAATATCGTAGTGTTTAATCTTGTTTAGTGCGTTAATGACATGACTCTTGAACGGCCCCATGATGTTGTCGAAGTAATACTTATACGCGTCAAGGAAGTCGCCATCCATCAAATCATTGCAAACCTTATCAGATGCGTAGTGGCAACCGAACGAATCGCAAGAAAACAGTGTCTTAGTTTCCTCACAATAGGTATACATTGAATCAGGCCAATGAAGCAAGGGCACGCTCAAAAACTTGAACGTCATATCGCCAAGGCTCAACGTGTCATTGTCCTTAACGACAACATGCTTGAACGTCATATTAGTTATTGCCCCAAGGAACTTAATCGCGGTTTGTGAGCCATAAACAGTGATATTCGGGTTAATCGCGAGCAGTTTCGCAAGACTGCCCGAGTGGTCGGGTTCTGTGTGATTGACAACAACAATGTCAATCGCCATTGGGTCAACGACAGCCGAAAGTTTCGCCATGAACTCGTCAAAGAATTTCTCTTTAGCGATTTCGATGAGCGCGGTCTTTTCACTGCCCTTGACCACATATGAATTGTAGGTGGTACCATACTCAGTGTGCATAATAATATCAAACGTGCGAATGTTATAGTCCTGCACGCCTGTGTAGTAGATGTTCTTTGCCAATTCCATTAAATCAGTGACCTCTCTTCTGTTTACACGGGGTAAACGCCATTTTTCTTGTCCGCTAGCTTGGGGTCTTTGCCATACTGCTGGGCTTGGCGGTACTTGAAAAACTCCAAAGCAGGCTGCGGGAACATAATATAACTAAGTGTATCCTCATCTGTTGTCGAGTATTCGGCTATTTCGGCACGTGCCTTCTCAACGCCCGGCGCGAGTGAATCGGCGGGGCGACCTGAAATCGGCTTTTCGTCACCGATAATAGCGCGGACAATCTCGGGCTTAATCGGTACGGGCGTTGTGCCGTACATACCGCGCACGATGTCCTTTGTTTCGTTTGGTACCATTTTGTAACGCTCGCCCGTAAGCACATTCATTAACGCCTGTGTGCCTACAATTTGGCTACTCGGTGTAACAAGCGGCGGAAAGCCCAAATCCGCACGGACGCGCGGAATCTCGCGCAACACCTCGCCGAAACGGTCAACGGCATTCTGTTGTTTGAGTTGTGAAACGAGGTTCGAGAGCATACCGCCCGGAACCTGATAATTGAGCGTA
Source organism: uncultured Defluviitaleaceae bacterium (assembly GCA_964583165.1). Lineage (GTDB taxonomy): Bacteria > Bacillota > Clostridia > Lachnospirales > WRAX01 > CAZOVK01. The sequence goes on along the minus strand of CAZOVK010000029.1, from coordinate 10,305 downwards.
TCTATGTCAACGGACAATACCTTTGTATCCAATAAGCCCGATTTTAAGGCCTTTTCACGCAATGGCGCGAAATACTCCGTCAGCGGCATGAGCGCGGATTGTTGTAACCCCGTGTCAAACGCCGTACCTTTAAGTGTTGCGACCATGACTTCTGTTGCGGGTTGGCTGGTACCCATGGCGAAGGGCGACATGGCCGTATCTATAACATCCGCGCCCGCTTCAATGCCTTTTAGGTAACTCATACCCGCCAAACCTGATGTGTAATGTGAGTGAATCTGAATCGGAATACCGGGGCAAGCCGCCTTTATCGCTGCGACCAAATCAAATGTCGCTTGCGGAAGCAGAAGCCCCGCCATATCCTTGATACAAATAGAATCCGCGCCTATATCAACCAGACGTTTAGCGAGTTTCACGAAATATTCTTCTGTGTGAACGTCGCTCAGTGTATAGCTGATACAGAGTTGGGCGTGTTTGCGGCTCTTTTTGACGGCTTTGACAGAACCCTCGATATTTCTAACATCATTGAGGGCGTCAAATATACGAAGAATGTCGATACCGTTGTCGCAAGCCTTTTTAATCAACAAATCGACCGCGTCATCTGGGTAAGCCTTATAACCCAACATATTTTGACCGCGAAACAGCATTTGAAGCGGTGTTTTTTTGCAGATTTCTTTCATTTTACGTAATCTTACCCACGGGTCTTCTTTCAAGAAGCGAAGACACGCGTCGTAGGTCGCCCCGCCCCAGACTTCAAGCGAGTGAAAGCCGATATTGTCCATCGCGGACAGAATAGGTTCTATATCTTCCCACGGCATACGCGTTGCTATAAGGCTTTGTTGACCGTCACGCAATGTCGTGTCTGTAATACCTATTTTACGTTTCTCCATTATTTACCTCCCAACAAAGCCAGCAAAATGCCTGCCGCAACAGCCGAGCCGATAACGCCCGCGACATTCGGCCCCATCGCGTGCATAAGTAAGTAGTTGTCGGGGTTTTCTTCTTGCCCGACCTTTTGAACAACACGCGCCGACATCGGTACAGCCGAAACGCCGGCCGCGCCGATAAGCGGGTTGACCTTGCCGCCCGATAGTTTGCACATAAGTTTACCGAACAACACGCCACAAGACGTAGCCGCCGCGAAGGCGAACAGACCGAGCGCGATAATCTTTAGCGTGTCTGCCGTAAGGAATGTGTCAGCCTTTGTTGTCGCACCGACAGTTACGCCGATAAAGATTGTTACGATGTACATAAGACTGTCAGACGCAGTTTTGGCCAGTTTATCCGTAACGCCCGATTCACGCAAAAGATTGCCGAGCATTAGCATACCGATTAGCGCCACGCTGTCGGGGATAATAAGCACGACCAGAATTGTAACAGCTATCGGGAAGATGATTTTTTCACGCTTTGAAACGGGGCGGAGTTGCTCCATCTTAATCATGCGCTCTTCTTTGGTAGTAAGCGCACGCATTATTGGCGGCTGAATTATCGGCACAAGCGCCATATAAGAATACGCCGCAACGGCTATGGTCGCTAGCATTTCAGGGGCTAGGCGTGTGGCGAGATATATAGCCGTGGGGCCGTCTGCACCGCCGATTATACTAGTTGCGGCGGCTTGCGCCATTGGAAAGCCCAAAAGTAACGCTCCAATGAGTGTGATGAATATACCGCCCTGTGCCGCCGCGCCAAGAAGAACGCTTCGTGGGTTGGCTATCAGTGGACCGAAGTCCGTCATTGCTCCGATACCAAGGAAGATAAGCGGCGGAAAAACACCGAGTTTGTTACCTTGATATAAGTAATACAAAAGCCCGCCCACGGTGTCACCAATGGGCTTAGTCATAATCCCAGAGCCGGGCAAGTTAGCCAGCAACATACCGAACGCGATAGGTAACAGCAAAAGTGGCTCATACTCACGCACAATCGCCAGATACATCAGCACCAACGCGATAAGAATCATAATAACGAGCTTCCAGCCACCGTCCGCAAAGAGGAACGAGAAGCCGGAATTGCCCAAGAACCGTGAAACAGCCGTGGTCAGAGTTTCTAAGAATCCCATGCTAACCCCCCGCTTAACCGACAGTTATGAGCACATCACCCGCGTTAACGGACGCGCCCACAGCGACGTTTATGCCCGTCACTGTTCCTTCGAACGACGTCACGATTTCATTTTTCATTTTCATGGCTTCAAGCACACAAACTGCCTGATTCTTCTTGACTGTATCACCGACTTTGACTTTCACGTCCGTTATTGTGCCCGGCATGGGGGCTTTTACGGGGCTACCCGAAGCTTGCGCTTTCGCGGCGGGCTTTGGCGCGGCTACAGTGGCGGGAACGGGAGCCGAAATAGGCGTGGGGACAGTTGAAGCCGATGAGCCGACTTCTTCTACCGTAACATCATAAGCAACGCCATTAACCGTTATTTTATAGGTTTTCATATTAACCTCCGATTCAAATTAACTGTTCATCTGCTCAAATTGTGCCTGACGCGCCCAGTTTTTCGAGCGTTCAACACGTGTTATCTGTATCTGTTCTGCGCTTTGCCCCGTTTGGGCGGCTATTGCGGCCGTAATGACGGCGATAAGCGCCAAATCGTCAGCGGGGTTTTCTTCAATAGTTTCGACTGTTGAAGCAACTTGCGCCGCTTCTGCTTCCTCGGCCTTGCGTTGTTCGTCGTCTTCACGCCTTACAAACTTCAAGGCTTGAATCATACCCGCAATGAGCGCGAGTAGGAGCATTACGGTAACGAAGCCGACAACGGCTATGGAAATGCCCGCTAGCAGTGTTCCATCCATGTTTGCCTCCTATATTGTAGCGTGTTTGCGGGCGAAGCCGTTGCCGCGTTTGGAGTAGAGCGCGTCAAGGGCGGCAACGAGCATACGCTTGGTGTCGAGAGGGTTTATGAACGCATCAACAGCAAAGCCTACGCCCTGTTCGCTGTCTTTGATGCCGAAGACGGTTTTTGCCGTTTCAGGGTCTGTTAGCCCGATATCAGCGCCTGCCCACGCAAAGACCATATCCGCGCCGAGTTGTTTGGCGTTCATTATGACGAAGGGGCTACCGAATGCGTTACGTGTGATGATGTTCACTTTGGGCACAGAAGCTGACGCGAAAGCCGCCGCGAGTTTTGCGCCCGCTTTGATTGTGTCGTGGGCATTGTTTAGGGTTAGTTCATAACCTGTAGCGTCTGTCAGTGTCACCAGCGGGATATTAAACGCGTCACAGAAGCCCGCGAAAGCCGCCGCTTTATTGAGCGCAACACTGTCTAACTTGCCGTCATTGGCTATAAAGCCGATAGTCGAGCCGCCAACGGGCGCAAAACCTATCTTCATAACAGGCGCGTAACTGGATTGTATCTCTACAAATTTCTCTGAATCACTGAGAGCCGCGATAATTTCTGCGGGTTTCAGTGAGCCCAGAATTTGTTTCGCTGTCATATCACAGACGCAAGCGGGGGCGGTTTCTAGGTTGTTAGATGGCAATAAACCCAGAAGTTCTTTAGCGGCGGCTATCATCTCGGCTTCTGTTTTAGCCGTGACATGCGCCAGGCCGCTCTTTGCGTGTGCCTTTGCGTTCGCGAATGCCTTGTTATCAGTCATCTTCGAGTTCTTGATTGTCGCCGCGCTTTCAAGGAACCACAGGCCGTTTTCGTCAGACATGAACACAAAGTCAGAGCAAGCGGGCATGAAACTCGAAGCACCCATACAATCACCCGCTATCATGGCGATTTGGGGTATAATGCCACTTGCCTTACTCATTGCGTTCAGAATCTCGCCGTAAAGCCCCAAAACGTCAATACCGTCAGAGAGTTGAACGCCCTCTGACCCAAGATAGCCCACAACAGGCGCACCCATTGTCAGCGCTTTGTTATACAAATTCAAAATCTTACGCGCGTGTGTGGCGTTCACAGCACCATATTGTGCATAAACATACACAAGCCGCGCATCTACAGTGCCCGCGCCTGTGATAACGCCGGCATTGTCAACACAGCCGTCAAGCGGCAAGAACGTGCCCGCGTCTAGGAGTGTTTCAATGCGTGCGCGTGCCGTTTGTTCGCGTTCTATTGCCATATTCCCCTCCTAAATTATCTTAACCCCGGAAAACCGTTTTGACGTAACGCTTCATAAAGCATTATCCCCGCTGAAACGCTTAAATTCAGCGAACGCGTGTCTTCGCGCATAGGAACACGCACGGACGTATATCGCTTGATAATGTCAAGCGGCAAACCCGCGCTCTCCTTGCCGAATACCAAATATGCGTTATCGGGGTATGTAACATCAGTGTGGCGCATTCTCGCCTTTGTTGTCGCGCAAAAAATAGCCGCGTCTTTGTTCTCCGCTAAAAAGTGGTCAAAGTTGTCATAATAACTCACATCGAGCTGTTCCCAATAGTCCAGCCCCGAACGCCTTAAACTCCTTTCGTCCACAAAAAAACCAAGCGGTCTAACCAGATGTAGCCGCGTACCCGTGATATAACATGTCCGACCGATTGCGCCCGTGTTATGCGGAATCTCCGGCTCAACTAAAACAACATTCATGCTCATAATTTTAATAACATCTCCTAAATAAATATTATACTCCTCATTAGCCTTTTTTTCAATCTATTTCATGTAATAGATTTCCATAGTTAGAAAAACTTATTAAGCGTAAAAATGGGCGAATTGCCAAAAATATTGTCAAATCACTGCTTTGATTATGGAGGAGATTATGAATAAAATAAATCCTTTCCCGCTGTTGTTTCTGCTCATATCAGCGCTTGCGCTAAACCCCGCGGCTGCTTTTGCGGCCGAACGCCCCGCGCTCAATATCGAGGCGAAGTCGGCGTGTTTGATGGAGCCTATGAGTGGTCGCGTGTTGTTTGAGATGAACCCGACAGAGAAATTACCGCTCGCGAGTGTGACTAAGGTCATGACAATGCTTCTGATTTTTGACGCGATTGAAGCGGGCAAGATTAAGTTGGATGATACCGTGACAGTCAGCGCCCACGCCGCCGCAATGGGCGGTTCACAGGTATTCTTAGAGCCGAACGAGAAACAATCGGTCAAGGACATGCTCAAATCGGTTATAATCGCGAGCGCGAATGATGCGAGCGTGTCATTGGCCGAGTTTATCAGCGGCAGTGAGGATGCGTTTGTTGATGCGATGAACGAACGAGCGAAGAATCTGAACATGCAAAACACACATTTCGTGAACGCGTGTGGTCTTGACGCTGACAACCACTATTCATGCGCCCTCGATATTGCGATAATGACGCGCGAACTCATGACGAAACACCCACAAGTGTTCGACTATTCGGGTATTTGGATGGACTCTATCACCCATAAAACGAGCAAGGGCGAATCACAGTTTGGGCTTACGAACACGAATAAGCTTTTGAAATGGTATAACGGGGCGACGGGGCTTAAAACGGGTTCGACCGGCAAGGCGTTGTTCTGTATGTCGGCTACGGCCAAGCGTGATAATATGGAGTTAATCAGCGTTGTTATGGGGGCTCAAACGCCTACATTACGTTTTCAAGAAGCCATGAAGATGCTGGATTACGGTTTTGCGAACTATCAGGTCGTAAGCAGTGAAGAAGCGGGCACGGAAATGGGTCTTGTGCGCGTAATGAAGGGCGAGGTTGAGGACATACCCGCGATTTTGAGGGAGCGGGTGTCAACGGTTCTGCCAAAGGGCAATACTGTTCAGATGGAGAAGGAAGTCAAGCTGAACCCCAGTGTTTCTGCGCCCGCAAAGCGCGGTGATGTAGTAGGCGAGGTCACGTATTCTTACGGCGGTCAGATTGTGGGCAAGAGCAAGCTCATTCTGTCACAGGATATCAAGAAGGCTTCATTGATGGAAATGCTAAGGAGAACAACGGCTTTATTCTTCGAATAACAAGCGAAAACCGCCGAAATCTTGGCGGTTTTCTTTATGATAATTTATTATGTTAGAGATTCGGGGCTTATGTCAATAGCGGTGCTGATTTTCGTTGATAGTATTACGTTTTTCAAATTCTGAAGTCACGCTGCCTGTATTAGAAACGATACTATATTCAACAGGTATTTTGTATGTAACGGTCTGAATAATTCGTAGTTCCATACGGCTGCCGCATGGGCTTAGGTGTAACTCTACACGCGGTTCGCCGCCGCATTGTAATTTGATATTGCCTACATTAACGCTGGGTGTTAGAGTAATCGGCAGACCAACATCCACCGCTTGGTAAACAACTGTTGAACAAGAATCGTTATAATCGGAACAGGGTTGTTGCATCTGCCAATCCTCCGTTTATTTTTTACGCGTTGGCTGTAGACGCGGGAGCCGGAGTTGGGTCACTGTTCTCAGGTTGATTCGGGTCGCCAAGATTGGCTAAAGTATCACAGTCGATTTCTTCTGCTGACGCTTCAAGGCAATCAACATAGGTATCGCCGACAGTAGCTTCTGCCCCAAACGCTACGGGGATGGCTACAACGATGTTTTGGCCGATTGTGAAGTTGCAGATGCCATTCTTAGTACCTTGACCGATGCTCTTGCCCGACTTAACAATGGGCGTACCGCAGCACCTTGTTGTTGTAACGCCCGTTCTGGCGTAGGGTCTGACTGTTACGGGTACATTGACGTTTACCGCCTGATAACCGATAGCCGGACAGGTTTCGTTTTCTTGCGTTAAGTTTGTGTTATCTTCACTCATAGAAACTCCTCCTTTTTAATTGTGAGTGTAGGGAAGTATATGCGCGTGAATCTCAAGGTATGAAATTCGTAACGGAATTGTCATTTGACTTTCTCTGTGGAGTGTGGCATAATGACGGGAATCAAACTTATGAAAGGATAAAGTCATGCCGATAACTCGCTTTTTCAACTTAATGATGGCGCAACATATGCTCGTAGTCGTTATCGAAGCCGGGCTTTGTCCGCCTACCCATTAGGGGTTTTCGCCGTAAAATGGCGGGGCAGAGCCTAAACAGGTGCTGCCCCGCTTTTTATATTTAGGAGGTGTAATATGAAACTGGAGCTTTACAAGAGTACAGAAGTGTTTGGCAATGACGTAATGGAGATTCTATTGCGTCAAGAGGTGCAGAACAACCTACCTATCGGGCTAATCAGAAACGAACGCGGTGTAGACACGACCGATTGGTTCATGGCGGCTGTGAAGGACGATTCGGGCGCTGTTGTTCTGACGGCTTTGTGTACGCCGCCGTTTAATGTATTGTTGGTAGAAACAGACCAGATGCCCAATCAGGCGGCGGTTGACTTCTTGTCGCGCGAGATTAGGGGTATGAATCTAATATTTCCGGGAGTGACGGCTGAACGTGGGCTTGCGGCGTGTTTTGCGGGGGTTCATGTGGGTGAGAACATGTATTATACTGTCCACAGTCTAATAGCCATGAGGCTTGACAAATTCGCCGATTTTTCGCAAGCGCCCGGTTATGCGCGCCCGCTTTGTGCAGAAGATATGTATTTCGCGCCGTATTGGATGCATGGGTTTGTCGTAGATTGTGGGCTTGAAACATATGATATACCAACATATGTTGAGTCGCTGGGTAAGAAGGTAGGCAAGGACGACCACTACTTCTGGGTTGACAAATTTCCTGTAGCGCAAGCGGCGTTCGCGCGTTCGACAGTGAATGGGGCTGTTTTGGGGGCTGTTTATACGCCACCGCATTTCCGCGGTAAGGGTTATGGAACGGCGATTGTCGCTGAATTGGCGCGTAAGGGGTTTGAACGCGGACACAAATTCTGCTGTTTGTTCGCTGATGCGAAAAACCCTGTGTCATGTGGTATGTATCAGAAAATTGGCTTTGTGAACCAAGGCACACTGGACGAATTGCGATTCAATGAGCCGCGTTAAAACTTGACACAGCTTAGTCACTGTGCTATACTGACAAAAATTGACTGTCGCATAGCGCAAAATTCGTCAAAATTCAAGCCGACAGAACAACAAATGGCTATACCAGATTTGGGAGGGATTTCATGTCTATCAAACTCGACCTTTACCAATCCGTTGCAATGGCTGTAATTGTGTTCTTTATCGGCTCATTTGCCAAGCGCAAAGTCAAGTTCTTCGAGAAATACTGCATACCCGCGCCCGTTATCGGCGGTATCGCGTTCGCGCTGTTGACGCTGACACTAAATCTGACGAATATTATGACCATAGAAACGGACAACACAATGCAACAGGTCTTTATGACGCTGTTTTTCACAAGTATTGGTTTCACGGCAAGCGTAAAATTGCTGAAAAAGGGTGGGCTTCAAGTCCTTATCTTCATCGTGGTATGCTCAGTGCTTGTGATTCTTCAAAACCTTTTGGGCGTATCGCTCGCCACTCTGTTTGGTTTGAATCCGCTTTTAGGGCTGTGTACAGGTTCAATATCCATGATTGGCGGGCATGGAACGGCTGGGTCGTTCGGCGCATTATTTGATTCCATTGGTGTAAGTGGCGCATCCACTGTCGCTGTAGCTTCTGCCACATTCGGGCTTGTTGTCGGCGGTATGATGGGTGGGCCGCTTGCGCATAGACTTATCTCAAAGAAAAAGCTGGAAACACCGTTACATACAGCCGATTTAGAAGGTGGCAAGAAGCACACCATATCAGACTTTCTAGACCAAATCTCAACAGAGCGGACGCTCAAAGCCTTTTCGCTACTGTTTTTGGCGGCGGGTTTGGGTAGTATCATCTCGTCACTGATTCAAATGACAAACATCACGTTCCCGTCGTATATAGGCGCAATGTTAGCCGCCGCACTCATCAGAAATATTACGGAGATGAGCGGGCGGTTTGAGATAATGACCGACATAGTCGAGATGCTCGGTAATGTCTGTTTATCGCTCTTTCTGTCAATGGCTCTGATGAGCCTAAAACTCTGGCAACTCGCCGATTTGGCGCTCCCACTCGTGGTTATGCTTGCGGGGCAGGCAGTGCTTATGGCGGTGTTCGCTTATTTCGTTACATATAACATCATGGGTCGAAACTATGAGGCCGCGGTTATGTCATCGGCTAATTGCGGCTTTGGCATGGGCGCAACGCCAAACGCCATTGCAAACATGCAGGCGATAACGTCCGTTTTTGGCCAAGCACCACAGGCGTTCTTCATTGTGCCGCTTGTGGGTAGCCTGTTCATTGACTTTGCGAACGCAAGTATCCTCACGGTATTCGTTAATGTCTTGAAGTAGCTAGATAAGCTACGCCCCACTCATGCATGAACCTACAAATTAAGCTGTCCCTGCTATAGAGTTTTTGACTGTTCCCGTTGCCGTAGCGTTTCGCAAGCTCGGATATGGGAACAGTCTTGTTTGCTGTCATAGCGGGCGTTGTGCCTTCAATCAGCGCCCGCATTATCGCTTTTACACTGTCTGTCTTTAAGTTACCCAAACGCCACCATTCCGTAGGTTCGGCGATATTCGGGTAAACATCATAGCCGGCATTAACAGAAAGGCTCATAATGTCAACGTCCATATTAGGCGGGTTGTGGTCATTGAGTAGTTTTGTCAGTAGAACACTTTCGGGCTGACCTAAGAAGTTCAAACCGTCGCGGCTTAATGCAATTAGGTCACAAGGTATATACTGCAAATCTGACTGTTCAACGCGAATGTCCTCTAAGTCGTAACCGCCGCCTTCCGGTGATATGCTACCGAAGAAAAATTCAAACTTCTGTCCGATGGCTTCGGTGCGTTTGTGTAAATCAAGCTCTTTAATCAACCGCAAAAACTCGTCAATCTCGCCTAAACAGCGTTTTGTTATAAACAATTGCCAACGCGGCGCTATTCCCGCGGCGAGTAGGCGTTCAGTCGCCAACAGTTGGTCGCGGAATGCCCCTTTGCGTCGTATGCCCCAATCGGTGTTTTCTTCCATGCCGAAAAACGTGATTTGACAGGCCTTGGGCGCTAGTGTTGCCGCCCACTTTGCGTAACTTTCATCACGCCCAAGCCGCCATGTCGAAAGCAACTCAAAGCGCATAGCGCGCCCCGGTGACGATAACTCCTGTTCAAGTTCCCAGAGTTCACGGTAGTCGTCGCGATAGTCCGGCTCACGCCACCATGAAAAGAAGCTCCATTCATCAATACCGCGACCGTTATCATCTCGCCAACGCTTAAACTCGTCAGCAATCGCGCGGAAATCGGCGACACTTAGATTGCCGTTTCTATGCGCCCCAAGCCAACAGTGGCGGCAGCGGTTCGGGCAACCGGCCATGTCAACCATTACGGAGAGATACGAAAAATCGAAATTACCAGACATTTACAGCCCTCCATATGTAAATTTTCACAAAATCAGGTCAAAGTAGATATTGGGTATTATAAGTGAAATTAGCGCAAAACACAACACAACTGAAGGCGA
>CAZOVK010000028.1:0-28093 GCA_964583165.1 uncultured Defluviitaleaceae bacterium | reverse complement strand
GGGCTATGAGCATAGTATCGCGAATATGTATTACATAAGCGCGGGCATACTCGCAAAAAACAACCCCGAATATGTGGCCGAGGCCATATCTCATGGCGTTAGCGAAACCGCAATCGCGAATCTGAACCTTGGTTCAATGTTTGTCAATAATCTATTACCCGTTACAATCGGTAACCTTGTCGGCGGTATCGTTTTTGTCGGTATGGCGTATTTCTGGCTGTTGAATATGAAACCTGCCAATGATAAAGCAAAGGTTGGTAAATAACGCGAATTTTACTTCGGGGCGGCTTTGCCGCCCCTGTTTTTTATGCGTTCATAAATTCGCCTCGCAATGTGCAAGATATGTTTAACTAAACATTGTGAGGTAAAACATGAGCGCAAATAAATTGATGTATGAAACAAGCCCATATCTGATACAACACGCGAACAACCCCGTGCATTGGCTTCCGTGGGGGGATGAAGCGTTTGAGAAGGCGAAGCGCGAAGAAAAACCCGTGTTTTTGAGTATCGGTTACTCGACTTGTCATTGGTGTCACGTCATGGCGCACGAAAGCTTTGAGGACAACGAGGTCGCGGAGCTTCTGAACAGCCGTTTTATAGCAATTAAGGTAGACAAAGAGGAACGCCCCGACGTGGACAGTGTCTATATGCGCGTTTGCCAGATGTTGACGGGGAGTGGTGGTTGGCCGCTTACGATAATTATGACACCCGATAAACGCGCGTTCTATGCGGCTACGTATTTACCTAAGCATAACAAGTATGGGCGCTTTGGGATAATCGAGATACTGAACCGCGTAAGTATGATGTGGCAGACGGATAGGGAGAAACTGCTTGATTCGGCAGACAGTATCGAAAAAAGCTTGAAAGCCGAGAAAGGCGAGAAGGAAAACACCAAGGATGTTGACATTGAACAGCTCATATACGACTGTTATGAGAGCATGAACACGTCATATGACGAAACGCATGGCGGTTTCGGCGGTGCGCCGAAATTCCCGATGCCGCATGGGATTCTGTTCTTGTTGGATTTCTATAAGGCGCGAGGGCAGAAGCGGGCGCTGTCTATGGCCGAACACACGCTAGAAGCTATGTATCGCGGTGGGATTTTTGACCATATAGGTTTTGGGTTTTCGCGTTATTCGACAGATGATATGTGGCTTGTTCCCCATTTCGAGAAGATGTTGTATGACAACGCTTTGTTGATTATGGCATATGCCAAGGCCTATGACTTCACGAAAAAGCCACTTTACAAAGAAGTCGCGGAAAAGACCATACAATATATCATACGCGAGATGACGGACGCGAGTGGCGCGTTTTTCTCAGCGCAAGACGCGGATAGTGAGGGAGAAGAGGGCAAGTATTACGTCTTTGCGCCGTCAGAGATAACCGCGCTTATTCCCGAACCGCAAGCGGGGGCGTTCTGTCGCCATTATGGGATAACGGCTCGCGGGAACTTCGAGGGCAAGAATATACCCAACCTCATTGGCAAAAAGCTTGCGCCGAACGCGTCGTTTGAAAATCTGTTGCCTATTATATATGAGTATCGCAAAGAGCGCATGAAACTGCACAAAGACGACAAGATTTTGAGCGCGTGGAACGGGCTGATGATTGGCGCATTAGCGCGCGCATACACGGTTTTTGGAAACAAGGTGTATTTTAACGCCGCTGAACACGCCGCGTCGTTTGTTATACGGCAGATGACGAATGACAACCGCGTGTTCACAAGTTACCGCGCCCATAAATGTACGCACACTGCGTTTTTAGACGACGCGGCATATATGGTTTTTGGGTTGATTGAGCTTCACCGCGCCGAAAAGGGCAATTGGTATCTCGATACAGCGGAAAAGCTCATGAAAAGAGCCGTTGACGAGTTTATGGACAAGGAGCGCGGTGGCTTCTATCTCTACGGACATTCGGCCGAGAGTTTGCCCACACGCCCTAAGGAGAGCTATGACGGCGCAATACCGAGTGGTAATGCGGTCATGGCGTATAACCTCTATGTATTGTCGCGGCTTAGGGGCAGTCAATATTATTCGGAACTGTTGGACTTGCAGACTAACTATTTGGCGCGAGAAGCCGCAGATTACGCGGGCGGGCATATGTTTTTCCTGTTTACGGCGCTGAAATTCTTAAACCCGCCGATGGTTATACATGTGGCGCTCAAACGGGGTGCGGATAGGGTGGCGGCGTGTGAGGGCTTTCCACCGGATGCGCTTGTTATGGTAATTGAGGGTGGCGATGAGAATTACCCGCTGGTTGACAGCCACACGACCTACTATATTTGCGACAATGACAGTTGCCGCCCGCCTGTGAATGAGAACCCGTTTTATGCAGATATTACAATATAATGGAGGGCTTGGCCCTCTTTTTTTACATGATGAACCTACAAGATTTTACAAAGATTTTATGTGATTTAGTTGTTTCACGACAATTATGTGCTACACTTATATTGAGGAAAAATCGGTTTTACACGTGCTTACGGAGGGCGCTATGAATGTATTTTCTGTACTAAAACTGTTTGGCGGGCTGGGGCTGTTCCTTTATGGCATGAACGTCATGGGCGGCGCACTCGCGCGAACGGCGGGCGGGCGGCTAGAAAAGATTCTCGAGAAATTTACAAATAACCCTATCAAAGGCGTAATCTTAGGCGCAATCGTGACCGCGTTCATTCAGTCGTCATCCGCGACAACCGTTATGACTGTGGGTTTCGTCAACTCCGGCATTATGAAATTCTCACAGGCTATCGGTATTATCATGGGCTCCAATGTAGGAACAACCGTCACGGCGTGGATATTGTCACTTGCGGGGTTAGAGGGCAACAACTTTTTCGTAATGATGCTTCAACCCAAGAACTTCACACTTATTTTCGCCGTCATTGGCGCGGTGCTTTGCGTTTTTCCCAAGTTTGAGAAGAAAGCAAATATCGGATATATACTCATGGGCTTCACCGTTCTAATCTATGGTATGGATTTCATGTCGTCGGCCGTTTCACCGCTTAGAAGCGACCCGAACTTTCAGAATTTGTTGGTAATGTTTACAAACCCGATTGCGGGCGTTCTGCTCGGTACGATTGTTACGGCGATTGTTCAGTCGTCGTCGGCTTCAGTGGGTATTTTGCAGGCATTGTCGGTGACGGGTGCGGTTACATACTCGTCTGCGATACCGATTATTTTGGGGCAAAACATCGGTACATGCGTAACGGCCATGCTTTCGTCAATAGGCACGAAGCGTGAGGCGAAGCGCGTTGCGTTCGTTCACCTGTACTTCAATGTCATCGGTACTATCATTTTCCTGACCTTGTGTTATCTGATACAGCAACTAATCGGCTTTCCTTTCTGGAATGATACGGTTAACGCGCTCGATATAGCCATCATTCACTCAATTTTCAATATCTTCTGTACATTATTATTCTTACCGTTCACGAAACTCTTGGCCAAACTTGCGACACTGACTGTCAAAGACGCGGCCGACAGTGATGAGATAATACCCGGCGTATCGCTTGACCCGCGCTTCCTGTCGTCACCCGCTTTCGCTATTGAACAGTGTAAAAACACAGTCGCGACACTCTCTAAACGTGTCGCCGAAGACGTGGCGTTTGCGGCGGATGCCATTTTGAACTATGACGCGAACAAGCTTGAACAGATTGAACAGCTGGAAAAAGACGTGAACCGTGTTGCAGACAGGCTTAATGCCTATGTAGTTCAGGTCACGCGCCGACCGCTCACCATGCAGGAAAGCCGTTACATTTCAAAGCTTCTGCACTCTGTGAGAAACCTAGAGCGCATAGCGGATTCGGCTAAGAAATATCTGACAGTTACCTCAAACATGGACGAAAACAGCATAAAACTGACTGACGCGGCAAAGGAAGAACTCGAGCGCATACTCAATGCCATAATCGAACTCGTCAATGGCACGACAAAGGCGTGCGCCGAAGACAACGCGCGAATCGGCGAGGACGTGTTCCCGCTCACAGAGGTTGCGTATGTCATGTGTAACACCTATCGCGCCGCGCATATCGAGCGCGTGAAGGCGGGCATGTGCTCAACCGAGGCAGGGTTCTACTTTGACGAGATTCTGCTACAGTGTGAGCAGATAACCGACCGTTGCGCCGCTATAATAGCGCAGGTAATCGCGCTGACAGATGACGAATACCGCAGTCAAGAGTATATAGAGAGCCTTCATATGGAAACAAACGAGCGTTACCGCGAACGGTATGAAAACTATCGCGGCAAATATCTGGCGGTACAATAAAAAATGGCGCGAAACGCGCCATTTTTTATTTGTATAGCTTATAGAGAGCAAGTACGAGTTTTTCGGGTACACGCTTTATTCTGACTGTCCATTCGTCGCGTGTTGAAATGGGCTTAACCAAAATCGATAACAGCCCCGCGCGGTTCGCGCACAACACATCCGTAAACACTTGGTCACCAATCAACGCGCATTCATTCGGTTTAAGGTTAAGCCGCTTTAACGTATTCAGTAATGCCCGCGTTGAGGGTTTCTTCGCCTTCCCCAAACTTTCAACCGGCAACGCCGCCGCAAAGCGGCTCACGCGGGTGTGGCTGTTGTTCGAGATAAACACAACCGTAAATCCAATCCGTTCAAGCTCGAGAAAAAACTCACTTAACCGCTCGTCGGGTTCGGGTATATCAAACGGCGCAAGGGTGTTGTCGATATCGAAAACCAACCCACGAAAGCCAGCCGTATACAACGCCTCATAATTGATGTGATATACAGAGGCGGCGTAGAGTTTAGGGAACAGTGACACACTCATTTATTACTCCAATCAACAGTTAATTGTGTATTATTATCGTAACCTCCGAACCCGCCGTTATTGAGTTCCCGGCTTCGGGCATTTGCGATTTCACAGTGCCTTTAATCGCGTATGCCAGCTCGCCCGTAAGCTCGGCGGGGTCAGTCGGTAGTTTTTCGTAGCGCACAATCGGTACAAACCCCACACCGGATAACATGCCCTTCGCCTCGGCTTCTGTCAGCGTTTTCACATCTGGTATTTCAGCCAGTTCAAAGCCGTATTCTTCGCGGATTGTAAAGAACACCTTCGTGCCGGGTTGCAGAAGTGCCCCCGGGCGTGGGAACATACTCGAAACAACAGCCCCCGAACCGCCGATTAGCTCAAAATCCAGATTGTTTGCGTTGCAGAACGCCACAGCGTCGGCGACATTAGAGCCGTTAAACTCGGCAAGCTCAATCAACCCGTTTGTATCGTTGGTATCCGCGTCCAGTTTGTCGGGTTTAAGCCCCTTATACTCAATAATATACTGCAACATATCCTTTAACATATACGCGGCGGTCGTCTTGCCGTCTTCGTACAACTCGGGGCGGTCGATGGACGCAAGCACCAAGTATTCGGGTTTATCCACAGGCAGATACGCCA
The DNA here is from genome assembly GCA_964583165.1 of uncultured Defluviitaleaceae bacterium. GTDB lineage: Bacteria > Bacillota > Clostridia > Lachnospirales > WRAX01 > CAZOVK01. The sequence goes on along the minus strand of CAZOVK010000028.1, from coordinate 22,701 downwards.
TGAAAAACACCGAATAAATCTCGTCTTCGCGCTTGCCCTGCTGGGCTGTGCCTGTTTTTCCGCCGATTGAATAACCCGGGATTATCGCGCGATAACCTGTCGCGCTCGGTGAGAAAACACTTTCCATAGCCGTGCGGAGATAGTCTGACGTGGCTTCGGAGATGACTCGTTTGGCGATAATCGGGTCACGCCTATAAACGGTATTGCCACGCTCGTCCTGCATTTGGCTGACGACATACGGGACCAAGAGATTTCCGCCGTTAATAGCCGCCGCGAAAGCCGCCATGTTTTGGATAGCCGTTGTGTTGAAGCCCTGCCCGAACGAATAAGTCGCCAGTTCAACAGGGTTTAACATATATTCGGGGTACACAAGACTTGCCGCGTTCGCTTCGCTCGGCAAATCAATGCCCGTATTCTCGGCAAAACCAAAGTCACGCTGATACTTCGCGAAAATCGTGCGTCCGCAAGCAGCGGCAATGTCCATCATAGCGACATTACACGAGTTAGCAATCGCCTGTGTGAGTGTTTGTTTGCCATGCCCCTTGCGGTAATGGCAACGAATGGGTATGCCTGACACTACCTTCACACCCGCACAATCATATGTGTCGGTAGTTTTGATAATACCCTCTTCAAGCGCCATAGCGACAGTAAAGGGCTTGAAAATCGAACCCGGCTCAAAGGTCTTAGATATGTTGAAGTTCGACCAAACTCCGCTCATCTTCTCAACCAATTGTGCATCAGGCAAGCCTTGCCACTGATATCGGAATTTGTCGCGGTTGACATAACTCAAATCCAGCGGGTTTGTCAGGCTAAATGTCGGGTATTGAGCCATTGTGAGAATCTCGCCCGTGTATGGTTGCATGATTACGATTGAGCTGTTCAAGGCTTCATACAAATCGCCATATTCCTTACAAAGTCGCTCAGCCGTCTGCTGCATACTCGAATCAAGCGTCGTAATGAGTTTATACCCCTCTTCTGGGTCAACACGTTCTGTGACAACACTGCCCGACGCGTCATACGAACGAAACACGCGACCCGGTAGCCCTGTTAATTCCTTGTCGTAATAAGCTTCAAGCCCCCAGTTGCCGCCGCCTCGAACAAAGCCTATGACCTGTGGCGCAACCGTGTCCTGCGTGTAATAACGCAAGGTGTCGTCTTCTATGTAGATACACTTGGTTTTTTTCTTGCTCACGAGCGACATGAGCGCCATTGCATCTTTGCGCTCAACCTGCCGTGCTATGACGAGATAGTTCGTGTCATACGCGGGCTTGCCGTCTTCGTCAACCGCGAGCAATGCCCAGACATCCTGCGGGTTCATGCCCAGCGCTTCATTGAGGGCCTCAACGGCCGCCTGCTGAACCTCCTCAGTCTGTTGGGTGAGAATGCGCACATCAATAAAAACGGAATAGACAACCTTCGCCATCGCGAAACTCTTGTCGTTGCGGTCATAGATACTACCGCGGTTCGGCTGAATCGCCTTGTCGCTCTCCGTTGAATAGTTAATGAGCTGTGCCTTTGCGCGTTGCTCATACTCGTCGCCAAAATCCGCCTTAATGCGGACAATGCCGACGCACAGATAAACAGTGGCGGCGGCAAAGAATAGTCTAATTAGATTCATTCTGAAGTTGCGGCGGCGCTCGGCGCGCTCGTCGGGCGCGGTCGATTCCGTCGGTTTTCTTCTGTCTTGAGGCAACTGTCAATACCCCCAGTTTATCTTTAATTGCCGAAGAATAGCTTCCAGATGCCCTCTAGCGTGAGTTTTTCTTCTTTGACTTCGGTTGGCGTGTCGTATGTCGTGAAATAACTCGTTTTGGGCAGTTGAATCTTGACTATCTGGTAGTCCTTCGGGCGTTGCATATGTAGTACGTCACGCGCATAAACCGCCACTTCGTCTAAATCGTATGAAAATTCGGCTTCTTGAGTTAGCATCATGACGTTTTCTTTCGCGGCTTTCAAATCACGCTGTAAGGTATTAACCTGTAGTTGTTTCTGGCTGATTATAGCGAGCGACAGCACATAAACCAAAGTACCTGCGGCGAAAACGGCGATTATAAGCACAGTCAGAAAGGACATGCGTTTGACAGGCACGGGGTCACGTTCATAGTCAACGTCGGTTTTTTTCTGCGTACGTCTGAGTGGGCGCGGTGTTTTCGGCTTTGTACGCGTATTCGGGCGCGGCGTTTTCTTAGGCTCCGGTTCACTATGTTCAGTGGTACGAACGGGCGGGCTGTAGCGTCCCGGTTTCTCAACGCGTTTGGTGTCGCGTTCTTTGCGCTCAACAACGTATGCCTCTGATGTCGGCGAATAAAATTGTCCTTGCATATATCGCTTGTACGCTTCGTCGGCGCGTGACGGCGTTTTTCTGGCGGGTCCGCTCATGCTCTCACCCCTCTTTTGTATGTTTTTGTTATTATAGTTTTTCTGCTACCCGTAACTTCGCGCTACGTGCCCGTGGGTTTGTTAACATTTCTCTCTCTGTTGGTACGACTGGGCGTTTTGTGATAATCTTAACGGTCGGTACGGTACCGCAGATACAGACAGGTAACTCGTCCGGGCATGTACACGGACGTTCCAGTTTTCTGAAAGTATCCTTGATGATGCGGTCTTCTAGTGAATGGAACGTAATAATGCAGATACGCCCACCCGGTTTAAGGACGCTCACAATATCGCGCACAGTGCTTTCGAGTATATCCAACTCGTTGTTGATTTCTATGCGAATAGCTTGGAAGGTGCGCTTGGCGGGATGTGGGCCGTCTTGACGCGCGGCTTTCGGTATAGCCGCTTTGATGACGCTCACGAGTTCGTATGTCGTTCTTATTGCCGCGTCGGCGCGCGCTTTTACGATAAACTCGGCTATGCGTTTCGCCCAGCGTTCTTCACCGTATTCCGAAATAATCCGCGCTAGTGCCCCTTCGCTGTAACCGTTCACAACGTCAAATGCCGTTATGTCCGAGCGTGTGTCCATGCGCATATCAAGCGCCGCGTCGTGCATGTATGAGAATCCGCGTTGGGGCTCGTCCAACTGATAAGACGACACGCCCAAATCCAACACCGCGCCGTCAAGTGCGGCTATGCCCAGATTCCTTAAAATCTCAACGGTGTCCTTGAAGTTGCCGCGAACAAGGCTCAGCCTGTCCATATAAGCGCCCAGCGTCTTGAAGCAGTTCACAATCGCGGCCTCGTCACGGTCAATGCCAATAAGCTGACCGCCTGGGTCAAGCCGTTTGAGTATGGCCTTGCTGTGACCGCCGCCGCCGAGTGTGCCGTCAAGGTAGATGCCTTTTGGGCGCGGTTCAAGGTGGTTGATTACCTCTTCCAATAATACAGATTGATGTGAATATTCCATATACATTCCGCCATTCACTAGCTTAGGCAACTATTTAGTATTTTTATATGCCCAGCTCTGTCATTTTCTTGGCCAATTCATCGTCTACGAAATTACTTTCTTCATTATATCTTTCCCAGTTTTCCTTGCTCCAAATCTCGAGCCTTCCGGGTAAACCCAAAGTGACTATGTCGCGCACAATGCCCGCGTGTTCGCGTAAATCTTGTGGCAACACCACGCGACCTATGCTGTCTTGTTCACAGTCACTGGCGCTACCGAAGAAATAACGCTGAAAGCGCCGTATTTCTGGGTCAGACAGCGGCATGGTTTTCATTTTCTGTTCAAACACCGCGAAATCGTTCGCCGTGAAAGCAAACAGGCAATTGCCGATACCCTTAGTAATAACAAAGTGGACACCCAGTTCATCTCGAAACTTGGCGGGGACGACCATACGCCCTTTAGCGTCTAAACTGTGCTGCGCGTTACCGCGAAACATAGCCAGCCCTCCCTTTTTTGCCCAGTCTGTGTATTCATGGTATTGACCGGCGAAAGCTTACCACTTAATGCCACTTCTTACCCTATTCTAACGCAAATATACCAATATTGCAAGTTTATTTTCGTATGCAAACTCAACAAAATAATGCCGCCGTTTTGCTATTGCCGTCAGTGGCTGTTGAAAATTGTATAAAAAGTTGTGTGGCGACAAGAAAACAGGGCTGTGCGGCACAGCCCTGTTTTATATTTATCTGTCGATTAAACCTTAAATCGTGCTACCATGTCAGCGAGTACCTCGCTTTGGCTATTGAGTTCCTCGGCGGCGGCGGCGCTCTCTTCACTGGTTGAAGAGTTGAGCTGAACAATATCCGTTATTTGGCTGATGCCTATAGACATCTGAGAAATGGCCTCTGTTTGGTCTTTCGACGCGTCATAAATTTCGCTAATGATAGACGAAACATTGTCTGTGTCAGCGACTATGCGGCTTAGACTTTGAGCTGTCAACTCGGCCGTTTTCATGCCTATGCTGATTTTGTCAAGAGTGGCTTCAATGAGGTGACCCGTTTCTTGAACGGCTTGTTGGCTACGTCCCGCAAGGGTTCTGACTTCTTCGGCGACGACGGCGAAACCGCGCCCCATTTGACCCGCTCGCGCCGCTTCAATGTTTGCGTTCAAAGCCAAGATGTTTGTCTGGAAGGCTATGTCATCAATCGTCTTGATGATAGTTGAGATGCTTGCGCTGGCTTCTTTAATCTCGTGCATAGACTGAAGCATACGTTGCATTTCGTCATTGCCCGATTTCGCGCTCTGCATCGATTGTTTGGAGTATTCATTAGCTGTCTGTGTCTTTTGGGCGGTGAGGTGGGTTTGTTCGTTAATCGTCTGGATTGTCGCGTTCATTTCTTCAACCGACGCCGCTTGTTCGCTTGCGCCTGTCGCTAGGCTCATGGAGGATTCGGAAATCTGTTTCGCGCCCAACAACACGTTTTCTGACGACGTGCGGATTTCGCTCATGGTAATGCCCAATGTCTTGGAGATATGGTTAATGCTGTTTTTGATTTCGTCAAATTGCCCTGCGTAGGCACGCTTGATATTTACGGTTAGGTTGCCGTTGGCGACTTCGCCCAGTGTGTATGTAATCTCTTGAATATACGAGCCTATTGAAGTCACCATGTTCTCGAAGCTTTCCATCATTGCGCGGAATATGCCTTGGAAGTCTTTATTAACCTTTACGTCAAAATGACCGTTTGACAGTGATGTAAGTATGTTATTGGCCGAATCAATGGGTGTGGCTATGGACGCGAGCAGGTTATTAAGCCCGTTTGTCAGCTTATACCAATCGCCCGAATACTGCTTGGTATCGATACGTGCGCTCAAGTTACCGCGTGATGCGGCTTCAATGATGGTCGCCAAGTCACTGCTGACCGATGAAAGGTTCTTTTTAAGCATGTCGAACTGGACATTTGCGGCGCCTTTAAGACCCGGTAACGGTTTTAGCACAACGGAGAAATCACCCGCGCCGCAAGAGCTGTAAGCGGCCAGAATCGCGTTCGTGTCGTTGTTAAGCCCGTCAATCATGCGGTTAATACCCATGGCGACTTCGCGGTATTCGCCATCATACGTTTCGGAACGAAGCCGCGCCGAAACATTACCCTCTTCAAAGGCCGCCGACATTTCGTTTATGTCAGACATCAGCGCATTAATCGTGTCTTTAACCTTAATCATGGCTACAATGAGTTTGCCCACTTCATCATTGCCGTCAGGCTTTAGGTTCGTGCTCAGATTTCCGTTAGCTATGTCACGCGCGGCGCGTTCAACATTTGCGACGGGTTTGGCAACGGTTTGAATCATGACAAAAATCGTAACTGCACAGATGATAAGACCGAGCGCGAGCGCTAAGGTTATTATCAGAGTGGCTGATGCCATTATGCTATCTGCCTTATCGTTCTGGGTTTTTGTCATTTCGTCTAAGTGTTCGTTTATTCTAATGATGGTGCTGGCGGCTTTATTAAATTCTTCTTGGTAGTCTGTTGACAGAATCTCATAAGCTTGCGCCGATGTTTCGGGTGTGTTTTGACGTATCAGCGGAACAATCTGGTCTTTAACAGCCAGAACGCTACTGATACTGGTGGTTAGGGTCTTGTACTCCTCTGAGTTTTTGTCGGCATACTGAGTGGAGTAGGTCGCCAGAGCTTCCGTCAGATTTTTCGTGTCGTCCTCAACTGACTTTAGATAATTCTGGACGGAGGTATTATCGGGTGCAAGCAACGCAAGCGATAAGTAGCGCTGGATGGAAATCATGTTGCGCCTCATTGTCCAGATGTCTACCGTTTCCGGCAAGGTCGTGTTCTTGTACTCGTTCAGCGCATCCTTAATGCCTGTTGTTCCGACGAATGCTGTGATACCGAGCGTTATTAGCACTAACGCTACCAGACCGAATCCCAAAAACAGCTTCACGCCAATTTTCAAGTTCTTCATTTTCCGTTCTCTCCTTAAAAGATTTTTGTATGTTAATTTTATGACGACGGGTTATGATGAGATAATTCGGTTCGGTAGCTTGCTATTCAGTCAGTGCTTTTAGAACTCTTCCTTTTCTGTAATGAAACGTGACACCATTTCGGACATAATCTGCGCTTGGCTGGACAATTCCTCTGCCGCCGCCGCGCATTCCTCCGAAGATGCGGATGTATTCTGTGATACGCCGTCTATGCGGTCAAGACCACTGCCTATGCCGTTCAACTCCTCCGCCTGTTGGGCGCTTTGAACACTGATTGTGTCAATCAGCTCGTCAATGGCGGTCACATTCGTGACAATAGAAGCGAGGGCGTCGGCTGTGACCTGTGAGAAGTGCGCAGATTTGTTCACGCATTTCACACTCTCGGCTATATGTGCGGTTGTTTCTTTGGCGGCTTGCTGACTGCGTGTCGCGAGGCTTCTGACCTGCTCGGCAACAACGGCAAAACCTATGCCCTTATCCCCGGCGCGCGCGGCTTCGACAGACGCGTTGAGAGCTAAGAGGTTCGTTTGTGTCGCAATATCGTCGATGGCTGTTATCATGTGGCTGATATTCTCTGTGGCGCGTTTGATACCTACCATAGATTCAAGCAGTTCGCGCATGTTGTCATTACCCGTATGCGCACTCTCCATGCTGGATTTACAGGTTTCCTGTGCGCGTTTGACGCGGCCGACGGTTTCTGACATGTTGCCGTTTATACGTTCAATCGCGCGGTTCAGCTTGTCGATACTCTCTGCCTGTACAGTCGCGCCCTGTGCAAGGCTCGTTGCCGTTGCGGCTACTTGTGAAGAGCCGGAGTTTACGTTTGCAGCGCTTGACTTGACCTCACCGACGGTTTTTCTTAGGTTATGAACGATATTGTGGATACTCAATTTGATATGGTTATACTCACCGACATAGTCACGGTTGATTTCAACAGTCAAATCACCCGAAGCAACAGCCGTCAGTATGTCAGAAATCTCTTTTATGTATGAACGCGTTGTCGTTACCATGGTTCTGAACGCGATACTCATTTGCGCAAACTGCCCTTTATACTGGTTAGACACATTTACGCCGAATTCTCCGCGTGATAGCGACGATAATACACTGTTCGCCTCGACAATGGGCGTGTTGATGTTACGCATAAGTGTATTTAACCCCAGCGCAAGCTTACGCCAGTCACCTGCGTAGACCGTTTCGTCAATTGATTTTTCGAGTTGACCATCCATAGCGTATTGAATCATGCGCTCAATATCGCCCGATATGCTCTGGATATTCTTCTTAGCCGCATAGAATTTCTGGTTAGCCATGGCCTTCTTACCGGGCATGGGGCGCAGTATTGCTTTGAAATCTCCGTTGCCAAGTGAGCCGTAAGCTTCTAAAATGTCGGCCGTTTCTGACAGGAACATGGTAACCATGTTGTTTATCGCAATGGCAAGTGAGCCATATTCACCTTCAAGGTTCTCGGCATTCATCTGGACTTCGTTGTTGCCCTCGTCATACTCCTGTGTCAGTGTTGATATGCGGCTGACCAGCAAGCTCACGCTGTCTTTTACGTCGTTAATGGCTTTGGCGACTTGCCCTAATTCATCATTACCGTCAACAATGACGGATTCTGACAAATCACCGGCTGCAAGGCGTTTCGCGCCCGCGCGGATGCGGTTTAGCGGCTTTCTGATACTTGCCGTAATCAACAGTGACGTGGTAATGGCAAAGAGTATACAGCCAACGCCCACAAAGAATATCGTGTTGAATGTAGTCAATTTCTGCTTATTGGCGATTTCCTGATAGCCTTCGGCGGTCTTATCAAAAGCTTCTGAGAGCGCGACTATGCAGTTCGCGGCATTGTTAAACGCCGTTGAGTATGTAGAACTCACATAATCAAACGAATCTTTATCGACACCGGAAGAGGCGTATTGAAGCGCCTTAAAGTGAACGCTCTGGAGTATCGTAAGATTATCGCCCAGTTTCTTAATGAGGTCAGCATAATGCGGGTCTTCGCTAATCATGTTATTGAGGATGCCGTAATAGTGCATGGTCGCCCCAAAGTCGGTGTTAGACAAATCCACATTACTTTGGATGTCCTTTTTTTGGTCAGCGACTACCGCGAGTAACATGTAACGCTCAGCTGACAGCATGTTGCGACGTAGGGTCCACATGGTGTTGACCTCGGGTAACATTTTGTCGGCGTATACGTTAATAGTATTATTAAGTTGTGCTGCTCCTTGAAGACCGTAGAAACTGATAACGAATATCAAAAGTGAGAGTATACCAAATGATAGAGAAAGTCGTTTGTTTATCCCCAAAAGTCTGACTAATTGCAACATTGCAACCCGCCCCCATGTAAGATTTACGTACAGGTAAACTAATTTTATAACATTTGATTGAAATTGTCAATGACTACATAAAGTAATTATGTGCCGCTATGGTCAGACTTCTGTTGTTCTGTCACGTGTCATCAGGTCAGTTACGGCTTGGCGTGGGTTCTTTCCGCCAAACAGGGTTTGGTTGACTTCATAGGTAATGGGCATGTCCACGCCATAACGCTCGGATAGACCGGCCGCCGCCCGCGCTGTCGTTACGCCCTCAACTACCATGTGTACTTCTTCAAGCGCTTCTTCTAGGCTCTTACCCTGTCCCAGTAAAAACCCCGCGCGACGGTTGCGCGAATGTTGACTTGTGCATGTCACAATCAAATCGCCAATGCCCGACAGCCCGCTAAACGTTTTTTCTTGTGCGCCCATAGCCACACCGAGCCGCGTAATTTCGACAATACCGCGTGTCATAAGCGCGGCCTTGATGTTATCGCCATATCCCATGCCGTCTGAGATACCAGCCGCAAGTGATATGACGTTTTTGAGAGCCCCGCCGAGTTGAACACCTAAGATGTCGTTATTTGTGTAGACGCGAAAAACAGGCGTGATAAACACGTCCTGAATCAAGTGGGCAACTTCCGGGTCGTGTGATGCCACGACACAGGTTGTCGGGAGTTTCCGCGCGACTTCCTCCGCGTGTGACGGGCCGGAAAGCGCCACCACACGCGAAGACGGAAGCATTTCTTCAATTACTTGTGATTGCAAGAGTAAGGTGTTGTCCTCGATACCCTTTGCCGTGCTTACGACAATCTGCCCATTATAAAACGGCGCGATTTGCGCGAGAACGGAACGAAGCGCCTGTGACGCGATTGAACAAACGAGAATCTCCGCGCCGTTCACCGCTTCTTTTAGGTCGTTCGTGATGTTTATGCTGTCGTCAATCCTTATGCCGGGCAGATATTCGTCAGTCAAACGTGTGGTTCTGACGGCCTCTACCTTTTCCTTATTGCGCCCCCACACAGTCACATTGTGACCCTTGCCCGCGAGTAAGGTCGAAAGCGCCAAACCCCAGCTCCCGAAGCCGATAACGGCTATGTTCTTCATTTGTTTCACTTCCTTATGTTTTTTATGGCTGTTCTATTGCCCGTATTTGCCCGTTTTCGTGCCCGTGCCCGAGATAAAACCTTCTAATATATTGGTTTCGAAGGTCGTGCGGGTCGTGAGCTTTTCGCGTTCACGCTTTTGGGCAAGGCGCAACATCTCGTCAAGCAAGAGCCTAAACGGTTTCGCAGTGGCTTCCCAGAGGTAGAACGCGAGGGAGCCGGGTATGGTGTTCAGTTCGTTGATATAGACTTGATTCTTATCCACATCATACAAAAAGTCAATACGGACAACGCCCAGACAGCCACACGCCTTGAATGCCTTAACGGCCATGTCTTGAATCTGTTTCGTGAGTTCCTCAGAGATGTTCGCGGGGATTTGGCGTTTCGTGCTTGCCATGCCGCTCTTTTCGCTCTTACCGCCGCCGCTTAGGTATTTATCGGCATAAGACAAAATTTCGCCGCCAAACGGTTCTTCACAAACAGATGGTTCGGCATAGAGATAATCGCCCAATACAGCGCAGTTGATTTCGCGCAAATTCGTGACAGCGGGTTCGACAATAACGCGTGAACAAAACTCGTAGGCATATTCCAGCGCGGTTTTTAGCGCGTTTTTGTCACGCGCAATCGATATGCCCACACTCGAGCCAAGATTTATCGGCTTCACGACTACAGGAAAGCCGAATGATTCGGTCGCTGACTCTATTTGGGTTTCGGGCGTTTCGGCGTATTCTTCATAGTCAAAAACCAAACAGGGCAGGGTAGGCAAACCTTGTTGAGACAAAACAGCCTTAGTCACATTTTTGTCCATACATACCGCGCTTGATAATACATCAGAACATGCGTATGGCAAACTCACGCTTTCAAACAAACCCGACAAACTCCCGTCCTCTACATTCGCGCCGTGAACGACAGGCAAGGCCAAATCTACCTCAATAGGCTTCGCGCCAAACAGCTTTTGTGGGAAAGGCGCAAGCAAAACCTTATTGTCATACCTGACGAGCATGACCTGTTGTGCCCTCTGCTCCAGTGCTTTCAAGTCTGTGTAGTTCTTCACGTCGAACAACTCGTCACCCGTGAACATACGCTTATCCTTCGCGATGTAAACGGGTATCGGGTAATACTTCGAGCGGTCGAGCGCGGCGGCGGCTTGAAGCCCCGAAATGATACTGACCTCGTGTTCGACACTCATACCGCCGAAAAATACTGCTACGTTAATCATTGCTTCTTTTCTCTCCTTAATATAATCAATAGAGTTCTTGCGAAACCCAAAAAGCGGGTTCCGCAAGAAAGTAGAACTGCAGGAAACCTACTCGCGAAACCTACAATAAAAAGACAAAAGCGTAGGTTTCACAATAGGTCTAGTAGTTGTCGGGCAAGTCGTTCTCTATCAAAACCGCGGCTGTTTGGTTCGCCGCGAGTGTTTGAGCCAGCGTGAATCCTTCGTTGAAACTCTTAACAATGTAGATTTTTGACGCTTCAAAGCCTGCTTCTGCGAGCCCTGCGAAAATGGGTTCCGTTTGTTGTTTGCCGACAAGTATCGCGACATCGGCGCGTCCCATCGCATATGCGCCGAACTGGTTGTTTTGCTCATAATGCGCATCGCCGAGTTCCACCATGCCCGGGGTTATGAGTATGCGTGTACCGGGGAAGCCACTCAAACAGTCCAGCGCGGACATTGCGCCCGTGAGGTTCGAGTTGTATGCGTCGTCTATTATCGCGAGGTTCCCGACGCGGCGTAACTCAAGCCTATGCGGAACGCCCGTAAGTTTTCTGATGGGGGCGACCAGTTTCTTCATGGGAATACCGAGGTGAACAGCCACGGCAACAGCCGCCGTGATGTTCTGAATATTGTGAAGCCCGAGTAGTCTTGTCGTGAAGCTCTGGCTTTCACCGCTTTTCGCATTCGTGACCGTAAAGGTCATACCGTCAGCCGAAAATCTTATGCAATCAGCCCGAAAGTCCGCGTTTTCGTTCTCCATACCATAAGTAATGCACGGTTTTTCGTATCTATGATTGGCTATATATGTGTTGTCGAAGTTCAGAAACGCCATTCCGTCAATTATACTATCAGGCAGTTCAAATTTTGTCTTGATTACATTGTCGATTGAGCCGAAGGTTTCTAGGTGTTGGGGGCCGATGGAGGTCAGAACACCGTATGTGGGCTTCACCAGTTCACAAATTTCTTTTATATCTCCGACATTTCTTGCGCCCATCTCGCAGACGAAAATCTCTGTTGTGGGTTTGATTGATGAACGAATTGTGCGGACTACGCCGAGGGTTGTGTTATAGTTTTCGGGCGTCATAACGGTTTCATAGGCTACTGACAATAATTGTGTCAAGAAATACTTCGTGCTAGTTTTGCCGTAACTGCCCGTTATGCCGATGACCTTCAGATTCGGAGAGTTTTCGAGTATGCGCCTCGCGTCATTGATGTAATGATTGTTCACGGACTTTTCGATAGGCTTATTAAGGATATTACAGAACAGAAGCGTGAATGGGATAAGCGCGTAAAGGACACCAAAGCCTATAACAAACCAGATGTTTGATAAAAGGAAGAACACAACCAGCAAAGCAACATTAAACACAGCAAAAGTAGCCCAAAGCCGCCAAATCCGCATTGTGACTTTGAGTTTGATTTTGACTTTTTTTTCACGGAAAATCAGATAAGAAGCCGCCGCCGCGCAAGCCAATGTACTCGCGCCCATAAACGGCACGAGTAAACCAATCGAAAGTGTGAGCGCCAAAACCCCCGCCATAAAAACCCATTTTCTGTCGCGCAGATTGAATTTCATCTGCCAATGGGGTTTATAGGCGTTGAGCTGAAACATATGCGTATAATACCAAACAGGAAACGCCGCCGATACAAACAGCAGAACGAGCGCGAACACAACCAACCATGCCATAATATCACCCTTTATAAAAACGCGTCTAGTATACGATAAAACAGCGCGGGCTGATTTATGAAAGCGAAATGTCCCGCGCCTTTAATGACAGCCAGACCCGCCTTAGGCATGAGCCGCTCCATAGTCTGACCATGAACAAGTGGGGTATCTGTGTCTAATTCGCCCCAGATTAGCAGTGTTTCGACTGTATTTAATGAAAGAACGGGCGTTAAATCTTCATTGACGGCCTTCACAAGCACTTGTCGCATAAGTGGCGTGGCGGCGCGGTAATCAGCCGAGCCGGAGCGCGACTGTAAATCCTCTAACTTGCCCGGGAACAGGGCCTTGCCGATACCGCTTTGTAAAAACGCCTTGCCCGTTTTATACGCGCGGATTTGAATGTTTTGTTTGAATGTGCGTTTGGGTTTTATACCGGCCGCGTCTGTCAGAACGATTTTTTTAACGGTGAGTGTTTGTTCACCGCGCGAAAGTTTTTCCATCATCTTTATAATAACGCGCCCGCCAAAAGAATGACCGAGTAAAACTACCTCATTTATGTTTTGCGCACGCAAAAATCCGAACACGAAATCCGCGTAGGCAGATAAGTCCCACGCGTCGGGCGGCTCAGGTGACTCACCGAAACCGGGGAAGTCCAACGCGATTGTATGGTAGCGGCTTGAAAGATGCTCTGCTATGCCGCGCATGACGCCCTTGTTCGCGCCCCAGCCGTGAAGAATGAGCAAAGCCGTGCCCTCTCCATAGGTTTCGTACGCCACGCGGAGTCCTTCTATGTCACTTAACAACCAAAATCACCTCACAAAATTTACAAGAATATTATACCAAATTTCTTAAACTATTTCAATAGTGCCTGTAAAGCGTTTTCACCTTTAATGACGGCATAGTTTCTGACAATTTCATAGGCGCGGCGATAGGCGAGTTGTGAATCGAGTCTGTCGAAGTTCAAGAGTTCTTCATATTCTATACTCTTGCAGTCCTCTGACAAATCAGCCCGCCATTCCATGCCCGTATATTTCTGTTCATAGTATAGAGCCATGCCCTCCGAGAACCAGCGTTCGAAATTCTTGTAGCCGCCCGCCTGTTCCATTACATAGTGTGTGAGTTCGTGAATCACGGGGCCTTCTTGTTTATAACGGCGGCTCGTGGGTGTTGTCGCCCATGCGGACGGGCTTAACAGGCAGATATAACCCGCGATATACGCGCCCGAAACATCTTCTGGTGTTGCGCCGACAGCTTGGGCTAGGGTTTGTTTATTCTCAAATAACGCAACTGTTACGGTTTCTGTATCGTCAATACCAAAATCGTTCATAAGAAACGGCAAATAGAAGTCTATCATGTTTACAACCCGTTGCGCGTTTTCGCTGTCAGAACCCGCGTAAAGGCAAGACGCATAACGCCCACTTACTTCGTTATAGCCGTATGTGAGTTTATCTATACGCATTTTTCCGATTGAGCGGGAGATTGTGCGTTCGGCGCGTGAAATCAACCCCGGCGCATATCTGCTAAAGCCCAGAGCCAGAACCACAACACAAAGAACGGCGATAATCACGCGCTGCATGTCCATCTCCCATAATAGTATTTATACTAAATTATGCGTGCCGTGTATTATAAGAACAGAAAAGAACGAGGGGAGGGGGCGTTATTTGTTAGCCCCCGCCTTAGGTTTGTTGGCTGTCATTATCTCGAATGTCTTAGTGAGATTAAGCTCACCATAACCCCATTTTGTGTTAGGATAACTGATGTTTTCGCGCCTTGTACAGCCGCGAATCAGATAGGCGCGTGCCTGTGTCGTGTTCATTGATAAGAGGTTCTTTTTGACGAGCGCCCACTCAAGCATCAAAGCCGCCGCGCCTGTTGTTATCGCTGTTGCCACACTCGTACCGCTCTTCTTGGAAATGCCCGTTGACGTAATGCCGCCTACATCAACGCCGGGCGCGACTAAATCAGGCACGAGCATATTCATGCGTGTAGGCCCGCGAGACGAATCGACGAACAGGCGGTTATCGATACTTGAATACGCGCCCACGCATAAGATACCGTTGGCAGTACCGGGCATTGTCACGGTATAGTCAGGGTCAGATACCAAAAAGGTTACATCCGGGGCAAACGCGGGAATGGGTAACCAAGCGTGTAATGTACCGTCCAGCGCTTCATCTGCGTAAGCGGTCACAGTCCAGATGCCCGCCGACGGCGTAGTTATACGAATAACGGAGTATTGGCTCCTTGCCGTAGCGAACGCAAAATAGTATTCTATGCGCACGGATGTTCGCTCGAAACCTAAGGTTGTGTCATAGATAGTATAATTCCTTGCGGGAATCCGCTCAACCTTTTCGCCACTTGGGCTTGTGACAGAGAAAGTAAAATGGTCGGTTTCGTTGTTGCAAAGTAACATGGAAAATCCGTAACAATTATTCGGAACACTGATTTCTATATCAGCCGTTTCGCCCGACTTTGGTAACACAGTGTGGAAGTGGCGCTTGGCATTAGCCAGATTCCCGGCCGCCACACATAGAATAACGCCGTTTTTAGAAGCCGCTTCACTGATAAATTCCTCAAAAACAGAGCGCCCGTCGTGACCGTTTAGATTACCGCCCAGACCTAAACATATGGCAATGGGTCGGTTGAGCTGTTTGGCTGTTTTGACAAGATAATCTATGCCCAATGCCACGTCGGTTGAGGCATAGGCGGCAATAACATCGGGTGGCACTGCCGAACGTGTGCGTGTGTGCGGTTTGGCTGATTTGAGTTTAACAATGATGAGTTCAGATTCGGGCGCGGCTCCGATTAGTTCGCCGTTTTCACTGCCCGCCGCTAGAGAAGCCAGAAATGTGCCGTGACCTATCTCATCCGTTACGTTAACGACTTCAAGGGGATTAGGCGATTTCAAGGCTTCGTTAATCTGAGCCTGCGTGTACTCGCTTCCGAAGCCATAGTATGAAGGCGGAACGCTGTCTATAGTCTGGTCCCATATGGCCGCTATACGGCTGGTGCCGTCAGCGTTTTGGAAGTCTTTAAGCCGATAGTCAATACCAGTATCAACAATGCCCACAAGCACGCCATTGCCATGAAGGTCAAGGAACGGCTGATTTTGAACATAGAGAACACCGGCCGCTTCAAGACTTTGCCTATCCATAAGCCCCAGAATTGAGGCCGGTTCAAAGTATAGAGCATTAGTCAGCCGTGTAGCAAATTCGTTTATATCCTCTATTCTGACATAGACGACCATGAAACTGAAATCATCCAGCAGTTCGGCTGTTGCATAATCGGAGTCCATGATTTTTTGGTACAGCTCTTTATCAAACGGGACAAGTAACTCATAATATCCATCTGATTGTTGGGGGAGTGGGTTCAATTCACCTTTACCTGCTTGGGTAGACACTATATTTGGCAACTCCTCTGACATTGTTGGTTTAACGGGTGGAGATGTGTTAAACTGCTTCAAGAAGTTAATGGTATTCTGCAAACATAGCTGTCCGAAACCCCACTTAGGATTGGGGTATTGCAAATCCGGTTTTTTGATTGTACCGAGTTGTAGAAACGCCTTTAGGCGCTGGCCGTATAGAAACGGGTCATTGCCCATAACTAAGCCCCATTCCATCATAAGCGCGGCCGAACCGGTCACAAACGGCGCAGCAATACTCGTGCCCGTGTATGTGTCATAACCGCCGCCCGCTTTGGGCGCGAGTATGTTCACGGCGGGCGCGACTAAATCGGGCTTGATTGTTTGAAATGTGCGCGGGTAACCGTTACCTGAGAATGGCGCGATACTGCCTGTGTCGGAGTTGTAACCCCCAACACTGATGACATTTTCAGCCGTTGATGGTATGGTGAGCGTTGTGAGCGTTTCAGGCACGAGAAACGCCGTATCAAGCCCGACCTGTTCCGTTGTCGGGAGCCATAAATTGAAATCACCGAACAACACACTATCACCCGTCACGCGCAACGTCCAGATACCGGCCTTGAGCGCTTCACCACGCGGTGAGAATTGGAAGTAGACTTCTTGGTCGATGTTATAGTGATTGGCCTGACCGTAAAACAACAGGATTTCCGCCTCATCCAGCGCGTAACGCCTTACATAGTCAGAAAACAATATCTTCCCGCTACTCTTGCCGGACGGCGCGACTAATTCGAGCGAAAAATCGTCCAGAAAACTCTTCCAGAGTGTCAGAAAGACTTTTTGCAGGCCGGTGGCCAGTGAAAACTCCACATTGAGCGTCTGACCTTTTTTAAGCTGACCTTTGAAGTGGTGAGCCGCCGAGCCCTCATTACCCGCCGCAACTACGATACTGGTTTTCCAGAGATTACACGCGTCATCAAGGAAGGTTTCGAACAGCGTGCGCCCGTCATGCCCGCCGTCACTCGTGCCGTAGCTTAGGTTTATGACGAGTGGCATATTAAGCTCTTGAGCCTTGTCTATACAGTATTTGACCGCCCGCATAATCTCTGTCGTCCGCGCGAAACTCTCGCGCCCCTTTTGACCGAGTTTTACGACAAGCAACTCACTTTCGGGCGCGGCCCCGCGCTCAACACCGTCACTCGCGCGCCCGTTGCCCGCCGCCGTGCCGGCTATGGCTGTGCCATGCCCTAATGTGTCCACTTGGGGAACAATCGAAAGTGGATTGCCCGATTCTAAATCAGAGTTGATTTGTTCTGACGAATATTCGGCGCCGTTTAAAAACCCTGGAGGTGGTGTGCCGCTTGCTGTCTGGTCCCAGATATAACGGATACGTGTCTTGTCGTCATTATCGCGCAAGTCCGGATGATAGAAGTCAACGCCTGAATCGATTATGCCGATTAAAACACCCTTACCCGTCAGATGTAACGCCGAATCATACTGAACATAGCGGATACAGGCGTTTGTCATGGCTTTTCTGAGCACCGAGTCAACACGCTTGGGCATCTCGACATACTCAATCTCGGGGTATTTCACAAGCGCGCCGATATTACCGGACGGTAACGTCAGTATGGCGTAATTCACGCTCACAATCTCAACTTGGGCGTTTAACTCCTTTGCGATACGCTCAAGCGAACCCGCATAACGAACGATTACCTCCCAATTACCTGTCGTGCCGTCTATGCTATTATCCCCGTCGCCCGGGCTAAACCCGGCTTGCGGCAGTTCGTCTAAGTTAGCGGGTATGTCGTTCGCCATCTGAAACCCTCCTAAATCAGCTCGGCCAGTCTTTCAACGGCTACATAAATCTCGCTTATCTTATACCATGTCGGAAAATCGACAACACCCGATTGAGGCATGTTAAATATTCCTTGAAACACCTTTACAGCCTCTGCCGTACCTGCGCCATATGCGCCGTCAACCTTTAGTTTCGGTATGGCGGGGTAGTTGTTCGATATGGCATTAAGTTGTGTTTGAATCGTGCGGACGTCTTGCCCAGTCGAACCTTGGTTTAAGACCTTACCCGGGTAAGAGGACGGTACGCCCGTGACCTTCTCGGCCTGCGCCAGAAAAATAGCGTCTCCGTAGTAATTGCGAAGGATTGAGATGTCGTCAAACCCTTGGTCGCCAAGGGTTTTCGAGCCCCACTGTTGCATCCAACCGGGGCAAGCTGACCGCTGACCGTCACAATATTGTGTAAAGAGCGGCTGACGTATGCCGGGCTTTGTGATGTAACTGGTGAAAATCTCATCGACTACACGTGAGATGTTCGTGAAGATATTACGCCCGTACACAAACGCTTGGTCATAGGCGGTTGAGTTCGTGATGGTGAAATTTTTGCCTTTGTTTCTGTACCATTCGGTAAACACGCGGTTCAGCGTGAACGAGATAATCGCTAAGATATTTGCGCGGAGTGTCTGCTCGGGCCATGTGTCGTAGATTTCACAGCTCGCCACATTCTTGATATAATCACGGAATGGCACGTAGAAATTTTGGGCGGCGGGGTTGTTCGGGTCACCGTTGTGAACGACAATAATTTCGGGCACGACGGGTTTATCGAGTACAACAAAGCCCGATTCGGGTGGTAACTCCTTAATCGCATCTTCAGGGATTTTCGGCGGGAACACCCCCCACAAGGTATGCTCCGGGATTTGGATAACGAGTTCTTGGTTCTGCTCCTTCGCAAGCGGTACAAGGTTTATATTCTGTAGCGCCAGTGTGTCGTCAAAAATCTGTACGCCGTCTATTTGTGCATTTTCAAAGCCCTCGGCCTCTACCTGCACGGTGTATTCCTCATAGGGCTGGGGCATACCGGGTCTTTGTGAATATTCGAGCGGCGGGCAGATTAGACTGACTGTTTCACTTACGCCGCTGCTGTTGGTGGTGAGTTGTTCTACGGTTGACGCGTTCTGTTGCTCTATTACGGTGATTTTCGCATTCGGAAGCGGCGTTCCCACATTCACGTCAAATACCGCCACGCGCAACCGCCCATTTTCGCTCCTGTTATCGGAAAATCGTCCGTCCAGTACCTGTCCTCTAATCATAACAGCCTCCGCAAGATTTGTTACTCTACTATATTCGCCGACAACTTGTTTGGCGGATTGTACGCAAAAAAATAGAATTTCTTCTTGACATATGATTTCGGATATTATATAATATAGAAAATCAGATATATGAAAGGCGGTATTTATGAAAGCGACGTTTAATGATTATGTCAACACGAGCCACAGCGACAAAGGGTTGGCACAAAACCGAGTAGCAAGGGAGATTTTCGAGATGATTTTGTCACGTGATGATGTTATCATCGCCATGATTGACGCTTCAGAATGCGGAAAGCCCGCGCTGTCGGCGTGTGTATTGGAGATTGAGGCGCATTTTCAGATGTCACAAACGCGAGAGTTTGACTTGACAGATAGATACATGAAGCAAGCGCTGGGTAGAATGGTTAGATGTGTATTAGAGCCCTTTGGCTATGAACCCGTGGGGCAAAAGGAGATGCCACGAAATCTCGAGACAAAATATCTGACTTCGGCGAGTTTCTATGAGAAAAAGGGGAAGGCGAGATTGAAGGTAGTCAAAAAAATCATTGAGGTTGATGTTATTGAAGACGTTGACCAAACAGAAGGCGCGCAATAAACAGACGGCGGGGCATTGCCCCGCCGTCTGTTTCTATTGTTTCTTAAATTCAAATATTAAATGGGGCATAACGATGCCGCGATAGTGCTTCACAAATGTGTCAACATGAACCATGCCAAGGCGTTTGGCTACATTTTGTGACGCTATGTTCATATCCCTTATGATAGAGTATACTGCGTCCATGCCCAAGACATTGAAGGCGTAGTCTTTGCAGGCGATTGCGGCTTCTGTGGCGTAACCTTTATGCCAGAAGTTTCTGTTGAATAGATAGCCGATTTCAGGGACTGTCTTTCCATTGGCATTTTGTTGTGTTATTCCGCATTGACCGATTAGCTCGCCTGTTTCCTTGAGAACGACAGCCCAAAGCGCATGACCGTCATTCTCGTAGCGGTCAAACTGCCTGTCGAGCCAGCTTTGAACCTCTGTATCACTGAATGCCCCCTCATACGCATACATTGTTTCATCGTCTTGCAAGATTGCGCACAACGCGCCGAAATCGTCCTGTGTCAGTTTGCGAAGATACAGGCGTTCTGTTTCAGATATTTTCTCCAATTCAACCCCCGTTTAGTTGCTGATTGCGTCATCGAACTTGATGTTACTTTGTGGGTAGTCGAGCCGTCTGACATATGCCGCCGCTTCTGCCGCGCCGTATTCTCTGTCCATGCCGGAGTCTTCCCACTCAACCGAAAGCGGCCCCGTGTAGTTATACGCGTTCAACACGCGGATAATGGCTTCAAAATCGACATGGCCGTGCCCTAGGCTTCTGAAATTCCAACCGCGCCTTATGTCGCCGAAGTCAAGGTGTGAGCCGAGTAGGCCTGTGCGCCCATCAAGCGTAATCGCCACGTCCTTCATATGTACATGATAAACGCGGTCAATGAAATCGTTCAAGAACACATGCGGCACCAGACCTTGCCAAAGCAAATGGCTAGGGTCGAAATTCAGCCCGAATTCAGGGTAGTCTTTGAACATGCCAAGCAACTTCTGCGTGCTGTAATAGTCAAACGCAATCTCAGTCGGGTGAACCTCCAGTGCGAATTTAATGCCGTGTTTTCTGAATTCATCCATTATCGGTGACCATAGGTCGTAGACCTCTTGAAAGCCGTTTTTAATCGTTTCTTCAGAAGTCTGCGGGAAAGAATACAGATACCGCCAAATCGGCGAACCCGTAAACCCGGTAACAACCGAAACGCCAAGCCGTTTCGCCGCCGCGGGTATCTTTTTCATCTCATCAATCGCCCATGCGCGAATCGCGTTTGGTTGATTCGCGAGATGGGCGGGCGCGAAGTTGTTGTGGCGCATATCCAACGGGTCGCCGATACACTGCCCGATAATATGAGAGCCGAGCGCGCCAAGTTTCAGATTATGCCGTGCCAAAGTATCGTTAATATAATCCACATAGTCATTGTCGGCGACAACCCGTGACACGTCTAAATGCTTCCCCCAGCACGCAAGCTCCAACCCATCATAACCAAACGAAGCCGCCTTCAAGCAAATTTGCTCAAAATCCAAATCGGCCCATTGACCCGTAAAAAGAGTGAGAAGTCTAGGCATATTTACCTCCGATAATTTTGTATTTCTTCCATATTATAATGTGTAATGGCGACTGTCAACCTATAATAAAAAATCCGTGACAATCGCGACGTTTTATTGTATCATCTAAACATTAGGGATAGCATACAAAGGGAGTGTTATATTTGAATGGTTTTATCAACATCACTAAAGAGGAGCTAAAGGCCAAGGTTATCGAAAACGTCAAGGTTATATCCCGTAAGACGGTCAAAAACGCGTCAGCCGAACAGGTGTATGAGGCGTTGGCGTTCACATTGCGTGACCTCATTATGGACCAGTGGATAGAAACCCATGAGCAATACCACAGTGAGGACGCAAAGATTGTTTACTATCTGAGCATGGAGTTTCTCATGGGGCGCTTCTTGGGCAACGCGCTGGTGAATTTGCTCATGGACGGCGATATGAAAGAGGTTCTGACCGAACTGGGCATTGACCTGAACATGGTTGAAGACGCAGAGCGTGACCCGGGACTAGGCAATGGCGGTTTGGGGCGTTTGGCGGCTTGTTTCTTAGATTCTCTGACGACTTTGGGATACCCCGCTTATGGCTGTGGTATTCGCTATAGGTATGGCATATTTGAACAGCAGATTAAAAACGGCAACCAAGTAGAAGAACCAGACAACTGGCTTGAAAACGGTGACTATTGGAGCGTCAAGCGTCAAGAATATGCCGTTGACGTACATTTCGGCGGCACAGTCCGCGCCGTGCGCACTTCGGAAGGCAATTATCGTTTTGAACTGAATGACGCGCAAACCATAACGGCAATACCATATGACTACCCGATTATCGGCTTCAACAATAAGATGATTAACACCCTACGCCTTTGGGACGCGCAAGCCAAGCATAGCTTTGACTTGAATTCATTCAACGAGGGCAACTACGCGAAGGCGGTCGAAGAACAGAACCTTGCGCGTTTGCTTTGTGAGGTGCTTTACCCCGCCGACGACAAGATGCAGGGCAAGGAATTGCGCCTTAAACAGCAGTATTTCTTCATTTCGGCGACTATTCAACGCATTGTCAAGCGTTTTGTTCAAATGCATGGCAATGACTTTGACGTATTCCCGAATTATGTTCAGCTACAAATGAACGACACTCACCCGACAGTGGCTGTCGCCGAACTCATGCGCCTACTCGTTGACGAGCACAATGTGCCGTGGGATAGGGCGTGGGAGATTACGACAAAGACATGTGCCTACACGAACCACACGATTATGAGCGAAGCGCTCGAGAAGTGGCCGATTGAGCTGTTTTCGCGCCTTCTTCCGCGTATTTACATGATAGTTGAAGAAATCAACCGCCGTTTCTGCTTACAACTGGTTGAACGCTATGGCTCTGACCCCGATAAAATCCGTAAGATGGCGATTGTCGCTGACGGTCAAGTGCGTATGGCTTATCTCGCGATTGTGGGTAGCCACTCGGTCAACGGTGTTGCGGCTCTGCATACAGAAATTCTCAAAAAGCAGGAAC
>CAZOVK010000027.1:0-28183 GCA_964583165.1 uncultured Defluviitaleaceae bacterium | reverse complement strand
CCTGCTTCCGCCGAACCTAACGCGCGTAATATAACAACTGCCAGCTAACACCGAATTTGTCTGTCACCATACAATACAGCTCACTAAAGAAGGTCGTCGTCGGCTCTTGTTCAACCGTTCCGCCCTCTTTAAGCGCGTTGAAAATGCGGACTATCTCATCCTTGTCGTTTGTGTTCAGTGTCGGTGAAATGTTATTGCCCTTGACATACCCCATGTCGGGTAAGACGTCCATGAGCATGACTGTCATATCGCCTATTTGAATGTCGGCGTACATGATTTTGTTTTTCTGTTCTTCCGCTACAGTGAAATTGGGGTCTGGTGGCGCTTCGCCATATGTCATAATGCCCTTGACCTCCGAATTGAAAACCTTGGCATAAAATTCGCCAGCTTCGCGGCAATTTCCGTCGAAGTTAATGAAGATTTCAAACGTCATAAAAACACTCTCCTTGTTATTTGATATTACTTAACAATACCCGCGCGTAATGAATTCACGCCGTTTTCCAGATAGGCTTTTAAGCATGTCAGCATAAACACCCAACCTTCTTTGTTGTCGAGCATTTCATACATAAGGTCGGGGCTGTCAACCCAACCGATTTCTGTCACTTCAACCACCGATTCGCCATTACCCTGTTCGGTGATAGTGATTGTAACCGTTCGTTCCGCCCCCGATAAGCCCCACAAAAATACGATTTTGCGCGGTTTTTCGGCTTCGACAATCTTAATGGGGAAGTCCGCGCCATACTCTTTGGATGTGAGCCTAACTGTTTTGCCGCCCTCCCATCTTTCGGAACTCGACGTAAACCAGAAGTTGCCGATGAGATTGGGATTAACGAACGCTTCATAGATAACGTCGGCTTGAACGGTGATTCTCATTTTTGCGACCTGTTTCAACATGGTTCGCCCCCCTTTTTTCTGCTACTTCCAGACCGTTTGCCATGTTACGCCGAACTTGTCAACTACCCACGCGCATAAACGGAAGCCCGCTACGGCTTCTGGTCCCATCATAATCGAGCCGCCGTCTTTCAGACCGTTGAAAACGGCGTAAAACTCGGTTTCGTCCTTGCAATTGATATAGATTGAGCTTGCCCAACTGAAATCGGGCGCGGGATGTGCCGCGTCCATGTCCATGAACATGATGTCGTTACCCATGAAATTAAGCGAGCCGAACATCACCTTGTCTTTTTCGTCAGGTCTTGCGTATGGGTGGGTGTTGCCATATCTGACGATTTTTGAAATCTCTACATTCGGTATGTTGGCAACGTAGAACTTCATAGCTTCTTCGGCTCTACCTGTGAATGTGAGAAACGGTGAAATTTTCCCCATGATTACTCCTTTGTATAAGATTTGTTTGGCTACAAATCGGGTGTTATTCTATTATACCATAAGTATCACCATAATCAATGTCGGTAACCGCCAATCCCACGGAAGAATATCAATGAAACATGGGGGGATTTTTATGCGTGAAATCGCCATTGACTTATATAATCGCGGCTATAATTGTGCGCTCTGCATTATCATTGCGGCGACGCGTTACTATGGTATCAACCTGCCCGACGAGTGTGAGCGCATGTGCGCCGGCCTTTACGGGGGCTTGGGTGTCGGGCGCATGTGTTCTGCGCTGGTCGGCGGCGTGCTCGTGTTGGGGCTGATGTTCGGTGAGCGGCGCCTTAAAACACTGCGTATTAAGTTACTGATGGATGCGGTTGACCATTTCGAATCGATTGACTGCGCCATGCTTGCAAGAAAACAGCGCACAGGGGAATACTGTGCGCCGCTTGTTGGGGAAATAGCCAGTCTTTTAGAGGAAATAATCAATGAGGAATTACAAACAGCCGTTTAGCGGTTAAAGACGTTGAAATTGACGGCCTTTTCTGTAGTTTGGATATAGAGGTTGTTGCCGAGCAGGTTAACGAAAAGGCTTACAGGCACATAAGTACGCCCGTTTACAGCAACGGGTGCGGGCATGTCCGGACTCTGATACACCATGTCGCCCTCTTTGACATACATGTCACTGCCTATCGCGAACTTAACGTCAGTAACACCATTCGTAAGATGAACGGACTGTGTGGGCTGGTCCCATGCCACGGTATACCCGATGGCTTCGGCTACTGCACGAACAGGCAACATCATATGCCCATTCATCATCTGAATGTTTGCGTCGGGCGTTTCAAGCTTCTGACCGTTTATAAAGATACCCTCGTGTTTAGAGTAATCAGTGCGCTCGGGCAGAATCTCGATGCGGTCAGCCGTGGCTTGAGCGGGGAAACTGAGCGTCATAAACTCGAACCATGCAAACAACTCGGTACCCACTTTGATGTCTTCGAGCGTGACGACATTCTTTGTCTTAAACGCAATAACAGGCGTATCTTTAAGGACTGTTATCAAAAAGTCGCCGTCTTTGTTAATGAAAGTGATACTGCCGTCCTCGTTCTTCGTAACTTCGGCTACAGTGAACAGCTTGGCGGGGGCGGATTCTTCGTTTACCTTCGTGACAATCGCATAAGCGTAAGATTGCGGCGGGATGCTGTGTGTCATGGCTGTTGAGAAATAGGCATAAACCATATCGCCCTTTTTGATGTCTTTCGCGTTCACAGGCAAAGCCGTTACGTTGTCAATGAAAATGGTTTCGGGGTTGAAATTCAGCGCTATTTCTTCATAACCCGCGTTCTCTGTCTTTATGACAATCTGGTTTTCCGATACGGAAAGAACCTCGGCATAAGCCTGTAAGCAAGACGGTTGATTCGGCATACCGACGTTAACCTCCGACTGCTCTTCGGCGAATGTCATGGCCGTTGCGCCTGTCGTGAGCACGAAAGCCAATGCAACCGCCGCGATTTTCTTAATAGTGTTTTTCATTCGTTACCTCCTAAAGTGTTATACACTCTTCTAACGCCTGTTCACGCTTTTTGTTCCGCGTTTTCCAGAATATTATGCGCCGACATTGCATATTTCATTCAAGACCCGTTATCTCGAACATCTCGGGGGCGTTCATATCACCTGCGTTATAGAGTATTACAACCGTTTCGGGGTTTAGGTCAAGTATATATTGAAACATATCGTCCTGTTTGTTTGCGCGTAGGTCGATTGTGTAAAGCTCGGGCAAACCCACGGCGAAAAACGGCGCGAAAACACAACCGAACGAATCGCGCAACATGACAATGCGCTTACCACCGTCATCACCTGTGTATAGGCGGTTTTCGATGGTGTTCAGCGGGTAGTCGCTACCCGTATACATGGCATATGTGTTCATCTTAAACAAATCTTTGTCGAGAAAGCTGATGTCAAACATCGCGTCTTGAAAAACGCCCTCGCGGTGAACATTCCAGTCTGACGCGTCAAATTTGAAATCGGTCGCGAATTTCGGCGTGATTACATTAAAGTCGTCGGGTGGGGCTTGAAAAACGCCCACGCGTTTACCCTGTGAACCCAGAAACCACTCTTTGTAGGTTTGTGTTTCATAATTCTTAATATCTAACAATTCTGTGTTTATATTATACCCAAAATCGGCATTTAGCCGCTCAGAAGTCTTTCGCGCCGCCCACAACCCCGCCTCGGGCTTCCAGTGGTGGTCGGTTCTGAAAAACATATCGTATTGGGCGATACCGTCGTTCTTCATTTCTTCGCGTAAATCAAAATACGAAACGCCGAAACCGTCGAGTTTCTCTAAGAACCTGTCGGCGTTGTCGTTCGCGTAATCTTTGATAAACAGCGGCGTTTGAACGTCATACTTAGCGGGCTTCGCGGGCGCAAGCACAAACAGGAGGTTCACGCCGCGTTCCTCCAAAGCATTTTTTAGGTTCAACGTCTTTTCGGCTATATCGTCAACCACCCACGAATACCTAAGCGGAAAGGTCAAATAACCGTTATTGAGTCGCAACACGTCATTTTCTTCTATATAATTCTTTCCCACAGCGCGGAAGAACCCACCGCTGATATTCACGGCATCATATTTAAGCGGCTGTTCGCTGGCTTTCTCTAGCCACGAGCGAATATCCAAAACGCGCTGATAAACCCCGCGGTTCTCGTCGCGCGCAATCCAAAGCACGTCTTTGGCGAGTGGCTTCAAAAAACCCTGCCAGTCGAAGTATTGCGCCACACAGAAACCTATTATCAAAACAATTACAACAGCCGCAAGACGCTTTCTCAACATAGAATCACCCATTAAAAATTGAAATAGATAAACGGATTATACGCGCCCTTGATAATCAAACTCACCGCGAACACGAACGCAATACCGAGCGCAACGGGGTAGATTAAGGCCGCCCATTTCTTTTCGCCAAAGCGGCTAGCCAACCACGGCGCAATAGGCATACTGAACAGTATCGCCGCCGCGAAGAAGGCACGGTTGTTCCAGAGCGCGAAAACGGCTTCTAAGTCAAACGCGTTATTACCCAAACCGAACATGGCTTTGATGTATTCAAACGCCGCCCCCATATTCGCCGCGCGGAAGATGACCCAGCCCATAACGACAAACAACAGCGTATAGATGCGCGAGAACAGACCCAGTTTCTTGTCGAAGCCTGTGAGTTTCTCAAGCATAATCAGAACAAAGTACATAAGCCCCCAAACGAGGAAGTTCCACGCCGCGCCATGCCAAACGCCCGTCAAAAACCAGACGACAAATAGGTTAAACACGAGCCGCCCCTTGTTTTTAACGCGACTGCCACCGAGCGGGAAATACACATAGTCACGAAACCACGTGCCAAGGCTGATGTGCCAACGCCGCCAAAACTCCGTGATGTTCTTTGATATATACGGATAGTTGAAGTTTTCGAGAAATTTGAAGCCGAACATCGCGCCAAGACCGATAGCCATGTCAGAATAACCCGAGAAGTCGTAGAAAATCTGTAAGGTATAGGCAATCGCGCCGAGCCACGCATAACCGATTGAGACATTAGCGCGCCCAAAAGCCGTGTCAGCCACAACAGCCATAGTGTTGGCTATGAGCACCTTCTTACAAAACCCCACAGTGAATCGGCATAACCCGCCGATAATATCGTCAAGATTTTCTTTGCGCGTGTGAATCTGCTCTGCGATAGTCTGATAGCGCACAATCGGCCCCGCGATAAGTTGCGGGAAGAACGCTATATAAAACGCCACGTTTAACAGGTTCTTTTGAACCGCTCCATGCCCACGCCACACGTCTATGACATACGAAATCGCCTGAAACGTGAAGAACGAAATCCCAATCGGGAGCATTATACTGGGCACAGACAGCGTCGCGCCGAAAGCCGCGTTTAATGTTTTAACCGTAAATACGAGATACTTAAATATGAACATAATAGACAGATTCGCGATTATCATCACGACAAGCACAACACGCCCCGCGTTTTTGCCGCGAAGCCTATCAGCCAACAGCGCAAACAACCAGTTCGCGACTATCGAACCCATCATCACAAACACAAACCACGGCTCGCCCCATGCATAAAAAAACAGGCTCGCAAGCGTCAAAAACGCGTTTGAAAGCGTCCGATTCCAGCGAAAAATCAGATAATACCCGACAACAACGGCCGGTAAAAACGCAAAAAGAAACTCCGGTCTAGAAAACAGCAATCTCATCACCCAAAATGTACTATACATTATTTGCCAAAGATTGTCAAATGTCACGAATTGATAGCTTGACATATTTTAAGATTTCGTTTAAACTTCCTACAAGTAAGGAAGTGTATTTTTATGGATTATGAAAGTATACTGCAAAAGGCCGCAAGCGGTGATATGAACGCGCTTGAGGACATCATTCGCGAACGCGAAACAAAGGTCTATTCTGCGGCATTTCGAATTTTGAAGAACGCCGCCGATGCGCAAGACGTGTCACAAGAGGCTTTTTTGCGCGTTTATAAACATATCGGGCGATGTAAGGGCTTTACATACCGCGCGTTCTGCGCTTGGGTTTCTACTATTGTTAATAATCTCTGTATCGACCACATAAGACGTACCAAACGGACACCCGTTTCTTCGCTGGATGAGAAACTCGAAATGCCCGAAGGTCAGATTGAACAACAGATAGCGTCTGACGAGCCAACGCCGGAGGAGCGGGCTATATCGAAAGAAGTTTCGACGCGCGTATCCCGCGCGATTGCCGATTTGCCCGACGAACACCGCGCCGCTATTGTACTAAGGGATATTTTGGGGCATAGCTATGAAGAAGTGGCGGCGATAACGGGCGCGCCCATGGGAACAGTCAAATCGCGCATTGCGCGGGCGCGGGCTACGCTTAAATCATGGCTCGGTAAAGAGGAAAAAGACGATGGAACAAAGTAAACTACTATTCGTTATGGTATTAGAACACGAAATAAGGGAGGTGACGGAATGAGCGTTTGTAAGGAATGGGAAGAACTTATCAGCCTATATGCCGACGGGGCATTGGAGAATGACGCGGCAGAAACTGTCGCGCAACATTTGACCGAGTGCGCCGAGTGTTCGCGGTATTTTGAGGATATGTTTACACTCATAGACACGTTGCGTCATCTGCCAGAGGTTCCGTTGCCTGAAGGCTTCCACGAATCGGTCATGGCTTCGATTCGGGCCGAAAAGAAGAAACGCCCCACGACGATTAGCTTTGTTCGGCAAATGTCACGTTATGTGGCGGTGTTTGTGGGCGTATTCGTAATAATGGCGGCAGGTTTGGCGGCTTTGGGCCCTAAGCAACTAAGCCAACCGCAATACGAGATTCTTCAAAGCCCACCCATGGCGGGTAACGGTACTTTGGCGGCCTCTCCGAGATTAAGCACAGCAGAGGCGGAAGCGGAAACCGAAACAGGTCGCGCGGAGGACGAAAATGTCTCCATGAAAGACGAATCTCAGCCACAGGCATTTTCAAGCGCAAACACCTACCCCGCCCCCGCTCTCGACACCGTAAAGACCTATTACGCGACAATCGAAACAGAAAACTTTGACCATGCGCTGATACTGGCGCGCGGTCTGGGCAGTCTTAACCGCCTTGAGAGCTACGGCACGACGGGTTCACGTAATGTCCAACTGACACTCACAACAGATTACGCGGGATACGATTTTGCCGTAAACAATATGGCGAAACTCGGTAATGTCACGAGCGAAAACATTACGACAACCAATATTGCGTTTATACTTGAAGACGCAAACGCGCGACTCAAAGCCGAACAAGACTCATATGACATGTTGATGCCACTCATGGATAAGGCAAAGAGTGTTTCGGAGATGATTGAAATCGGCGACAGGCTCAATTACCGCGTTTCACTCATGGATAACTACCAGTCCGAAGCCACGAACCTAAGCCTATCGGCCTCAAGCCCGACACTGATAATCAACATCTATGAGCGCACGCCCGTAACATATTATCAGCCCACTTTCGGTCAGCGCATATCCGATAGCTTCACGAGGGGTTATAACGCGACTGTGCGCGGCGCCGAGAATACGCTAATCGGCTTAACGGCGGCTCTGCCTGTTCTGTTCGTGCTCGCTTTGTGCGGCGGTGTTCTGTATCTGATTCTCAGAAGATTCATAAGACGTTTTTGACGTTTTTAATGACGCGATTGGCGGGGTGATAATATGACAAAAAGGCTGGCGGCGCTGATGCTTGCGATGATTATCATCGCGGCTGGTTGTTCGTCCGGTTATAGCAACAAAAATTCAATGTCGAGTGAGAGTTACAGCGATTCAGCCCCCGCTATGGGCGCGCCGATAGCCGCCCCCCAAGCGACTGAGGTGCCGTATTATGACGAAAAGTCCGACGCCGAATCTTTCGCTACAAGCGACACGGCGGGCTTATCCGCAGATGCAGGTGTTGAAGAAAAGCTCATCAAAACAGGCTATATGGAATCACAAACCAAGGACTATGAAACATATCGGCGTGGCGCATACAGCCTCATTATCAACGCGGGTGGCTTTGTTGAGCGAGCCGAAACAGGGGTGTATGACCATCAACACAATCTAAGGTGGGGTGAGTTTACGTTCCGCGTACCCGCCGATAAATATGACGGCGTGTTCGAGTCACTGCGCGGGTTAGGCACAGTTTCAAGCGAGCGAGAGAGCTCAGAGAACGTGACGGGCACTTACTACGACATAAAACGCCGCATGGAAGTCAAACAAGCCGAGGAAAAACGCCTGCTCGAACTCATAGACCGCGCCACGACCATAACAGACCTACTCGAACTGGAAGACCGCCTGACAAACGTCAGAACGGACATAGAAGTTTACATGGGGCGGCTCACTGCCATAGACAGATTGGCGTCATTCTCGACTATCTCGGTCAGCCTACGCGAAGTCCGCGAGATTGTGATAGAACCCGTGTCAGACGACTTGGGAACACGCGTTAAGAACGCGTTCATATCATCCGTAAACGCGGTTGTGGCCTTCTTTGAGATGTGTGTTGTGGGCATTGCGGGCATTTTTGTTCCGCTTCTGGTTCTAATGGTACCCGCAAGCTTTGTTTATGCGATATATCGCCGCAACAAGCGCGGGAAGGATAAAAAGGAGGATAAAGAATGAAAAAAGGTATACTGTTAACGGCCATCGGCCTGGCACTCGTTGTACTCGTAACAGCAGTAACAACCAAACCACCCGTCGCGGCTAACGCGGCGAACACCACAGGCACAACAGCCGGTAAAATCACCGTAACGGCCGTTGGCACAGTCAAGGCAAAACCCGATATCGCGACCGTATCTTTAGGCGTTGTCACAACAGCCAAAGAAGCCGACGCGGCGCAAAGCGAGAATACCACGCGTATGAATGCCGTTGTTGATGCCCTCAAAGCCCATGGCATAGCCGAGGACGACATCAAAACGGGCTATTACTACATGTACCCACAGTATGATTATTCATCTGCCAAATCAGAGCCCGCCATCACGGGTTATAACGTGAGTAATACGGTAATAGTGACCATCCGCAATATCGAAAGCGTCGGCAGTGTCATTGACAAGGCCGTATCTGCGGGCGCGAATAACGCCAACAGCGTGACTTTCGGCGTTACTGACATCACGCCATATTATAACAAGGCACTCACGCAGGCGATAAACAGCGGCAAGGCAAAGGCCAATTCTATCGCGAGCGCCCTCGGTGTCACAGTTTCACAGCCGCTTGAAGTCAACGAAATCGGTGGTTATACACCGACATACGCCGAAGCGGGTGGCATGATGAACGCCAAGGACATGGGCGGCGGTACGCCGATTACGCCGGGTACTATTGAAGTAACGGCTAACCTTCAAATGATTTTCGGTTACTAATAATTTAATATAATAAACGGGCGGGGTAACCCGCCCGATTTTTAAGGAGGAACACATGGCATCAGTTGAAAGAGTTGAAGAGATTCTAAAAGAAACGGGCGTTTTGTTAAAAGGGCACTTCTTGCTCACTTCGGGGCGACATAGCGACAAGTATATGCAATGCGCCCAGATTCTCCAGTACCCCGCGTATACGGCTGAACTGCTGACAGACGTGGCAGAAGATTTTCGGGCTGACGAGATTGACGTTGTATTGGCCCCTGCTGTGGGCGGTATTCTTGTCGCATACGAACTGGCGCGTCAACTCAACTGCCGTAACCTTTTCGCCGAGCGCGAGAACGGCGTGATGACGCTTAGGCGCGGCTTTGCGCTCAAAGAGGGCGCACGCGTTTTGCTTGCAGAAGATGTAATCACTACGGGCGGTACGGTGTTTGAACTCATAGAGCTCGTGAAAGCGGCGGGTGCTATCCCCGTGGGCGTAGGTTTGATTGTTGACCGCAGTAATGGCGCGGTTGACTTCGGCATGAAAACAAGAGCGGCGTATACGGCGAATGTTATTAGCTATGAAGCTGACGAATGCCCACTTTGTAAGAGTGGCATGGGTGCGCCTGTTAAGCCCGGCTCACGTAACATAAAGTAACTTCCATATACATAAGGAGTGAGGGGAGAGACCCCTCCCTTTATTTTCGCGTGTGTTGCCTTAATCTCGGAAATTTTCGCCCGTTAATGAATTCATAGTATTTACGGACAGCGTTCTGAGTGTTGCCATGACGGTCACTCTCTTTCAGCTCGATAAGCGAGCGATACATTAAGTCGTCATCAGCGACCACTGTGTCTAAGTCTAGATTTAACTTCTTTTCAGCTTCTAGGGCTTGCGATTTCCTTGACGAAACAGCCTTGTCTTTACTTGTGATAGCTTTGTCATTCTTCAGGAATTCAATAAAGCCCTCTGTCTGCATAAAACAACCCCCCGTAGATTCATTTCCATGTATTGTAACACAAAAAGATGTAGCCCGCGTATGATTATGAAGAGTCAAACACGGCTACATCTTTTTGTATTTATTTACTCAACCTATCTATCCGCTCATTCAACATCTGACGTAGTTGTTCGGGTAAGTCGTCGCCCAGCTCGGCATAAAACGCGCCGACAGACAAACAGTCCTCCAGCCAGAGCGCGTTATCTGTTATAAGCAACAGCTCCATTGCGTCAAACGATATGTCTAGCCCGTCGGTATTTATCGTCCCGGGCGCGGGTACGTAACCGATTGGCGTTTCGAGCGCGTCTGCGTTGCCTTCGGTTCTATCCAGAATCCAATCGAGCACGCGTAGGTTATCGCCGTAGCCCGGCCAGACAAATTTTCCGTTTTCGTCTGTTCTGAACCAGTTTACATTGTAGAAACGCGGGGCCTTATCGCCCAGTTTCTCACATGTATCGAGCCAATGCGCGAAGTAATCACCCATGTTGTAACCACAAAACGGCATCATTGCGAACGGGTCACGGCGCGTCACGCCGACTTGCCCGATAGACGCGGCCGTGGTTTCGCTCGCCATAATTGAGCCGACAAATACGCCATGCGCGGGGTTAAACGCCTCATATACGAGCGGCGCAACCTTCGCCCTCCGCCCTCCGAACACAATCGCCGAAATCGGCACTGGCTGACCGTTTATGAATGCGTCGGAGATACACGGGCAGTTCGCGGCGGGGCTTGTAAAACGGCAGTTCGGGTGAGCCGCTTTCTCGCCCGACTGATAGTCCCACGGTTCGCCTTGCCAGTTCAGCGCGTTTCTGGGTGGCTTCTTGTCGCGGCCCTCCCACCATATCGTGTTGTCTGCAAGGTCAACGGCTATATTCGTGAAAATCGTGTTTTTGTGTGACGCGGCTATTGCGTTCGGGTTCGTTTGCTCGTCTGTGCCAACAGCCACGCCAAAGAATCCGTTTTCGGGATTCACGGCCCAGAGCCGCCCATCCTCGCCAATGTGCATCCACGCGATATCGTCACCCACGCAATACACCTTGTAACCCTTTTCGCGGTAAATCTCGGGGGGTATTAGCATGGCGAGGTTCGTTTTGCCACATGCCGACGGGAATGCCGCGGCTATGTACTTCGTTTCCTTGCCGGGGCGCTCAATGCCGACAATGAGCATGTGTTCGGCGTGCCAACCCTCTTTGTAGCCTTGGTAAGACGCAAGTCTAAGCGCGTGGCATTTCTTGCCCAACAGCGCGTTCCCGCCGTAACCCGAGTTGATACTCCAGATAGTCATATCTTCGGGGAAGTGGCAGATGTAACGGTTCTCGTCGTCTAATGTGCCTATTGAGTGAAGCCCTTTAACAAAGTCTGTGCCCTCACCGAGTGTATCGACCGCGCACTTGCCCATGTGTGTCATAATCGCCATATTGAGCACGACATACAGGCTGTCAGTCAGCTCGAAACCCACCTTAGCATACGGAGAGCCTACATACCCCATGATGTATGGCACAACGTACATTGTTCGGTTCTCCATAATGCCGTCATAGAGCTTTCTTAGCTTGTCATACGCCTCTTGGCGGTTCATCCAGTTGTTCAATGTGCCCGCCGTGCGCGCTTCGTCTGTGCAGATAAACGTCTGCTTCTCGCTTCGTGCTACGTCATTTTGAGCCGAACGGTGTACATAACAGCCCGGGTAACGCTCTTGGTTCAGCGGCGTGATTATCCCCTCGGCCACTGCCCGTTCACGCAGTAAAAACATCTGCTCGTCCGACCCATCCACATACACGACCTCACGCGGCTTGCACAAAGCGCGCATTTCATCAACCCATGCGCTCACCGCGGCGTTAGGTTTTTCCATATGAATCCCCCCAAATTGTAATAATGAAATATATCCCCAATATAATAAATTGATTGATGTCTTCTAATTTATGAGGTCAAACCATGTCTAAACTTAAAAGTAATCTCTTAACTATCCTCATACCCGCCGCCGTCATTGTGTTGTGTCTGTTTATTCTCATCTACCCACCCGAGATGCTCGCGGCGGCTAAGAACGGCGTGAATCTCTGGTTTAATATGGTTTTGCCGTCGCTACTGCCGTTCGCCGTTGCGGTTCAGCTCTTGATTGGGCTGGGTGTCGTCAATTTCTTCGGCGAGGTGTTCGAGCCTGTATCTTCGCGTTTGTTCAGACTACCCGGTGAAGCTGGTTTCGCGATTATTATGGGGCTTATGTCGGGTTATCCAATTGGCTCTAAGCTGGTTGCGGCATTACGCCGACAAAACGCCGTGAGTGAACGCGAAGCCGAAGTGCTTCTAGCCGTCGCGAACAACTCGGGGCCGCTCTTCATACTCGGTACAGTCGGTGTGGCTATGTTCAAAAGCCCCGTATTCGGTTACTTCCTCATGGCGGCGCATTACTCAGCCGCTATTATAAACGGTCTGATATTCTCTCGCCTACTGGAGAAGCCCAAACACCGCCCCAAAACGCGCTCTCCGTTCGTTCGCGCCATTCGCTCAATGAAAACACAACGCGCCAAAGATGGGCGACCGCTCGGGCGGCTCCTCATGGACGCGGTCAAAGACAGTATGGAAACCATGTTCGCCATTGGCGGTTACATAATCTTTTTTTCACTCGTTATCGAAACCCTGAAAATTACGGGCGTAATGGGGCAAAAAGCCCTTGAATCGGGGCTTATAGGTGGTATTGTAGAAATCACCAGCGGGTTACGCCTGTTATCGTCTGACGGCATAAACCTCACTACAGGCATATGCGCCGTCGCGCTCGTTTCATTCGGCGGGTTTTCAATCAACGCGCAGTGTTTGGGTATGCTGTCGGGCTCGGGCGTTCGGTTTATGACCTATGCCGCCGCAAAACTCACGCATACGGTCATTGCGTGTATTGCCGCGTTTACGCTTTTCCCGTTTTTTAAACCGTTCTTGGACGTTTCTGTGCCCGCTTTCGCTATGACAGAGGGTTTCGCCGCCAATCTGTCACGCGGCTTTACCCAACTCGGCGGTTGTTTGTTTATAATGATACTGATATGTATATACGCCGCGTTCGTCAGAAGGAGAACACGGCGCGGTACTTGAATTTTGCCTTAAACGACCAGCTTTATGCCGTTCTCTATGATTTCAAAAACCTGTTTGCCGCTCACTTCGGTGATGTTACCGTCAAGGCTCAACAGCGGTGTATCGGACATAACCTCAACACTCTTACAGTCATACATCTTGACTTCACGAATCCGCTCATGCGCCGCGAAAAATATAGATGGAAACAGCAACAACAGCTTCAACCGTGGCATGGCTTCAACGATACAGAGCCGAATCAGCCCGTCAGCCATATCGGCCCCCGGCGCAATCGGGAACCCCCCGCCGTAGAACCGCGCGTTGGCGGCGGCAACAAGAAAGACCTTGCGCCTTGTTAGGTTGTTGTCAATCGTGATTTCGGCGTCAAATGGCTTGTATGTAAAACAGTGTTGGATTGTGGCTATGAGGTAACTCAACTTTCCGTATTTCTTCTTGGTTATGTTCGCGCGATTGCCGATACTTGCGTCCATGCCGACATGGGTTATGTTCACGGCATATGAACCGTTGACGGCGATAACGTCTATGGGTTTGGCTGAACCGTTGACGATACGCCTAATGTCGGCTTCGATACGCGCGAGTTTGTTTTTTGGGCGTTTTTGGTTCATATTGAGTGAAGCCGCGAAGTCGTTGCCACTGCCCGCCGCTATAACGCCCAACGCCGTATCAGAGCCAACCAGACAACCCGCCACCTCATTAAGTGTGCCGTCGCCCCCCACAGCCGCCACAACAGAAGCGCCTTCAAGAACAGCCTGTTTAGACATCGCTATGACATCATCAGTCCCGCGCGTCTTCATTATCTTATAGGCTTTACCGCTCTCGCTCATTACACGTTCAATAATCGGTATAGCTAACGCCCCGCCGCCCTTACCCGCCGCGGGGTTTACTATGAAGACGTACATGGATGCCCTCGTGTGTTTTGACTTTGGCTTATTCCTCGTCCCAGTTGTGGTAGACGTTTTGAACGTCGTCGTCGTCCTCCAACAAATCGAGCAGTTTTCTCATCTTCTTCTCGTCGTCGGGTGTTTTCATAGTCGCCGTCGTCGTGGGCAACATGACCACTTCGGCGCTTATCATCTCAACACCCGCGTTTTCAAGAGCCGCGCGAACATCCGAGAAATCGTCTTCTTCTGTCAGAATCTCGAAGCCGTCTTCACTCGCTAAAAAGTCCTTCGCGCCCGAATCGAGCGCAAGCATCATGAGTTCTTCCTCATCCGCGCCGCTCTCGCGCTCAACCATAATCTGCCCCACACGCTCAAACAAGAAACTGACACAACCCGTAGTGCCCATATTACCGCCGCCTTTTGTAAACGCGCTTCTGACGTTCGCGGCCGTGCGGTTTTTGTTGTCTGTCAGTGTTTCAACGATAATCGCCACACCGCAAGGGCCGTAACCCTCGTATGTCATGGCTTCATAACTAACGCCGCTCATATCGCCCGCGGCTTTCTTTATACTGCGCTCTATCGTGTCGTTAGGCATGTTCGCCGTCTTACACTTCGCGATAATATCCTTCAAACGGCTGTTCGCGTTCGGGTCGGCGCCACCCGCCTTGACACAAACGGCGATTTCGCGCCCGAGCTTCGTAAAAATCTTGCCGCGTGTTGAGTCGGCCTTTTCCTTTTTGTGTTTGATGTTAGAAAACTTTGAATGTCCTGACATAATAACCCCTCTAATGTTTGATTTCTAAACCCACAGGGCAATGGTCACTGCCCATAATCTCCGGGTAGATTTTGGCTTCTGTGATACTGTCTTTCAAATCGTTCGACACAAGGAAATAGTCAATGCGCCAACCGACATTCTTCGCGCGTGCCTGCCCCATGTATGACCACCACGTGTAAGCGTCACGTGTGTCGGGGTATAGATGGCGGAACGTGTCCGTAAAACCCGCCGCGAGCAGAGCTGTCATCTTGCCACGCTCTTCATCGGTAAAACCCGCGTTCTTGCGGTTCGTTTTCGGGTTTTTTATATCTATCTCTTGGTGGGCGACATTCATATCGCCACAGACGATAACGGGCTTTTCGATAGCCAACTTCTCCAGATATGCGCGGAACATGTCTTCCCATACCATTCGATAGTCTAAACGCGCCAATTCGCGCTGACTGTTCGGTGTGTAGACGTTCACGAGCCTAAACGCGCCGAAATCAGCCGTAATCACGCGACCTTCCGTGTCGTGTTCGTCAATGCCCACGCCAAATGTGACGCTCTCGGGCTTAAGACGCGTATAAATCGCCGTGCCCGAATAACCCTTTTTCACAGCCGAATAAAAATAGCGCTCGTAGCCCTCTATCTCAAAATCGAGTTGCTCGGGTTGCATCTTCGTTTCTTGTATGCAGAAGATGTCCGCGTCA
The DNA here is from genome assembly GCA_964583165.1 of uncultured Defluviitaleaceae bacterium. Taxonomy (GTDB): domain Bacteria; phylum Bacillota; class Clostridia; order Lachnospirales; family WRAX01; genus CAZOVK01. The sequence continues at coordinate 12,589 of CAZOVK010000027.1, read as the reverse complement.
ATCGCTCCGAAGAAGTCAAGAAATCCCTTGTTTTTGCAGGCGCGTAGGCCGTTTACATTCCATGAAATCAATTTCATATATTCACCTATAAGTTGTCCTATTTATGGTAGTTTTCGTTACCGATTATCTTAAACGCGCGGTAAAGCTGTTCAACGAAAATCAGACGCATCAGTTGATGAGGGAAAGTCAGCGCAGAAAAGCTTATTTTCTCACACTTAGCCAGAAGATTTTCGTCTATCCCCCACGAACCGCCGATTATAAACGCCGTGGCTTGACCCATATCGTTCTTAGCCCCTACAAACCGCGCGAAACCCTCTGAATCATAAGCCTTTCCGTCAATCGCCAAGGCAATCGTATGCGCGTCTTTCGGCAGACGCTTAGAAATGCGCTCGGCTTCGTCCCGCTTGACGCGCTCAATCTCCGAAGCCGAAGGGTTCTCGGGCGCGGGAGAGTCGGGTATTTCTATAATCTCGAGCTTACAATAAGCCGATAAGCGTTTGACGTATTCAGCCACACCCTCACGCAAATAACCCTCTTTGAGCTTGCCGACACAAAAAAGCGTTATCTTCATAAATACAAGGTTTCCAAATTCGTTATTTTCGCTGTGGCATTCGTTAGGTCCATGATTTTGGCGACCAGCGCATCCGCTTCGGTATTCAGCGGCACAACCATAAAGCCCACGTCAACGCCGTAGCCTATGTCCTCAACAATTATCCCCGCTTGTGTGAGCATGTATTTAACCTTGCCGTCAAGACCATATGCGACATTCGCGAGTATTCGCCTGTGCAAACGCTTCTCAATAATGCCCGCGTCCTCGGCCGCCGCCTTAGCCGCCGCGCCGTAACAGCGCGTCAACCCACCCGTGCCCAGAAGCGTGCCGCCGAAATAACGTGTCACGACAAAACAGACGTTCCGCAAGTCTTGCTTAGAAGCGGTTATATAGTTCAAAATCGGCGTTCCCGCCGTGCCACTCGGCTCTCCGTCATCAGAGAATCTCACGGTTTCGGCGCTCAAACCCACACGATAGGCATAACAATTATGATTCGCGTTTGGGTGATTCGCCTTTACAGACGCCAAAAACGCACGCGCGCTTTCTTCGTCTGCGCAGTCAGCGCACGCGCCGATAAAGCGCGACTTTTTTTCCACAATTTCTGACGCGCCGATTCGCGCCAGACCCTTATAGTTTTCCATGAGCGTATTATACCACAGCACTTTTTATTTTTCAATAAATGAATGTGAATAATTTATGTCAATCGCGCGAAAATTGCCATTGCAAAATACATCGAAATATGGTATTCTGAATAAAGTTAATAAGTTATCCACATGATGTTGATAAGTATGTGGAAAACTTATTGACAAACCACCGCAAAGCGCGGTAAAATCAATAAAACATGCTTTCACTATGTGGATAACCTCTAACTTTGTATTGTGAATAGTCTGTTGATAACTTCTAAAGGGGAAATGGTATTGGATACGGTAGTTGAAGTCTGGAGAAAAACTCTTGCGCTCTTAAAGCGCGACTTAACGCAGGCATCTTATGATGTCTGGGTATCCGTACTGACGCCCGTGAGTTTTGACAACAACGTGTTTTGTTTGCTTGCGCCGGATAAGACGGCTAAGGAGATTGTGTCGCATAGACATTCGGCTAAGATAGAATACTGCCTTTCCGCTGTTTGTGCGGCTGATGTGATTGTTCGCGTATTGGAGCCGGGCGAGCGCGTGACGAGCCAGCCCACCGACCCGACAGCCGATATAATGACATACGGTACACAATTGAAGGCGCGTTATGTCTTTGACACCTTTGTTAAGGGCAAATCGAACGAATTGGCGTTCGCGGCCGCCGTGGCTGTAGCCGAATCACCGGGCAGAACACGTTATAACCCGCTGTTTCTCTATGGCGGCGTGGGTTTGGGCAAGACCCACCTCATGCACTCGATAGGTAACTATATATTACATCAAGACCCTAGCGTTAAGGTTATCTATACCTCGGCCGAGAATATGACAAACGAGTTCATTAACTCGCTCAAAGACAGACGAAACCAGGAGTTTCGCGATAAATACAGAAATATAGACGTATTGTTGGTAGACGACATACAGTTCTTATCGGACAAAGAGGGCACACAGGAAGAATTCTTCCATACTTTTAATGCTTTGTATTTTGCGAACAAACAGATAGTCATATCATCCGATAAACCACCGATGGAGCTGAAAACGCTCGAAGAGCGTTTAACGTCGCGCTTCGGCTCGGGGCTCACCGTAGATATCACGATGCCCGACTATGAAACGCGTACCGCCATTCTAGAAAAGAAGAGCGAATTAGACAATATAAACGTACCACACGACGTAATACGCCTTATAGCCAAGAGCGTTTCGAGCAACATTCGCGAGCTCGAGGGCGCGCTTAATAAGGTTATGGCATACGCGCGTCTGACAGGGCGTGCCATTGATATAGAACTGGCGGAACGCGCGCTCGCAGACATCATGACAGAACCGGCCGCGCGAGAAGTCACGGTAGATTACATACAGGAAGTCGTGGGGAAATACTATAACGTAACCCCCGAAGAAATCAGAAGCAAGCGCCGAACGGCCGACATCAGTTATGCGCGGCATGTGGCGATGTATCTGTCCCGTATGTTGATTGACACGGCACTGCTTAAAATAGGCAGTGAATTCGGTAATCGCGACCATACGACCGTCATCCACGCCTGCAATAAAATAGGCGAGGAATTAGAGCGCAACCCGCAATTACGCGAAACACTGATAATGCTCGAAAAACGTATAAAATCGGAGCGCGTTTAGAGTTAATTTTTTGCGTCTTAAAAAGCGCAATAACTATGTGGATAACTCAGATGAAATATGTGGAGAAGTTGTTAACATTTTTTGGATAAACTTTGCGCTGTGAACAGTGTGGATAACTTTGGTACTTATACAAAGTTTTCCACATACTTATGAAACCCGTTTTTGCGCGCGAAATCTGGGCTTTCGGGGCTTATCCACATATTAACAGCCACTACTACTACTGCTACTAAAATAAATAATAATATTATATATATAGTCCACACAAGTTTTTCCACACAACTAAACCCAAGAGGGGACCGACTATGCACATAATAATCAACCGCAACACTTTATTGGAAGCTATACCGCTTATACTGCGTGCTGTAAGTGGGCGTTCCACACTGAAGATATTGGAATGCGTACTGTTTACGGCCGACAGTGAGGGTTTAAGGCTTGTTTCATCTGACCTGGAGGTATTTGTCAGAACGTCTTACCTCAACGCACAGGTTATAGAACCCGGTTCTATAGCCTTAGAAGCGCGTACAATCTCTGAAATACTGCGCCGCCTGCCTGATGTGGATATAGAGATTAAGACCGAAGTCGGCACTATCACAACCATAGCTTACGGTCGCAGTGAAATTCGTTTGGTGGGTATGGACCCGTCCGATTTCCCGAATCTGCCGCGCGTAAACGAGAATAGCCCCGTTAAACTATCGGCCGCGACATTCAAAGAAATGGTGCGCCAGACCGTTTTCGCGGTATCTGTGGACGAAACAAAGCCCGTCATGCGCGGCGAACTCGTGACAGTCGAAAACGGCACACTGAAACTCACGGCCGTTGACGGCTTTCGTATCGCTATACGCCAAGCCGCCATTGAAGACACGAGCTTGAACATGCGCGTCATAATCCCGGGTAAGGCGCTTAATGAGGTCAGCCGCGTTATCGACCGCGAGGAGTTTATCACGCTCAATATCGACGATAAAAATGTCATGTTCATACTCGATACATGTGAGATATACACGCGATTGTTAAACGGTGATTTCATCAAGTTTGACAACATTATCACAGACGAATATACCTCACTCGTGCATGTGAACTGCCGCGAACTGCTCGAAAGTATTGAGCGCGCCCAGCTTATCGCGCGTGAGAACAAGCGTAGCCCCGTCAAACTCTCGGCTTCACCCGACAGGCTTGTGGTCAGTTGTCAGACAGACACGGGCACTTTGCGTGACGAGATAATCATCGACCTTGACGGTCAGCCCATAGATATCAGTTTTAACCCAAGGTATCTCATAGACGCGCTTCGCGCTATAGAAGTGCCGAACATCAGACTGCAAATGAACACGAGCCTAAGCCCGTGTATTATCAAGTCGGACGAAAACAGCGGTTTCTTGTACCTGCTGTTACCCGTCAGAATGTTATAAATTATGTACGTAACCCAATTAGAGTTACGTGACTTTCGCAATATAAGGGCTACAACCATTGAGTTTTCGGAGCGCGTGAACATCCTAACAGGTGGTAACGCGCAAGGGAAAACGAGCGTCTTGGAAGCCCTTTATTTTTGCGCCTACGGGCGTTCACACAGAACCATGCACGACAGGGAAATGATTAACCTAGAGGCCGACAGTGGGGCTATAACGGCTCAAATCGATACAATGGGGCGTTTAGACAGAATCGCGGTAGACTTTAAGAAGAACGCGCCCAAGCGTATAACCGTAAACGGCATACAAACCGCAAAGCTGTCAGAGTTATACGGTTTTTTGTATGCTGTGTTATTTGCGCCCGAAGACCTTGAACTAATCAAACAAGGCCCTGCCCTGCGCCGCCGCTTCATGGATATGGAGTTATGCCGTCTGGACTTCTCGTACTACTTTGAGTTGTCGCGCTATTTTCGCGTGCTCAAACAGCGTAATACCTTACTGAAAACGATAGCCCAATCGAATGACAAGAAGCTTGAACAAAGCCTTGACATCTGGGACGAAGCCCTCATTAAACATGGCGCATATATTTACAACGCGCGACAAAAGTATGTTAAAGCCATCAACGAGAGCGCGAAAGCCATACACGCGCGTTTGACGGGCGACACAGAGCGACTCGACATCACCTACGAACCGAATACAACAAAACTGAACGAGCGTATGTCACAAAACCGCGCCCGTGATATAGCCACAAATACGACGAATGCGGGCATCCACAAGGACGATATAGCTATACACATAAACGGCCGTGACGCGCGTCTATACGCCTCACAAGGGCAACAACGCACGGCTTCGTTGAGCCTCAAACTCGCCCAGCTCGATATGATAGAGCGCGGCAAGGCGCAAAGCCCCGTTCTGCTCCTAGATGACGTACTTTCAGAGCTGGATTCATCGCGCCAAGCCTTCCTGTTGGAATACGTTTCTAATATGCAGACCATCATCACCGCGACGGGCATGGACAACGAGTTAAAGCGTATAATGGGGGCGGCGCGTTGCTTTAATGTGCAAAACGGAGAGATTCGGATAAAAGGTTAAACACACAAACAAACCCGCCGATAAACTATATAGAAAGTTTATTGGGCAGGTGATGAAAATGAATATAAACCCCAACCAAACAGTAGGCGCGAGCCTCCTCAAATGGTATCGCAACACAAAAGACAGCACGAAAAGCCCTTTGGGTAACTTAGTCGCTTCCGCAAAGGTAAACCCTCAAGACCAAATCAATTCGCGCATAAGCTCTATCATAGAAAAACTACGGCGCGGCAAGAAGTTATCCCCGACAGAGATGTGTTTATTGCGCGAACACAACCCCGTTATGTACCAAAAGGCCTTAACAGTCGAAGCCGAGCGTGAGGCCTACGAAAAACGCTTAAAAGCCTGCAAATCGAAGGAAGAAGTCGAACGTCTTCAAATGACCACAACCATCGCGCTCTCATCTCAACTAAGCCCGAACCCGCACGATGCAGAAAAGAATGAAGTCATATCCATGCGTATTTCGTCATGTGAAGAACAATACCGTGAGTTTAAGAAAACCCCCGAATACAAGGCGAAACCCGACAAGATAGAAAACAAGACGAAAAAAAGGGGCAGAATCTAGCCCCTCTTTTATTAGTAAAACAGATTAGTCGGCAAGAGAAACAGATATGGTGCGGTGAAAATCGCAAGTGCCAGCGCGAGTTTCTTTTTTTGAGTGTCGTCTAAAGACGTTCTCTTAAAACTTATCCTGTAATTGAGAAAATAAATCATAAACCCCGATATGCCGACACACACAAGTACCCAAAGAAGCGCTAATCCATCTGCGAACGGGTTCCAAGATATGTCAGGGGCAAAGCTCATGGTGCCCAGAAACATAAACACCGTGCCGATAATGTCGGCAAGAAAGCCTATGAGCCAGACGGGCAAAAACGATACCTTCAAATTCGCCCCTTTGTTGGGCAAGTTCATAAACTTCATAGCCAGAATCATAACTATGATGTCAATGGCGAGATTCCCCGGTATTATGACAATCCATGTAATGGGGAATATCCATATAATCCAAATCGGGAACAACACATTATAGAGCTTTATCGATTGTTTCAATGATTCGCCCCTTCTACCAATCAAAATAGTCAGAATAATCGCGCTTGGGCAGGTGTGAGAAGAACCGTTCGTACCCCTCAACCTCGCGTGAAAACGGCACGGGCACGCGCTCGCTTCGTATGTCTTCTTTGATTTCGTCTAAGTCATAATAGACAATTTCGGGTAACTCGCGCCGAATCAGTTCTACGCGCTCATGGTGTGGGAAGGTGTAAGCGTCAATATCTGCCAGTTCGGTGATAAGCGGGTAGTGTCGCCCGTGCATAATAAGCGCTTCGCCGCGCTCTTTGTTGAGCCTTTGAAGCTCTGATATGCTAATGAGCGGGCGCGTTGCCATACCGCCAGTTCTTTCGATGTATGTCACAGAGCCGCAAAGTTGGGTTATCTCGCGCAACAAATCATACTCCTTGCTTGTTAAAAACACCCAGTTATCACAATTGCCCTTTATAGTGTCCGCGCTGTTACCATACTTATCACGCAGTTGGTGAATGCCTTGAACGGCTAGAAAGAAGCGCATGTTGCGCGAACGTGCCGCGCTTATCATGGCGGGCATGTCCGGCACAGTCGGTATATTGCAAAATTCGTCGAGCATGAAGTTGACGCGCACGGGGAGAATACCACGCGCTTCTTTTTGAGCCTCACCTATGAGAATTTCATAGATTTGTTTGATGAAGGTTGTGACGAGGAAGTGTAGAGTCGTTTTCTCGTCGGGTACTATGATGTAAATGGCGGTTTTTTCACGCCCCACGTTTCTTATGTCAAAACTCGATTCAGAGAGCACTTGGCAGAGGTTGCGGCGTGTGATGAATGGGTTCACCATGTTCGCCACAACGCTGACCACATTACCGAATGTCGCCTTTGCCTCGGCGTTCGAGAGAATACCCTTATAATTGGTGGCGGCTATAGAACCCGGGTAAGTCAAGTCACACAGCTCTTTGACCTCTTCGGGTGAAGCTTGAGTGACACAGAATTGGGCGAAGTTAAAGATATTCGCTTCGTCGGCTTTTGCCGTTTCTATGAAGAAAAGCAGATGTGCGAGCGCGAGTGACGCGCCCAGAAGCGGCCAGTAGATGTCTTTACTGCTCTCGCGTTGGGGCGCTGACAGCGCTTGAACCAAGTCGTCTAAAAGGCTTATAGCCGCTTCTGTCTGCCCGCTGTGATAGAGCTCATACGGGATTTTGAGCGGATTCCAGAAGTCGCTTAACTCTAGGTCGCGAAAGTTGAGGACAACCGTTTTGTAGCCCTGCGCCCTTACCAACCCGCTCGTTTTGTCGTAGAGTTCGCCCTTTGGGTCTGTCGCTATAAAGCTTTCCCCCGCCATAGCGAACATTTTGAGCATGGGCATACAAAACAGGCGCGTTTTCTTACTGCCTGTCGCGCCGAAAATCAGGCTATGAGTGTCTGAGTTGTCGGCGTAGATGGTTGTTCCGTCTGATAGAACGGGTAACCCCGCGCCCGGGTATAAGCCCCGCGATATGTCAAGTTTAACCGTAGATTTTGATTCTTGTATCTCCGATACGGTGGCCCAGCGGGTTTCTTGGCGGCTGGCCGTGTATCGGTCATATTTGTAGCTGTCCATGCTCATTTTTGCGCCTCGCTTCCGTTAAAGAAACCGATTTGGCGGCGACGCTCGGTGTTCTCGCGCAAACGCGCCACATACGCTGAATCACGCGTGAAGCCCGCTAACTCAGCGCCACTGATTAAGATATCACAATTGTCAGAAGCCATGACGCTATATATAATATCTGTCGCGAACAACTTGATGCTTTGTGGATTATCAAAGAAACGGCTTGACGAAAGGGCTTCTATGCTCTCATGCAAAAGGGTGCGCGCGTTCTGTGATAACTCAAAACCATAGGCGTTTAGCTGTTTCGCCAGCATTTCTAAAATTTCTTCTGACCTCGGGAAACGTAAAATAACCTTCTCAATTCGCATATAAAGCGAGAGGAAGCCCTCTACAGCCGTGACTTCTTCCTCTTTGTCCGTGCCTATGGTAAAAATCAAGAGCCAGTTATCGGCGTTTGAAGTCACATAGTTGATTAGGCTCAAAAAATGGGGCTCGGTTAGGTGATTCCGCCATTCGTCTATATCTAAAAGTATAACGCCCTTATACTCGGCGCGAAAACCCGCCGCGTGGGCGACAGCTTCTGTCAATCGCGGCAACTCCGTGAAGTAATGAGCCTCGGTCATATAGTGGAGTTTGAACTCAAACACCCTCACATCACCATGAAATTCCATAATCTGGGCGCTGGCTAAATAGTCGGCTACCATACGCGCAAGCCCAAGGCAACCGCCCGCGCGTGAAGCCCAGAGCATGTCGGGTATAACTATCGGAATGGAATTGCCAAGCTTCGCCTTGTTGGCGGCAAAGCGGCTCCAGCGGTCCAGCACGCCTCTTATACCCTCCGCGGCCTTGTGGTTCACGATACTGTCATAATAACTCTTAGCGCGTTCAGAAAAAAGCGCGTTCATATACTCACCTTCCAATCCTTTCCATCAGCTCATTACCCGTAAGACTTCTAAAAAGTTTATGCAGTACAAAATCCTAAATATGGCATACATTATTTGTTCTTCATTCTTTACGCGTATGGTTATCCTTTTATCGCGCGTGCTGACGCCATAGTGTTCGGCAGTACGTTTTATCAGCTCGCGCATATCGGGTGACGCTACGTCAAAATATTTCTTCATATACTCGCGCGTCCATCCGTTATCGGTTATAATGACCTCGCCGTCGTGTTCGAGAATCGTCAGCGTAAATTGGTTGTCGTCATTCGTGTAACGTCCGTTGGCCTTGTCGGGGTCGTGAAGCGCGTAACGCGGATGAATGGTTATTTGGTTGTTATCTTCATAAACAACGATTTTCTGGCATAAATCGCTAAAACTCACTGTGTTCAATATTTCTGAAATTCGCTTGATGTGTGGCGAAAAACCTTCACACTCTTGTTGCTCCATGTCCGCGTACCTCCCTCCGTATACCATACGTTTAAGTAGTCCCTATGTCTGGAAATACATTTTAGACTTATGCGCCTAGTTTGTCAAGTTACAATACTGTTGCCATGCCCTAAAGACTGCCATATTGCGTCGGCCGAAGCCGACGAGGGTTAAAGTCGGCCAGTGTAGTTTGGGTTTTGCTACTGAGATGTCGCGCATAATGTTACATTTTGGGGAAATACTAGGAAAAAGCTAGACGTCTTGGAGGTTATATATGAAACTGACAAAGAAGATACCGATTTTAGTTGCATTGGTTATACTGCTTACATTCCCGCAGACCGTCAGGGCTGAAAGATTTAATGATTTGGGTGATTCACCATACCGCGAACAGATAGAGAAATGGGCGGAGATGGGCGTTTTGTTCGGTGTTGACGGCATACATTTCGAGCCAAACGAGCCGCTCACGCGCGCCGAGCTGTCGGCGCTGGTGGCGCGAGTGTTTAGGCTTCGCCCGACGGGTTTGAGCCGTTTTGCTGACGTTAGCCCCGCCGATTGGTTTTGCGCGGATGCAGCGGCTTGCGCGGAGTATGGTTTATTACCGTGGGAGGGTAAGTTAAACCCCAACGAGCCCGTATTATGGCAGACGTTTATCAACGTGTTCGGTAACGCCCTATGCGGCAAAGAGAGCAAATCGGCCAACACGGGCGTAATCTCACGAGCCGAGGCCGCCCTATGGCTTGACAGCCATATCAGGGGCATAGCCGTAACCAACGCCACGGGTCATGTCGACGGTTGTGCGCTTGTTGTCGGCGCGGCTGACATACGTGACGCCCAAGTGGACGGTGATTTGGTTATCACGGAGGCCGTGAGCGGTCAGACGGTAACGCTTTACAACACAAAGGTGCGCGGGCGAGTGATTCTGCGCGGTGGGGCGAACCTTGTTATGGCGGGGCGCTCAACAGCGGGCGGCGTAACATTTCTATGCGGTCAGAGCACGTTTAATGCTGATGACAGCGTGAGTATAAATGAGATTCGGGTGTTGTCGGGCGCATCGGCCGAGATACGTGGCAAGGTTGAGCGCATCGAAGCCGAACAGAACGCGTTCGTGTCGCTTGCCAACGAAATGGACTATGATGTAAAGGGTTATAGTTATAAAACCATTTATGTTCATCATTCGATTCAACAGCGCGATTCAGACGATTCACGCGACAGCGAAAGCACAACGCTTGAGCCACCTAAACAAAGAGCCGCCGAAGCCAGAGCGATAGAAAGCCCCAAGCCCCTCAGCAAATATACACGTTTGTCGGGTACCGTAAAGTCTGATGACAGCGCATTACGCCACGCGCTTGTTACGCTCACACAAGCGAGCGGAAAGACACTGACTCAGCGCACGACGGCAAATGGCGTGTTTAACTTTCAAAATGTAAGCGCGGATAACGGCACAATCACATTAAGTGTGTCAAAGGTCGGGTTTATCGACCACACCGAGAGCTTACCGACCGACTTTTCATCAGACACATTGGAACGCGCGATTACGCTGACGAGAATCCCCGAGGGTAACTCGACAGTTCGAGGGTATGTGACCCTGCGTGAAAACACGAAATCGAAGGTCATTTCGGTTAAGCTAAAGTCCGGCACTACAACTTATGCGCATACGGCCGCTTTTGCGACAGACGATAAGCCCAATGAGTTTGTGATGGACTTCATACCCCCGGGAACATATACATTGGTTGTATCGGCAGACGGTTATGATGTGCTTAACAAAACAGGCATTATTATCAATGAGAACGAGCTTATCGGCGTTGATGTCACGCTTGATGTGCAGACCGACTTAGGGGATTATAGGGCGTCACGGTAACAACAAAGAAAATGCGGCAGATTGGTTCGCCGCATTTTCTTTATATCCGAAAGCAAGTATCGATGGCCTTTTCTATGACCGATATAGGAAAATCCACTTTGTCGGGAATCTTAGCGCAACCAACGCCTGTCTTAATGCGTTTGTCGGCTTCGGCGACAATCTTAGCGCAATCATGACGCCCAAAATGTATGGAGATGTAGGCTTTCATGCTCGCAACAGCGACATAATTCGCTGAGTTGGGGTCTTTGAACATAGGAAAGCGCGTTTGTCGCGCAAAGTAACAGCTTTCCTCATATTCGGGGTAGTTTTCGCGTATATACCTAATCACTGCGGTTAGTTTCTCCTTGCGTTCGGGTGTGCAAGCGGTTAGGTAGGCTTCAACGTCATTCATTCGCTTTACTCCCGAATCTCAATTCTAGCCCCCAACTTCGCGAATTTCTTTTCGATACCCACATAACCCCGCATTATATGAGAAATCTCCTCAATAACCGTATCACCGCGCGCGACTAACCCCGCTATGACGAGCGCCGCGCCCGCTCTTAGGTCGGTGCTTTTAACACCTGTGGCTGTCAAGCGCGGTACGCCCTCGATTATGGCGCTACGGCCTTCAATCTTAATGTCCGCGCCCATGCGGCAAAGCTCCGCCACGTGCATGAAGCGGTTTTCAAAGACCGTTTCTGTCGCAATACTCGTGCCCGGTATGTTACAGAGAAGGCTTAAAAACTGCGGTTGCATGTCGGTCGGGAAGCCCGGGTAGGGCATAGTCTTTATGTCCATCGGCTTTAGGTCGCCCCTTGCGTCAACGCGCAAACAACTGGTTTGTTGCTCAATCGTAACGCCCGCTTCTTTGAGCTTGGCTATAACGGGCTTCAAATGGTCGCTGACAACATTCGATATGAGAATATCCCCGTGTGTGGCCGCCGCCGCCGCCATGAACGTGCCGGCTTCGATTCGGTCGGGGATTATCGCGTATTCAACGCCTTTTAGGCTCGTTACGCCGTGAATACGTATAGTGTCGGTACCCGTGCCGCGGATTTGAGCGCCCAAGGCATTCAGGAAGTTCGCGAGGTCAACGACTTCCGGTTCGGCGGCGCAGTTCTGTATAACCGTAGTGCCCTCTGCCAAACAAGCCGCCATCATAATGTTTTCTGTCGCGCCCACTGACGGGAAGTCTAGATATATGGTGGTGCCTATAAGTTTGTCTGTGTCGGCCGTAACAATGCCGTGTTCGGTGTTGACGCTTGCGCCGAGGGCTGAAAAACCCTTTAAGTGCAGGTCAACAGGGCGCGTGCCTATCTGACAACCGCCCGGTAGCGGTATCTTAGCGCTTCCGTACAACGCGAGAAGCGGCCCCATGATGAGAAATGACGCGCGCATACGTTTGACTAAATCAAAAGTGGTTTCGTGTTTTCTTATACCCGCCGTGTCTACAACGAGTGTGCTCTCGTCGCGCCAGTGAGCCGTGCCG
>CAZOVK010000026.1:0-29208 GCA_964583165.1 uncultured Defluviitaleaceae bacterium | reverse complement strand
TATCTGTCCTTTTCAGTCGTCTTCCCGCTGTTCTGCATGATGGCTCTGGGCTATATATTGCGGAAAGTCGGCATTTTCAACGAACAATTCTTGAAACAGCTGAACAACCTCTGTTTCAAGGTATTTCTACCGTTCATCCTATTTTTGAATATCTATAATTCTGACTTTTTGGGGCAGTTTTCACTGCCACTTGTTGTTTTCTCGGTAATCAGCACTGCCGCGTCCTTTCTAATCCTCATGAAAATCGTCCCCATTTGGGAAAAGGATGACCGCAAACGCGGCGTAATCGTACAGGGCATATTCCGCAGTAACTTCATACTCTTCGGCATACCCATGACGATTTCACTGTATGGCGAACAACAGGCGGCTGTGACGGCTATTTTGCTGGCGTTCGTAATCCCGCTCTTTAACTCTTTGAGCGTCGTAGCGCTTGAAACCTTCTCATCAAAACGCAGTAGCGCGAAGACAATCGCGCTGAACGTAATCAAGAACCCATTGATAATCGCAACGGCTATTGCCCTAGTCTTTGCGACAGGCATAAGACTGCCGAAACTAGTCGAAAGCTCCATAGCCGACATTGCGAAAATAGCAACGCCCCTCGCTTTAATCGCGCTCGGCGGCGGCTTCAAATTCAATAACCTCAAAAAAATCAACAAAGCCCTCTACATGAGCGTCCTCGGTAAACTAGTTTTCCTGCCTATCATAGTTTTGGGCTCCGCCATTCTCATAGGCATACGCAACGCCGAGCTGGTCGCCCTACTCGCCATGTTCGCCAGCCCTACAGCCGTTTCTTCCTATACAATGGCTCAGGGCATGGGTGCAGACGATGATTTGGCGGGGCAAATCGTTGTCGTCAGCTCAATTGTATCAATTGTGACGATTTTCCTGTGGGTAACCGCCCTAAAACAGTTGAGCGTCATCTAGTAAGCTACAAATCCACCCGCCGCATTTTTTCTCTATACAAATGATAGAATAGGTGATATAATAAACGATGGCAACGAACAGTGCAGTTTTCGTTGTTGGGGTAATAGCCTATATTTGGGGGCGATTGGTTGACAAGCGAAACAAAAAAAGAGGTTCTAAGCTGGATAAAAATCATAGTCGGCGCGTTTATATTCTCGCTGCTATTCAATAACTACGTGATAGTCAACGCGTGGGTTCCCACAGGCTCAATGATGGATACTATTTCAGAAAAAAGCCGAATCGTGGGCTTGCGGTTAAGTTATATGTTATCACAACCACAGCGCAATCAGATTGTCATTTTCGTCTACCCCGATTCGTCGCCCGAAGAAGAAGTCCTTTACGTCAAGCGTATAATAGGCCTGCCCGGTGAAACACTAGAAGTCAGAAATGGCAAGGTCTATATCAACAACGCCGAGATTCCGCTAGACGACAGCTTCGTGCGTAATGTGCCCTACCCCGATTCGTCCAACTTCGGGCCGATAGAGATTCCCGAAAACCACTACTTCATGATGGGCGACAACCGCACCAACTCGGCAGATTCCCGCGATTGGAAAAACAAGTTTGTATCACGTGACAAGATTTTGGGCGAAGTCATTCTAAGTTACTGGCCAAAACCCAAATGGTATAAGTAAACTAACAAAGGAGGAATAATCATGCAAATCACAAAAGACATGGTAATAGGCGACATGCTCCGCATGGACATGGGTATCGCCCGCTTCTTAATGGAAGCCGGTATGCACTGTGTAGGTTGCCCGTCTGCTCAGTCAGAAACTCTCGCTGAAGCGGGTTTCGTTCATGGTAGTGATGTTGACGAGCTTGTTAATAAGATTAACAACTACCTCGCCAGCAAGTAATTGAACTTGCCCCGCCTTATGGCGGGGTTTTTCTATCTGTGCGTGAAGGAGAGGTAATGAAGAAACTAAAGCATGTAACAACCCATGTTGTTCTATTCGCCGTGCTACTTTTCTACTGCTTCATTTTAGTACGACTAACACTATTCAAGTATATAACATTGGCTGACCTTTTCGACCCCAGCAGGCTCTTTGTCCGAACAGCAAACCTCATACCAATAAAAGGCACAATCCTCTACTTTAACGGAAATATCAGCTTTTTCGTAGCCTGTGCCAATGTTTTTGGGAATATCGCGCTATTTATACCACTTGGTATATATGTGCACCTATTCAGAAAGAACAAAGGCATATTAAGTAGCGTTATCTTTGTCATGCTTATTAGCATAGGCATAGAAACTGTTCAATACATATTCGGTATCGGGGCGACCGATATAGATGACGTGATTTTGAACACACTCGGCGGTTTTATAGGTGTTTTGGTCTATAAGTTTATAGCATTACTCGTATCTGACGAACATAAAAACAAGCCTTTGATTGCGTACTGTTCACTGTTTGTTGCGCTTTTGAGCATACCGGTATTCGGTCGTTACTACCCACAGATGTTCATGGTAGAAAAGCGCACAGAAATCATCGTTGTCGGCGGCGAGTACGCCGTCAATGACATGAACGCTGATGTTATAGCCGAATTTATTAGTTATGATAACGGTTTGATAACAGCTAGAAACATACCCGGCATAAATAACAGGGTTGATAAGTTCGGTGATGAAATCATAACGGCTTGGGTTGATACCGATACTCGGCTTGCAAGAAAAACTATTGAATATCTTGATATGCCCGACAGAACAGTCGTAACATATGAACCGTTGACTGTCGAAGAATTAAGTCATGCCACAGATGCCGCTTCTATAAGCTTTAATGTTGACACTTCCGGCGAAAAGTGGATAGCATGGGATATTTGCGTGTCTTATCTGAAATAAACAGCAAAAAACTATTGACACAGTGAGCATTCTATGTTATCATATATCAGTCAAAGCAGGGTTTTCCCTCACCTAGCGCGTAGAGCGCATGGTTTTCAGTGTTTCTTGAATCCAACAGGTGGCTTTGTCTGCCTGTTTTTGTTTTAGCTAAGAATTTAGGAGGTGCTCGATTATTACCGAGTATATGTTAAACGACCAAATCAGGGATAAAGAAGTGATGCTAATTGACGCTGACGGCACGAAGATTGGTGTAGTGCCGATTAAGCAGGCTCAACAAGTCGCTGATGACAGGCGCATGGATTTGGTGAAGATTGCCCCGAACGCGCGCCCGCCGGTCTGCAAGATTATGGATTACTCCAAGTATAAGTTTGAGATGGATAAAAAGCGGAAGGAAGAGCGCAAACGCCAAAAAACCGTTGAACTTAAAGAAATCCGCCTGTCCACAAACATTGACACGCATGATGTAAACACAAAAATCAAACACGCTATGGAGTTTCTGAAAGCCGGCGACAAGGTCAAGGTTAGCATACGCTTCCGTTATGCAAGGGAAATGGGACGCACCTCAAACGCCATGCAGATAATGACGGAATTCGCTAAAGCTCTTGAGGCTTATTGCACAGTCGAGAAAGCCCCAAGAATGGACCAGAGAAACATGATAATGTTTTTGGCACCGAAAGCAAACTAGAAGCTAGAACCCAGAGGCTAGAAACTGCAATAAGTGGCTAGACTTCGGGGGACAGTTTTTCAAACAGGAGGAGTTATTATGCCCAAACTAAAGACCAAAAAGGCTGCTCAAAAGCGCTTTAAGGCGACAGGCACAGGCAAAATCGTACACCCGCACGCAAATCACCAGCACAAAACCGGTAAGATGAGCGGCAAGCGTCGTATGAGACTCAGACAGTGTGTTGTTGCTGATAAGACCAATGTCAAACAGATTAAGCGCGCGTTGCCGAATCTGTAAAGAGCGGCTAAGGAGGTAGGACAATGGCAAGAGTTAAGGGCGCAAAAGGCGCCAGAAAAAGACATAAAAAGGTTCTGAAGCTCGCCAAGGGTTATTTCGGCGCGCGCAGTAAGCAATATCGTATAGCCAAGCAGAGCGTTATTCGCGCTATGGCTCACTCGTTCGCGGGACGTAAGCAGACAAAGAGAGAATTCCGCCGTCTGTGGATTGCGCGTATCAACGCCGCCGCTCGTCAAAACGGCATGAGCTACAGCCGTTTCATTAACGGCCTAAAGCAAGCCGGTATCACGCTTAACAGAAAGGTTCTTGCGGACTTAGCGGTTTGTGACCCCAAGAGCTTTACTAAGCTTGTCGAGCAGGTTAAATCCCACTCGGCTTAATTGATTGCAAAATTACGTCTGTTTTTGAGAGTGGGTTGACCCCACTCTTAATTATTGGGAGCAAAAGGTCGTATGACCGACATGTTGGGAGGAAGAACTTTTGGATAATGCCGCTGAATTACTGGAGGCGCTTAACCAAATAGCGAAAGAAAAGGGAATATCCAAGGACGTTATATTTGAGGCTATAGAATCCTCTCTGGTAACGGCGTGCAAGAAGAATTACGGCGAAAACCAGATTGTCCGCGTCGCGATTGACAGACACAGCGGGCAGGTCAGTGTTTATGCCGTCAAGACGATAGTCGAAGAAGTCAATGACCCTAACGCCGAGATGAGCGTTGAAGAAGCGCGTAGAATCAGCCTGAGCCTGAACCCGGGCGACGTGGTTGAAGTCACTGTCAAACCGCGCAACTTTGGGCGTATCGCCGCTCAAACAGCCAAGAACGTTGTCGTCCAGAAATTTCGTGAGGCCGAAAGACAGGTGCTGTTTGACGAATACGCGGGCAAAGAACGCGAGATTACGACAGGTATCGTCCAACGCCGCGATAAGCGAAATATAATAGTAGCTTTAGGGCGCGTTGACGCGATTATGCCGCCGTCAGAGCAAATACCGCGCGAGATTTTCAAGCCCCACGAGCGCGTCAGGGTGTATGTATTGGAAGTCAAGCAAACGACAAAAGGCCCACAGGTCACCGTATCACGCACACACCCGGAGCTGGTCAAGCGTTTGTTTGAACAGGTCGTGCCCGAAGTCTATGACGGCACTGTTGAGATACGCTCAATCGCGCGTGAGGCGGGTTCGCGCACGAAGATTGCGGTTTATTCACGCATCAAGGACGTTGACCCTATAGGCGCGTGTGTCGGCCAGAACGGTATGCGTGTTAACTTCATTGTTGACGAACTCAAAGGCGAAAAGATTGATATTGTGCAATGGTCGATTGACCCCCGCGCTTTCATCAAGGCCGCGCTAGCGCCCTGCGTCGTGCTTCAAGTCGCGCTGAACGAAGCCGACAGAACAGCCAAGATAGTCGTCCCTGACAATCAACTATCACTCGCTATCGGCAAAGAAGGTCAGAACGCACGTCTTGCCGCCAAGCTCACAGGCTGGCGTATTGACATCAAGAGCGAAACACAGGCAAAAACAACAGGCTTTATCACCGAAGAAGAGCTGGCTGTTGTACCCGTTATACCCGTTGTTGAAGAGTTTGAGGAGTACGAAGACGAGTATTACGACGACGAATACTATGATGATTCCGAAATGGACGAAATATACAAGGAATTTTATGAAACAGAACAGCCCGAAAGCGAACAATAGCTAAATTTGAAATGAAATAGAAAGGATTTGATATATTGAAGAACGCATCCCTACGCCGCTGCACAGGCTGTCGCGAGATGAAGGACAAACGCACGCTGATTCGCATCGTGCGCACGCCCGAAGGCTCGTTTAAGCTTGACCCGACGGGCAAAGCAAACGGACGCGGCGCATATATCTGCAAGAACGCCACGTGTTTGGCTGCCGCCCAGAAGAGCAAGGGGCTGGAGCGTTCCTTCAAAACAAGTATACCTGAGAGCATATATTCACAGCTTAAAACGGAGTTGATAGCTTTTGACGCAACACAAACCAATGGTTAAACCGATGGATAAACCAACCCTTTCTACGCTTTCTCTTTGTCAGAAAGCCGGGAAGATTGTTTCAGGCGAAGCCGCCGCAGAAAAGGCGCTGCAAGGACAAACGGCTTATCTCGTGATTGTCGCGGAGGACGCCTCGGACAACACAAAAACGAAATTCAGAAACAAAACCCAGTTTTACAAGGTGCCATTTATTATTCAGTATGAAAAGGAGGAGTTAGGCCGCGCAATCGGCAAGATAAGCCGCGCTACACTCGCAGTAACGGATTCGGTGTTTGCAAGCAAGCTCATTAACTTGCTTACCCCGACGGAGCCAACGGAGGTGAATATATGTCCAAAATAAGGTTATACGATTTAGCTAAATCATTAGGCGTTTCAAACCGACAATTAACAGACAGACTGACTGAATTAGGCATAGACCATAAGAACAATATGGCAAGTTCGATTTCGGAAGGCGATGTTGAGCGCGTGACGGAGTATATCAGAAGCGGTAGGCGCAAAAGCCCCGCCGCAACTGCTTCCCCCGCCGAACCCATGCCCGAGATTCGCGTCATACAACGCGCATCAGACCGCACAGAATCACCCGCGCCAACACAAACAAGCGCTGAACAACCGACGGAAAGCCGTGATGCTCACCCTGTTTCGCCCGAGGCACAAGCAGAAAGGCGACAACAGCAACAACAGCGCCCGGACAGACCCAAGCGCGAGAAGCTCGTGGCCGATTTGCCACGTGAGCGCCCCGCCTCACAACGTCCGAACGCCGAAAAGCCCATGTTCGATACGCGGCTAATCAACAGTCACCCCACGCCACAAAAACCCGAGCGTCCGCGTCGCCCGGAACAGCAACGCCCCACAACCCAGCAACCCAAAACAAGTGCAGAAAATATAAATCCTAAACAGAGAGAAGCTGACATGCCAACCAGCCCAACCCAAAAACCCATAGAAAAGGCGGAAACCCAAGCCTCACCCGCGACTACAAAAACAGAGGTTACACCGCGTGTAGAAACGACCGCATCGCCTACGAGAGAGATTCCGGCTGATGCTCCCGCAAAAAAACCAGAAGTGAGCGCGGCTCATACCGAACATGAGAGAACAGAAGCGCCCCACACCGCGCCCGTAAGCGCAAAAACAGAAGGCGAAAAGCCCCAAGTTGCGAAAACAGAGGGCGATAGACCCCAAAACACAAGAACAGAAGCCACCCCAAGACAACAGGGCGACAGACCGCGCAGTGACAGACCTCAAGCTGACAGACCGCGTAGTGACAGACCACAAGGCGATAGACCGCGCGGTGACAGACCTCAGGGCGATAGACCCCAAGGTGACAGGCCGCGTCAGTATGGCGATAGACCACAAGGCGACAGACCACGTCAGTACGGCGACAGACCTCAAGGTGACAGACCTCAAGGCGATAGACCACCGCGTCAGTATGGCGATAAACCCCAAGGTGACAGACCTCCACGCCCTTACGGTGACAGACCTCAAGGCGATAGACCACAAACTGACAGACCTCAGGGCGATAGACCACCGCGCCAATACGGTGACAGACCTCAAGGCGACCGCCCACAGGGTTCTTATGGCGACAGACCGCCGCGCCAATACGGTGACAGACCTCAAGGCGACCGCCCGCAGGGTTCTTATGGCGACAGACCGCCACGCCAATACGGCGACAGACCTCAAGGCGACCGCCCGCAGGGTTCTTATGGCGATAGACCGCCACGCCAATATGGTGACAGACCTCAAGGCGATAGACCACAGGGTTCTTACGGCGACAGACCTCCGCGCCAATACGGTGACAGACCTCAAGGCGATAGACCACAGGGCTCTTATGGTGACAGACCTCCGCGCCAGTATGGTGACAGACCTCAAGGCGATAGACCGCAGGGTTCTTATGGTGATAGACCACCACGCCAATACGGTGACAGACCTCAAGGCGATAGACCACAGGGTTCTTACGGCGACAGACCACCACGTCAATACGGTGACAGACCTCAAGGCGATAGACCACAGGGTTCTTACGGCGACAGACCTCCGCGCCAATACGGTGACAGACCTCAAGGCGATAGACCACAGGGTTCTTATGGCGACAGACCCCGCCAATTCGGTGACAGACCTCAAGGCACACGCCCATATGGCGACAGACCACAAGGTCAACGCCCCGGCGGCACAGGTGCGCCACGTCCGGGCGGCGGCGGGTTCGCTAAGAAAGATGACTACCGCGGAGGACGCCCAGCTGTTCCGAAGCCGGCCGCTACAGGCAAAGAAGCGGCACAGCCCAAGAAAGAGGACATAGCCGCCAAGCGCGAAGAAGCTCGCCGCGAGGAGAACCGCAAACGCGCAATCGAGCAGGAGAAGGCCGACAAGACGAAACAGCAGGGCAAAGGCAAGAACCAAAAGCCCGATAAGAATGCGAAAAAAATGCCCGAAAAACCCGCCGCGCCCGAGATTACCCTGGTTCAGTTGCCAAAGGTAATGACAGTGCGCGAGCTTGCCGAATCGATTGGCAAGACCGGCGGCGAGATTGTTAAATACTTCTTCACGAAGGGCAAGATGTTGACCATCACAAGTGATGTTGACTTTGAAACCGCATCAGCCGTTTGTGAGGACTTCGGCATTCTCGTTGAAGAAGAACCCGAAGTAGATATTTTCAAGGACGCGTTCGGCGAAAACGTCTTTGGCACAGACGAGGGCAGTGTTGAACGCCCACCTGTCGTTGTTGTCATGGGTCACGTTGACCACGGCAAAACGTCGCTTCTTGACTCAATCCGCAATACGAACGTAACAGCGGGCGAAGCCGGTGGTATTACCCAGCATATCGGCGCTTACATGGTAACGATTAACGACCGCCCCATTACTTTCCTTGATACACCGGGTCATGAGGCGTTCACGGCAATGCGTATGCGCGGGGCGCAGGTTACCGACATCGCGATTCTCGTTGTCGCGGCCGACGACGGCGTAATGCCCCAAACTATAGAAGCCATTAACCACGCGAAAGCCGCGAATGTGGATATAATAGTAGCTATCAATAAGATTGACAAACCCGACGCGAACCCCGAGCGCGTAAAGCAGGAGCTTATCGAACACGGGCTAATCGCTGAGGACTTCGGCGGCACTACGATTTGCGTACCTGTTTCGGCTGTCAAAGCCACGGGTATTGAAACACTGCTTGAAATGGTTCTGCTTGTCGCAGACATGAAGGAATTGAAGGCGAACCCAACAGCACCCGCACGCGGCACGATTGTTGAAGCCCTGCTGGACAAAGGCCGCGGCCCTGTTGCTACGGTTTTGGTTCAAAACGGCACGCTGAATGTCGGCGACCCGATTGTAGCTGGCGCGACATACGGAAAAATCCGCGCTATGATGGACGATAAGGGTAAGCGCGTTAAGAAGGCGGGGCCAAGTGTTCCTGTTGAGATTCTGGGTCTGCCTGATGTTCCGGCGGCCGGTGATATGTTCTATGTTGCCGAGAGTGAGAAACAGGCGCGTGGGCTTGCGGAATCGGTCATTGCTAAAACGCGTGTCGAAATGATTAAAGTTATGCCACAAAAAGTCAGCCTTGACGCGCTGTTCGAACAGATTCAATCCGGCAAGGTCAAGGATTTAAACATTGTCGTCAAAGCGGACGTTCAAGGTTCGGTTGAAGCTGTGCGCCAGAGTCTTGAAAGGCTGTCGAATGACGAGGTGCGCGTCCGCATTATCCACGGCGGCGTTGGCGCTGTAAATGAATCTGACGTAATGCTTGCGTCCGCTTCAAGCGCCATCATTATTGGCTTCAACGTGCGCCCGGAAGTCAGCGCGAAGTCGGTTGCAGAAAGTCAACAGGTTGACATTCGCCTGTATCGCATTATCTACAACGCGATTGAAGATATCGAAGCCGCTATGAAGGGTATGCTTGACCCGATTTTCCAAGAGAAGGTTCTCGGTCACGCGGAAATCCGCCAGCTATTCAAGGCTTCGGGCGTTGGCACAATCGGCGGCTCACACGTCACGGACGGTAAGATTACGCGTAACGCGAAAGTGCGTATAATCCGTGACATGAAAGTTGTCTACGAGGGCACACTAGATACGCTACGCCGTTTCAAAGACGATGTGCGCGAAGTAGCCGCAGGGTTTGAATGCGGTCTGCTGTTTGCGAAGTTTAACGACATAAAAGAGGGCGACATTGTTGAAGCCTTCGTTATGGAAGAGATAGAAAGGTAATTTGAGTGGCGGGTTACCCAAAGGCATTGACTTATTTGAAAACGTGGCTGTTCAAAACCCGCGCCGTTGCCTATCGGCAAAGGCGCGGGGGCGGCTGTTTTCTTGAGTAGGCTACGTTGATACGAGTAGGGGTTTTCCCGCCACTATTTTTGGAGGATTATGAAGAGTAATTCACGCACAAAGAGGATAAACGATGAAATCATGCGCGAAGTGGCGCATATCATCCGTGTAGACGTAAAAGACCCACGCATATCCACAGTCGCGAGCGTTTCACGCGTTGAAACCAGTATGGACTTGTCTGTTTGTAAGATTTATATTTCCGTATATGGAAGTGAGAGCGTCCGTAGTGAAACAATGGCGGGACTTAACAGCGCGCGTGGGCTCATCAGACGGCTGTTAGCCGAGCGCATCAACCTACGCCATACGCCCGAACTCAACTTAATTCTGGACGAAAGCCTAGATTACGCGTTACGCATGGAAAAACTCATTGACGAGGTGAACCGCCCGAATGATAGCGAATGATTACGCGGCAAACGGTCAGAGCATCTACAAAAGGTTAACGAGTGTTTCACACGTGGTTATCGCGGGGCATAAGAACGCCGACGGCGACACATTCGGCGCGTGTACGGCATTGGCTCAGATTGCGGCGGGCTTGGGTTTAAATGTGACTGTCTTACTTTCGGGTTACCAAGAGAGGTTTATTAGGGTTCTGGGCAATGCGTTTCATGAAACAGAAGCGGATTCAACCGAACTGTTCATATCGCTGGATTGCGCGGACATTGACCGATTACCCGAGAACGCTAAAAAGGCATTCGATAGAGCGCAGTTTCGCATAAATATTGACCACCACAGGGGTAACACACGCTTTGCTGACGAGAATATCGTGGACGAGGAGATTTCTTCAACATGTGAGCTTGTCTACCGCCTATTCACGCCACTTGTGCCGCTTAACCAGACCGCAACAGACGCGCTCTACACTGGTATTCTCACGGACACGGGTTGTTTCAGACACCAAAACACCAGCCCCGACACTATGCGGGCGGCGGCTGATTTGATGGAGCGCGGCGCGCGGTTTAACTACATCTACCGCGAGATTGTCAGCATTAAGACCGAAGCCCAGACAAAGCTACAAGCCCGCGCGCTATCTAATATGAAGCGTCTACCAAACGGAGTGGCGTATTGCGTTGTCAGAAAATCCGACATTTCAGCCTGCAACGCGGATTTGTCGGATTTAGAGGGGCTGACTGAACAGATATTGAACAACGAAGGCGTGACAATGGCGTTTCTGCTTTCAGAGCGACCCGATTACGTGAAGTTAAGTATGCGCGGCATAAACCGTAATGTCCGCGTTATTTGTGTTTCGCTGGGCGGCGGCGGTCATGATTTAGCGGCGGGCGCCGACATGAAAACAGATGTTGATACCGCGCTTGCGCTCGTGTTGTCGCGCATAGAAACAGAAAATACAATGTTGGTGTAAGATGACCATTTACGATACAACAGACTTTAGGTGTAACGCCCCCATTGCAGTCACCATCGGCAACTTTGACGGGCTTCACATCGGACACAGGCGACTCATCAAAAAAACCGTAGAAATCGCGCGTCATAACAGCTGGCAGGCGGGCGTTCTCTCGTTTTCACCCCACCCGCGTGAGCTGTTGACGGGCGAGATTATGCCCGTCATTCTCACGCAAAATGAAAAGTCGATGTTACTGTCGGATATGGGCATTGACGCCTTTTTTTCATACCCGTTCACGCTCGAGTTTATGGACATGCCACCTGCGTCCTTTCTTGAAGAAATTATCTTCGGTCAACTGAACGCCAAGGCTGTCATTGTGGGTGAGGGTTACCGCTTCGGTAAAAATCGCTCGGGCGATTTCAGCCTTCTCGAACACCTAGCCCACAACCACAACGCCAAAGCCATTGCCGTACCTCATATTCACGCCGGTAACTCGAAAATTAGCAGTTCTACCCTGCGCGAATGCGTTTTGGCGCGTCGTTTTGACATCATACGCGAGCTTACGGCGCACCCTTATTTTGTGTTCGGTCATGCAAAAAAGCGCGGCGATACCTACATAATAAACACGCCATCAAACAAACTCCTGCCGCCTGACGGTGAATATAAGACGCAATTAGTTATAAACACCCAACCCCGCCCTGCCATTACGACCATATCGGCGCGAACACTCGAAATCAGTGTTGATACGATTGACCTTAATAACCAGCCTGTTCTTGTAACTTTCTAGCCTCAAAATTTTCTCCCTCCCATGTATAATTTTCTCAAATCATACAATAATAAGCTTGTAAGGCCAACAAGCTTACAATATCCTAACGTTTTGAAGGGAGGTCAGTTGGATGGAAAAGACAAGTGGCAAGAACAATAACGGCAACATGAATACACCCAAAAAGCCCGGCTCCACCGAATTCGGCAACGATATGGGTACGGACAAGACACCGAAGTCAGACAGATAGTTGACGGCGGGCAAACCGCGGTGTAAGCAACATAGGGCGCAGATTACTGCGCCCTCTTTTTTGCGCAACTTGCAAAATCTTGGTAAATGTAATATAATTGACTATAAACCAAGATTATTTTAGGGGGATAAAATTGAAAAGGTTAAGTTATCTGCTTTTATGCGTCATGCTTGTTATTAACCTTTCAAGTGTGAATGTTTTGGGCGCAGAGTTACCCGCGCCCGCACCGACTGTGTTCGGCAATCTGACAGTGACAGTGAATTTTTCAACACCGGAAGCTACGTCGACGTTTTCTAGCAAGAATTTCAAGATGCGCATAAACGGCGCGGGCACTTCTTTGGATTGGATTGAGATGAAAAACACCGATGCCACGCTGACGATTAACGGCGCGAGCGTAAACGCCGCTATTACCAAACAGAACGAACATGGCGTAGCGATTACCACAGAGAACTATATACACTATGTGACGGTTGAGTTGTATAACGTCCCGCAGGGCAAATACTCCGTCACACTCAGCGGCAACGGCTACGCCGAATATACAACAGCCCAAGCCGACATCAATACATATTCGCAGAAGATAACGCTAAACACCCACAACGGCAAATTCGCAATAGGTGATGTCAACGGCGACAAGACCGTGAATGCGGCGGATATCGGGCTTATATCGGCTGTTTTAGCGTCTAACAACGCCGCTTATGACTTGAATTTAGACGGCATTGTCGATATTACGGACATTGCGCTGGCTAATCATAACCGCGTCACCACAGGCGCGGAAGAAATCATAAGCACAACGGCCATTGTCGCGGCATTGACCGATTTTTCACAGGTTGAAGAAAACATTATCGGCAATGTCAGTGGCAACATACCCGACCTCTTCATGAAAACCCCCACAAGCACGAACGTAAAAATCGAGCGTGTGGGCACAAACGACATTCAGATTCCCATAACATTTAATGAACCCGTACCCATGCGTGAAATCAGTATAAAAAGCCCCGACGAAGTCGGCGCTGTTCTGGGCGGCACGGCTGAAGTTTTGTATACAGAAAACGGCGCGGATAAGATAAAGACCGTAACATTCGGCACGGAATCAACCCAACTGCCCAACCCCGATGTACAATATATCTTCGCAGAAGAGGGCGTTAAAGAAGTCATTATCGATTTAGGCGCACGTGTTGCCGTCAAAAAGGTCACAATCACCGTAACGCGCGTAGATGGGCTGAACGAACCGAAATTCGCTGTCATGAACGAGATACAGTTCTTGCAAAACATTGTGCCTGACGTGCCCGTTCTCTACCCGTCTATCCCACAGAACCTTACGGCGATGGTGGCTAGTGAGCAGGTCACCCTCACTTGGGATTCTGTGCCCAACGTTTTGGGCTATACAGTCAGCTACGGCACAACCTCGGGCATATATAGCAACACCATGAGCACAGAACAAACAACAGTTACCGTGACAGGACTAAAAAACCTCACAACATACTACTTTGTCGTCCGCGCAACAAGCACGGGATGGGAGGGCAAGAACTCGACCGAGGTTACGGCCATGCCCATTTCGGGCAACAAGCCGAACCCACCCGACATGGTAAAACTAACGCCTGATGTAACGACTATCACAGCGACATGGGCGGCAACGAAGGACGCCACCGCTTATAATGTCTACTTGAAGCGCTCATTTGACGACAATGGCACAGAAAAGAAAATCGCAAGCGACATCACCACGACGTCATACACGCTGACAGGGCTTGTGCCCGACACGAGTTACACCGTTTTCATAACGGCTAAAAACGCTGTCGGCGAAAGCGGCAAATCCCTTGCGGCAACGACGCTGACGAACAAGGGCGTAATCGTACCGCCCTCGATACCTTCATACCAACAAATCGACAACTCTGAAATCGAGAATATCACCATGACTAACCCAAACAATGTGCTTTTGGTGCAATATCCAGACGGTTTTAACATCAGAAACGTCTGTGACGGCGACTTCACCACACACTGGATGGCGCGTATCTGGTGGGAGTCTTCGGAATTCAATTTTACGTTCAAAACCCCCAAGGATATGGACTACATGGTTTACGTGCCACGCCTTGACGGCGATTATAGGAAGAGTTTGTACCTATATTATATCTCCGTCACCGATTCAAAGGGCGTAAAAACACAAATCGTTGACGGCGCAGTTGTACAGAACAACCCCGCGACGACGGGTTTTGCTATTCTAAGCTTCCCACACACAACCGACATCAAGACTATCAGCGTGCGGGTCAGACAATGGGATGGTTCGCCCACGAACATTACCATTTCTGAAGTCGCTTTCTACAACTATTACAGCCTGAATGACGATATCAAGGCGCTGTTTAGCGACGAAACCTTTACGTCACTCGCGGGCGGCATAACACAAACAGCAATCGATAACATTAGGGCTAAGGTGAACAACACCACGAGTTATTATGTCAACAAGGATATAATGTTAGACGAGCTTGCGCTCGCCGAAAGCCTGTTACAAGGCAACACAAACAAGCTAGGGCTTGTATTCAACGGCATTGACTCTCGTAATGGCTCTAAGGACATCAAGAGTATCAACAACTTCCAACCGCTTGGCGTTGCGGCCACTGCCGGTACACAAGTCGTTGTATATGCGAAGATTCCCGCAGGTGAAATCGTTAATATCGTACCCACGCAATATTTCTCCGAAGCCGCGTCATGGGCGGGCAAAGAGATTCAGCTCCAAAACGGCAGAAATATTATCACCATACCCAAAATCGGTAATCTTTCAATAGAGGCGGGTGGCTCGCTCTATCTTACATACACAGGCTCGCGCCAAAACGAAATCGCGTTGCAGGTGCGCGGTGGCACGTTCATTCCCGTTCTCGAGCTGAAAGACTGGGCGAACCTCACCGAAGCCCAGAAAACCACACGCATAACCGACTATATCACGAAACTCAAAGCTTATGTGCCAACAGTCACTGGCAACAAGATGACAGCGATTAAAAACAGCACGGAGATTTCCCTACCCAATGTCCTGTTATCGCTCCCCGCTGACCAAGTTTTAGCGGGCATCACCTCCGCAGGCTCAACAACCGATTCGCAGATTGCGGGCGTTATCAACAACACCTTAGCATGGCAAGAGTTCGTGGGCGTAACTTATCGCACGCATGGCATTGACGACCCATCCCAAAACGCCAATACGCGCATCAACATACGCTATATGCGCATGTTCGCGAACGCATTCATGTACGCAAGTGGCGCACATATCGGCATAGGTTACGGTTCGTGCGCGGCGTTAATACAGGGCGAACCCACGTCCGTCACGGGCGAATCGACCCCTAACAAGCTTTTTGGCTGGGGCATTGCGCACGAAGTCGGTCATCAGCTTGACACCCTCGGCAGAGCCGAAGTCAGCAACAACATTTACTCCCTCTATGTTCAAACACGCGGCGGCGCAAACAACACGCTGACCTCACGTGTTGAAACAAACAACATGTACGGCAATGCATTCACAAGAACCGCCACATCTTCAAAGGGCGGCACAAACGACGTGAGTATGTTGCTCGCTATGTATTGGCAACTACACTTGGCATATGACGGCGCAAGCGATAACTTCTACAACCTCGTGAACAAATCGCTCCGCGCGGGCACAGCCGCTCAATTCACAAACATTGATGACCGTTTCGCCGTTGTCGCGTCAAAAGTTTCTGGGTATAACCTCACCGATTTCTTCACACGTTGGGGCATAACGCTGTCAGATGCGGCTAAAACCGAAATGGCAAAGGACACCGCGACCGAAACAAGAAATATTCATTACTTAAACGATAACTCCCTACGTTTTAGACTAAGCAGGGCGACAATCAACGAGGCAATAAGCTTTACAACAGCCATTACAACAGACCGAAACACAATAACCCTGAACATGACCCCCACAAGCGGCGGGCAGTTCATACAAGGCTACGAGATTCTAAGAAACGGCATAACCGTTGGCTTCACAACGACGAACACCTACACGGATGTCATCGGCTCTGCCAACAACATGGCCATGTCATACACCGTCAACGCCATAGACATACTGGGCAATTTGGCCGCCACCGACAGCAAAGAAACCCGCGTGGCATACGACCGCACAATTGCGCACGATTGGTCAAGCGTCGAATCTGATGGCGTAATCACCGTGACATTCAATAGCCTACAGCATATCGCGGGCATCAAATTCACGAGCTCTAAACCCGCCGGCGGTTCAGCTACAATAAGCGTCAGCACTGACGGAATCAACTACACAACAGCCAAAACCATCGACCTATCCGCTGGCGATAACGTCTACTATTTCTCAAAACCCAACACGAACGACACACGCATATGGACATATGACGCGCTGACCGTAAAAATCGAGGGTTTGGGTGGCTTCAATACGGCAAATATCGACTTCGTGCAATACCCGGGCGACAGTGTTGAGATAACCGAAATCGGCTATCTGTCACAGAAATTAGTCTACGGCACAGGCACTGATGACTTCATTGAAGCGGGTTCGCTCATAATCGTGGGCACATACCGCGGCGACCCGCTCTACAACTTCGTATCACTCAAAGGTCAATACTTGACCGTAAGCACCGAAACAGGCGCGGCAAGTTACAGCGAACGCGCAATAAACGGCTATTCGCTGCTCTTCGCTGAAATCCCGTCTGACGGTAATGTGTTCACAATATCTGACGGTATCTGGGTGTTCGTACCCGACATTCAGCGCGAAGCCAATATAGCGGCGGGCGCGGAGCATAACTGCACAACATCCGTGCTCCCCGCTTATATAAAAGCGGAGATATACATCACCGACGACCCGACAATCGCCACAAACAAACGCCTAAGCAGCGACACCATGTACCAAATCTTCCCTGACCAAAACAACATGCCCACCATAACATTTACAGGAGGTAAGTAACATGAAAAATCGTAAAACGCTCGTTACTTTCCTGCTGACAACCGCCCTGTTGTTATCAATCGCCGCCCCTGTTTTCGGGGCGGCTTCCCCCACCCTAACAGCACAACAGAGCGCGAATAACTTCACCGTCAGCCTGTCAGACATACCCGCCAACACGACAAGCATACAGTTCGACATCACGACCTCCAAGTCATTCACATCAGCAACTATGAGCTGGAGCACCGATTTTGATTTCAAGCTTGTCAAGACAAACGGTAACACCATGACCGTCTATATCGACAACATTATCCCGCTGACCACAAACGGGAATCTGAATGTCGGCAAGCTCACCCTTTCGGGCTTGCAGAAAAGCACCAATCTAACGGGCGGCTACATGAAGCTTGTCGCGGCTGATTACACAGAAACCGTCTACCAAAGCACTAATACAAACTTCACGCCCGACAACAACTGGACGGGTTCAACCACGAGCCCCGATAACTCCACCCCAGACCCCAGACCAACCATGAGCCCAACCACCCAGCCCACCAACCCAAACATAAGCACCGAAACACTTAAAGACGGCGTGTATAACCTTACGTTCAAGTCCAATTACCTATCGGACACAGCCAAATCCGCTACACCCGTCCTTGACCTGACTAAATATGCAAGCGTTTCAGCCACTATCGACAACGTAAGTCTCGGCGCATTCATAGCGGCGACTAAGCCCATTGAAATACGCGTTAAAAACGCGAGTTACTTCTTAGACGTTTCTAAGGTTCCGTCTGATAAGTATAACCTAAGCGGCGCAAGCCTTGAAATGGTAATCAAGGAGCTCCCCAAAACAGCGGGTTTAGAAAGCGCCCCGATTGAATTTGCGCTCTACATCCAAAAAGACGGCAAGAAAACAGAAGTCACGACCTTTGGCGATTATATCAAACGCACTATTAACTTTACGAGCGCAAAATCGAACCTTCAAGCCGTCAAAATCCTAGGCGACAACACCACAACCCCCGTAATCTCGACCATCACCACAAACGGCGCGAACAAAACCGCGACTGTCTGGTCACTGACAAACAGCGCCTATGCCATAACCGAACAGAAACCCGTTGACCTAACCAAAATCACGGGCAACTGGGCATACAACGACATCGCGGCATTCGCCCAAAGTGGTATCATCAGCGACTACGCCAACTTCACGCCCACCGAGGCGATAACCCGCGCCGAATTTACAGACATCATTACCCGCGCAATGGGCATCTATGACATAAGTACCGCCCCAATCCCATTCACGGACGTTACCTCAACAACGCCATTCAAAAACGGCATCATCAGCGCTAAGTTATTCTCCGTTGTTGCGGGTTATGACGACCTTACCTTCCGCCCCGACGGCAAAATCACGCGCCAAGAAGTCGCCAAAATAATCGGCCAACTATTCAAACTAGCTGATTTTAACATTGACCCGAACACGGACATGAACAACCTCACTGCCTTCAACGACTACGGGCTTCTGGGCGACTGGGTAGCACGCGATATGAGTGTCCTCATTCATAACAAAATCATGTTCGGTGACGATTTGAATAACCTAAACCCACTCGGCAATATCACAAAAGCTGAAACCATATCACTAATCGCGCGTCTACGCTCAATCGTCACCAAAAAATAACGCAACACAAAAGGGGAATGGACAAAACCACTTCCCCTTTTTGTATACGCTCAAGTGTTACGCCTATTCCATGTATGTATCTAATAGCTTCTTTTTCTCTGCTTCAAACTCTTCGTCAGACAAAATTCCCGATTCTCTCATCAACTTCAATTTCCCAACCCTTAGCCTAAACGCCGCTAAACCGTCCTCGTTCTGCCCCTGCGCCTTCCCGTCATCACCACCCGCAACAGGAACAGCCCCTACCGCCAATCCCGCAACAGCGGCGCCCATACCCGCCGCAGTACCAACCAGCCCAAGCCCCATGCCCAAACCTGCCAAGCTACCCGCGCCCGGGTTCTGCGCCACCCTCTCAGCAACATCAAACCCGCGCTCGTCTTGATAAGAATAACCTTCTATCTGCCGTTTCTGCGAAATCCCCTGTGCTTCAATAACCAATCGTTGTGCGGATGTTTGTTGCTCAATAAGAACAACCTGCTGACGTAACTGAGCCTCCGCAATATCGGCGTACTGTCTAAAGTGCAACTCCCGAAAGCGCTGATAGTTTCTATCGTCTTCGGGCTTAACAATCGTCGTAACAAAAAACCGCTCCAAAACCAACCCATACTCCCCAAAATGCCCACCCAGCCGCTGTAACAACGCACCCGACATCTCGGCCAAATGCTCATCCACAGAAAAAATACTGATATCTTGCTCGCGCATCACAGAAGCCAGATACGTCTTCAAATATGTCATCAAAAACGCCCTAAGTTTACCCATTAGACCCTGTTCTGTAATCCCGTGCTCCGTGCCCACAACCTTTGTAAGAAACGCGCGCGAATCTGCGACACTGATACACATTTCGCCACTCGCGCCTAGCTTAATCGGGAACTTGTATCTTGGCTCGATATACTCAATCTTTGTGTCTGTTCCCCACTTGACCATATGTTCTGTCTTATTGACAAAATAGACCTCACAATGGAAAAAACTCACGCCACCAATAATCAAATGGTTCACAAGCCCACCCAAAATCGGCACGTTCTCCGTTTCGAGCATATAACGCCCCGTCGGGAACACCCCCTGTACCTGCCCGTCCTTAAAAAACAACGCCTCCTGTGACTCATGGACAATGAGCTGTGAGCCTAAGTTGAAATCCTCAATCGGGTGCTTCCAGATGAGCGAGCTGTTATCGCCCTCGTATTTGATGACCTGAAAAAGATTAGGCATGGTCTTCCCCACCATAGTTTCCATTTAGCCACATTCATTATATCAGTATAGTAGTTATCGACAGCTATTACAACAGAGCCATCCATTTTCAGCCCAACAGTCCAGTCTAATCCTGCCGCAACCGCTATTATATCTTTCCAATTAGATACATTACACTGCCCAAATTTGTTGCTCCCTGTAGCGACGACAGTGCCGTCAGATTTAAGCCCCACTATGTGGTTTTTACCTACAGATAAATCTACAAGATTGCTCCATTCCGAAATATCGTCTAGCCATTCGCTACTGCTGCCCGCCGCAACAACCGTGCCATCTGATTTCAACCCAAAGGTATTATAGAACGACCTTGTCCAAATAGCGACAACATCTGCCCATTCAGACACATCACACGCACCATATGCGTTTTTTCCAACTGTTAGAACCGTTCCGTCAGACTTTAGCCCTATTGCCTGTGAGTACCCAGCCGAAATTTGAACAATATCTGTCCATTCCGAATAGTCGAAAGCTTCTAACGCTTCCCCTGCCACAACAACCGTGCCGTCTGACTTCAACCCCATAGAACTATATTGACCCAGCGAAATAGCTACAATATCTGCCCATTCAGAAACTTCACACTGCCTCTTGTCATTGCGCCCTATTGCAACAACAGTGCCGTCAGACCTTAATCCAATAGTATGGTCACCACTCGTCTTTACATCGACCATATTTCTCCATTCTGAAACATCCAGTTGCCCATACGAGTTATGCCCCACAGCTACGACCCTACCGTTTGATTCTAGTCCCATGATGTTTTGCCCAGATGTGCTTATTGATACAATACCTCTCCATTCCTCAACTTCCTTTTGCGTTGTATCGACTTTCTGCAACAAGTCGAAATAGGCAACGGCCATAACAGTGTTGTCGCCTTTGATTCCCACGATATTAAACTCCGACACTAACCTATTTCTATAGTTTAGCGCTCTGATATTGCCATATATATAGTTTCTTAGTTCAGTCTTTCGATTCAAAGAATCCTTATAATCACCGATTTTATCCAGTATCGCATAGGCCTCTGCATACTGCCCGTTCTCCTCAAAAATAATCGCGGCGTTATATTGACTTTCAGCCTCAGTCGCAGGTATGGGGCTAGGCGTTGCCGTTTGCCTTCGTGTTTGGCTAGGCGTTGGCGAAGACGTTGTGTTAGTTCTGTTAACCTTAACAGTCCCTTTATAATCCTTGTTGGCAAGCAACGAAACTGAAATCCAGAAAACCATGAGGGATATGCTGATAAAAGCCAAAGCATATGTAGGTCGCTTCTTTTCGCGCTTAATCTGCTCCTTTCTCTCGTTCTCAAGTGCCACCATGCCCGCTAATCGCTTTTCAGCGGCCAATCTCAAACTTTCTTGCCTCTCCCTCTCAACCCTCTCAAGGACAGCGCTGTTATACCACAATAGAATCTCCTTGTATTCCCTATCACCGAACCTCATAGCCTTCTGAAAATTGCCATAGTCCATAAGGTCGTTGTGATGTCTGACTAAGCTCGCTTCGTCCTCATATTAAAGCCCCGCGCAGAGCTTGCCTATATATGCGGGCGCATATTCGGGGTTTATATCGAGAACGCGGTCGAAATAAATATTTGCCTGCTCCCAGTCATGGTCTTCAAGAAAGAGTTGACCGCGCCGAAAGAGCGACTCCACACTGGGGGCAACAGCTGAAACCAACGAATGTGTCGTCGGTTCCCTCTCGGCCTTAGCCGCATCGACAACTTTTTTAATCCCGCGCAACAAGTCCTGCATGAACCCTATGCGGCTCATGTCCTGATTTTGCAGTATCGACAACGCCTCAGGCAAATCAAACACGTTAATATCCCTATAACACGGAATCAAAAGTCTATCCCTATCCTGTTTACACAATTCAAGGAAGCGGCTCCATTCGTTTTTGACCCATGGGGCATTGAAATACTCGGTCTTCGTGCCTACAACCACCATAACACGCGCCGATTGAAGCGCCGCGAATATGTACGGCTCATATTCCTGACCAAGTTTGTCCTCCAGGCTTATGCGCGAAAAAAATACGTTCAAGTTTTCGTCTTTAAGTTGATAATAAATGTCCTGAGCAAGAAGACTGTCCACTGT
The DNA here is from genome assembly GCA_964583165.1 of uncultured Defluviitaleaceae bacterium. GTDB lineage: Bacteria > Bacillota > Clostridia > Lachnospirales > WRAX01 > CAZOVK01. The sequence continues at coordinate 6,907 of CAZOVK010000026.1, read as the reverse complement.
GCGGGTTACGCCGTCTGTGCTCTCCTTATAACAGATAAACACATCAACGGGCGCTTCTTTGTGTGAAATAAATAGTATATTTCTCTGTATCTCACTGATTTTCTTGGCTTCTTCCTCATAAAGCGAATGCGTATAATAATCGGGAGCGTATTCCAATGCCGCCAGATAATCGGCGTCTGACAAGATAGACTCAATCTGAACGCGGTGACAAGTCGGAACCATGGCGTATGTTTTTGGGTCTTTGACATACTCAATGCCATAGCGCGACAACACCAACCCCCAATGAGCCTCTGCGTCGGTGTTGTCTTCATTCAAGATATTCTCATAGGCGACAGCCGCCTTGTCGAAGTCATTCTGCCGTCTGAAGTGATTGGCGCGGCTGAACAAATTGGCCTTGCGCTCGTCACTCGCTCTGGGTAAGGTCATCAATGAGCCACAACTGTCACACGCACCATAAGTTGCGTCAGTGACAACAATATCACCTCCGCACATCTTACACTTAATCACAGCCATTCAGAAATCCCCCAATCGAATAGCAATAACTACTCCAGCCCGAAGTGCTTGGCCAGTTTCGCTAAAACCTCCTGCCGCGTGTCCGTCAAGTCCTCACGCACCAGCGTAAAGAACCCGCTGTTTGCGTATTCGTCATAGACTTCCTTGCTGTTTATCATGGCCATACATGCTCTGAAATTAGCCATTGTCTTCTCGGGGTCCTCGGCCTCCATAATGCGGTCTAAAGTGAACCTCTTTTCCGGGTCATCACGGTCAAAGAAACGCTCAACAGACATAGACTGTGGCGACAGCATAACGGCGACTTGGTTGTAGTCCGCAATTAGTTTAAGAACCGAAATCGGGATGTTCGTATCCGCAATCACGATTCTATCCTGCGAACGCTTAATGAGTTCCGGTATTTCAACCTGCACAACCTCTTCCGAAACGCCGCGTATCCACTTACTGTAAACCTCGGGTGTTCTGTTCACAAACTCCTGCCAGCCGCTCATTGTATCAAAATAACACAAATTAGGCTGAAGCTCCCTCGAAAACACACTCCGTGGCACAACATCATGAAAATTCTCACCACAAAACACTAAATTGTACTTCTCGGCCAGCATAGCCACCATTGTAGACTTGCCCGCATACGCCGTGCCCGTAATAAACCTCACATTACGCAAATAGTACTTCAAAATATTATCCGCAATCTCCATAATTCGCCCTCTTTTCCCTTTTCCAAAAGTATAACACAGAAACTTACCCAATTCAATTGTCGTGTAAAAAAACAAAAACGGAGAACACGACAACTGCCGCGTTCCCCGCTTCTAATTTTCTTCCATTATATCTACACCAAATGGCAAGCTACTAAATGCCCACTGTCAGCCGCGCTTAGTGAGGGTTCCGCCGCCGCGCACTGCTCTGTTGCGCGCGGGCAACGCGTTCTGAAACGACAACCCGACGGCACATTGAGCGGCGAAGGCAAATCGCCCTCTAGTAGTTGCGCATCATTACTCCGCGCTTGAATCGGGTCGGGTATAGGTATCGCCGACAAAAGCGCCTGCGTATACGGATGTAAGGGCTTCGAGTAAAGCTCACGACTGTCAGCCACTTCAACAATCTTACCCAGATACATAACGCCGATACGGCTCGATATATGCCGAACCATTGACAAATCATGCGCGACAAACAGGTATGTCAGCCCCATTTCACTCTGCAACTCTTCAAGCATGTTGACAACCTGCGCTTGAATACTCACGTCCAAAGCAGATATAGGCTCGTCACAGAGCACGAACTCGGGGTGCAAAATCAACGCGCGTGATATGCCGATACGCTGACGCTGACCGCCCGAAAACTCATACGGGAATTTGTCGAGGTCGTCGCGTTTCATGCCCACTCTCTCGAGCATTTCCACAATGCGGTCGTCCATCTCTTTGCCAGATAACTTCGTGTGAATCGAAAGCGGCTCGCGGATAATCTCGCGAATCGTCATATATGGGTTAATCGCCGAATATGGGTCTTGAAAAATCATCTGTATGCGGCTTCTAAACGGCTTCAACGCCTTCGCGTTCAACTTCGCAATATCGGTTCCGTCAAAAACAACCTGCCCGTCCGTCACGTCATAAAGGCGCGTGACGCTTCTGCCGAGTGTTGACTTACCACAGCCCGATTCGCCGACAAGCCCGAAGGTTTCGCCCTTGAAGATGTCAAAGCTCACATCGTCCACAGCCTTCAATACGCGCTTCTCGCCGCCCATGAACCCACCTTTGACGGTGAAGTATTTTTTGAGGTTCTTTATCTCCAACAGTTTCTCTCTGCTCACTATTTATCACCTCCGCGCGCGCGAACACATCGCGTTCTGTGGGTGTCGCTCAACGAGACGACATCAGGAATTGCTATCTCACACTCTGGCGTTACATAATCACAACGCGCCGCGAACGGGCAACCTGTGGGCGGGTTTTCGAGTGAAGGCGCTGTGCCGCGAATCGGCGTAAGTTTTTGCTTTGCTTCCTCGCCGTGCTTGGGGATAGACGCAAGCAACGCCCGTGTGTATGGATGCGCCGTTTCATAGAAAATCTCGTCTGCCGTGCCTTCTTCCATAACCAAACCGCCATACATAACGGCAATACGGTGGCAAAGGCTCGCGACAACGCCCAAATCGTGTGTAATAAGTATTACGCTCATGCCGTTTTGTTCCTGTAACTCGCGCAACAATCGCAAAATCTGTGCTTGAATCGTAACGTCCAGCGCCGTCGTCGGCTCGTCCGCAATCAGTAGTTGTGGCTGGCAAGACAACCCCATCGCAATCATAACACGCTGGCGCATACCGCCCGAAAACTCATGTGGGTACTGCTTCACACGTTTCTCGGGTGACGGGATATTGACAAGCCGCAAGCTCTCAATCGCGGCATTCATCGCGTCCGCGCGGCTCATCTTCTTATGCCTTACAATAACCTCAACCAAATGGTCGCCAATAGTTTTAAGCGGGTCAAGCGCCGTCATAGGGTCTTGAAAAATCATGGCTATATCCTTGCCACGAAGAGCGCGTTTTTCTTTTTGTGACAGTTTCAACAAATCACTGCCGTTAAACAGCACACTGCCGTCCTCAATCTTAGCATTCTCAGCGATAATCCCCATGACACTCTTCATTAAAACACTCTTGCCGCTGCCCGATTCGCCGACAACGCCAAACACTTCGCCCTTTTTTATAGACAAATCAACGCCGCGCACGGCCTGAATGCGCCGCCCTTTATCATAAAACGTAGTCTTTAAGTTTTCAATTCTCAATAATTCGCTCATCGTATCACCCCTTCGTGCCCACTTTAGGCTCAACAAACACACGCAACAAATCGCCAAGTTTGTTGAACGAATAGACTGTTACGACAATCAGTAAGCCCGGGAAGACCGACATATAGGCGGCGTTAGAAATGCTACTTTGCGCATTTTGTAACATACTGCCCCATGAAGCCATAGGTTGAGCGACACCCAAGCCCAAAAAGCTCAACGCCGATTCAATCATGATGGCATTCGCGATACTGATTGTTGAAGCGACAATAATTGTCGGAAGCACTGACGGAATAATATGTGAAGTGATAATCTTATACGCGCTCTGCCCCGCCGAAATCGCGTAAAGAACATATTCGCGCTCTTTAATCGACAGTGTTTCGGCACGAACCAGACGCGCAATGTGCATCCACGTAAACAGCCCTATTACCAAAATAATCGTCTGAATGCCCGGCTTTAAGAAGATACTGACAACCGTCACGAGTACCATCCACGGGATAGACGACAGAACGTCAACCAAACGCATCAGCAGATTATCAACAAACCCGCCGAAATACCCGCTGACTGTGCCTACCATAACGCCGACAGTCGAAGATATAACCATGGCAAGTAACCCAACAGCCAACGACACGCGCCCGCCATACAATGCGCGCGTGAAATAATCGCGCCCGAACTCGTCTGTGCCAAACGGATGTTGCAGACTCGGCGGCGAGTATGAAATCGACAAATCTATCGCGTCGGGGTCATACGGCGACAGGAAAGCGAAAATCGCGCCTAGCATGATAATCCCCAGAATCACCAAAGCAATTACAATGCCGCGATTGTGGCGCAGCTCCCGCAGAACCTGCTCCACGCGGCGGTTTCTCGTTTTCTCCATAGTCTACCTCATCTCCTTAATACGCGGGTCAACGATGCAATAAAGCACGTCGGCTAGCAGGTTGCCGAGTATGACCATAGATGATGATAACAACAAAATCGCCATAACAACGGGGTAGTCAAAGCCCTGAATCGCGCGGACGAAGTATGGGCCAACGCCGGGCCAACCGAAAATGGTTTCTGTAATGAACGCGCCCGTAACGATAATGGGCAGCGACATACCGAGCAAGGTAATAACGGGCAACAACACGTTCTTCAAAACATGCCCGAACAGAACACGCGTCGAGCTGGCGCCGTATGCGTTCTGAACCATAACATAGTCTTCGGCAAGCTGACCGATTGTTGATGAGCGAATGTATCTAACAAGCTCCGGCAAGAACAGAATCGTCAAAACCGAACACGGCATAATGAGATGGCGCATGAAGTCGCCGAAATTCCCTTCCATGCCGATGGTATACATGCCCAAAATCGGGAACAGCTTCAACTTATACCCAAGGAAGAATATAAACAACAGCGCGAGCCAAAAACTAGGCACAGATATGCCAAGCGTACAGAACCCGTCAATAATCTTATCTGCCCACTTGCCCTTCTTGAACCCCGCCACAAGCCCCAGCCCGATAGCTATAAAGAGCGCTAATATGTACGCGGGCAAGACGAGCCGCATTGTCGCGGGCAGGCGTACTGCCAAATCCTCCGAGATGCTCTGGTGTGTGACGATTGAATAACCCAATTCGCCGTTCACTAACCCTTTGAGCCACAAGAAATATTGAACATAAACAGGTTTGTCAAGCCCATACTTAGCCTTCATGGCCAGAACCGTTTCTTGCGGCATCTTTGGCGTCGTGATTGCGTCAACCGGGTCATAAGGCGCAAGATGCATGAGCGCGAAACAGACGATAGAGATGACAAACAACAGCGGAATCGCCTGTAGAACACGTTTTACTATGTATCTTAACATGAATCCTCCTTTTAATAAAATTGCTATTCCCGGGAGATTCCCGGAAATAGCAGATTATTAGGTGTACTACTACTTATTTATAGAACAATTTCGAAGTATCTTCAAACGTGTAAATCGGAATCAACTTCGCGTCTTCGATACCGCCGATGCGTGAGTCAATCGCGAGTATACGTTTGTTCTCCGTAATCGGATAGAATACCGCGTCTTCCATAAGAATCTGTTGAAGCTTGACATAGTTGGCTTCGCGTTCTGCTTCGTCTGTCATAATCTTACCCGCTGTGAAGAGCTTGTCAACTTCGGGGTTTGAGTATGCCTGATAGTTAGACGGGTCGTCTGTCATGAACAGACCGGCGTATGCATCGGGGTCAATACCCATTATGAAGCCGCCGAGGTACATATCATAAGGCGCGTTCTTCGCTTCAAGCGCGTTGTAGAGGGCTGTGGGGTCAACCGCTACAAGCTCAAGGTTGATACCCGCCGCTTTAAGCTGTTGTTGCATAACCGCCGCAAACGCTGATTGTGGTTTGTCTGTACCTGTGTAAGCGAGTTTCAGTGTGCCCGTAAAACCGGACTTTTGGAGATATTCTTTAGCCTTATCAACATTTGTTTCATACTTATTAACATCATCAGTCGAATACGTAGCCGCTACAGGCAAGAAGCTGTAAGCCGGTTTGCCGAAGTCAAGCGAGGTGTAAGCCGCTTTGATGAGGTCTTCACGGTTAAGCGCATAGAATACGGCCTTACGAAGGTCGGCGTTCTGCGCATTCTGTGATGTTAAGATGAAGCCCATGTAACCGATACGATTTTCGCTATACGGATAAACCGCTATAGAGTCGTCGCCCTTAAACTTATCAGCGTCAGCCGGTGTAACAGCCAGCGCGTTGACTTCGCCGTTTTGAAGAGCAAGAACAGCGGAGTTAGCATCGCCGATGAAGCGGAATACTACGTTTTGAATGCTCGGTGCGCCGAACATGTAATCGTCGTTCTTCTCAAACTTGATGTATTCGCCTGCTTGATAGCTCGCAAACTTATACGGGCCTGTGCCTATAGGGTTGGCGTTCTTGGGGCTGTTCTCGATATTACCTTCGCCCTCATAAATGTGCTTGGGCATGATGTAGATACCGCCCAGAAGCTCCATAGAAGCGCCCGAAACACCTGCAAGCTCAAATGTTACTGTGTAATCGTCAACCTTTGTTACTTTAACGGGTTCGCCGCCGAAGAAAAGTTGGCCGTACGCACTACCGGCGTTTGATTCATCCAACATAGCTTCATACGTGAACACTACGTCATCAGCCGTAAACGGAGTGCCGTCATGCCATTTTACGTCTTTTCTAAGCTTCGCCGTGTAGGTTAAGAAGTCATCAGACGGCTCGAAGCTTTCAGCGAGGTAATAAACAATATTGTCTGCGCCGCCGAATGTATAGAGCGGTGAATAGAGCATCTTAATACTCATAAGACCCCAACGGTCACTGGTCGTGATAACGTTGATTGCGTTACCTGTGTCGCCACCGATAGCATAGATGAATGTATCGGGCTTATTGTCTGTTGAAGGCTGGGCCGCGGGCGTTGCCGACGCGGAGGGGGTAGCCGATGCGCTGTTACTGGGTGTGGCGCTTTGTGTGTTGCTTGGTGACGGCGACGTGCCGCCTGTGGTACAACCGCTGACTATGGCTATGATAAGCGCAAGCGATAGCAGCAAAGAAAATGTTTTCTTCATTAAATCCTCCCCACATGCTCTAGGCATCTGATGTTTTAGCTCGTATGAATTTTACATTACATCACAAAAAAAGTCAATAGTAT